>NZ_JBMDKE010000036.1:0-74736 GCF_057809555.1 Niveispirillum sp. FG156 | reverse complement strand
GCCTGCCACCGTGAGCAGTGCTGGCCCTCATTGTCCAATACCAGCCGCACCGCGCGCTCGCGTACCTCAGGGGAAAACTTGTTCGTCGTCTTGCTCATGATGCTCCATCCTACTCAGGAGTGGGAGCCTCCGGCAAACCCAGAGCGGTTCACTGTCCGGTCACGGGGTACCAGCTCTAATGATTTAGAATTTCAGAAAATATGCAACTATAAGCTATGGTCTGCATCAGCCGGTGATCGCGTCCACGACAACCCGCGCCGCCGTCAGTGGCATCTGCGGCCAGAAAGGCAGGCTCAGCACATCGGATGCCATGGCTTCAGCAATGGGGAAGGTTCCCTCCAGCAGGTCGAGCGAAGCATAGGCTGGCTGCCGGTGGGGGGCACAGGGGTAATGCACTAGAGTCTGGATGCCCTGCGTCTTCAGATGACGGGCCAGATCATCGCGGGAACCGCGTACCCGGACCACGTACAGATGCCAGACGCTTTCCATTCCCGGACGGACCACGGGGGCCGCAACCGAGGGGCAGTCAGCCAGCAGGCGGGTATATTCCGCCGCCAGCGCCTTGCGCTGCCGGTTCCAGGCCGGGAGCCGGGGCAGTTTGACCCGCAGGATGGCGGCCTGCATTTCGTCCAGGCGCGAATTCGTACCCAGGATCTCATGCTGGTATTTGATGGTGGAGCCATAGTTGCGCAGCAGGCGCAGGCGATGCGCCAGTTGATCGTCATTGGTCACGACAGCACCGCCATCGCCCAGGGCGCCCAGATTCTTGGTCGGATAGAAACTGAAGGCCGCCAGGGTCCCCATGCCCCCGACAGGCCGCCCGGCGACCGTGGCGCCATGCGCCTGGGCCGCATCCTCCAGCACAGCCAGCCCGTGACGGGCGGCGACGGCATTGATGGCGACCATATCCGCCGGCTGGCCATAGAGATGGACGGGGATGATGCAGCGGGTACGCGGCGTGATGGCCGCCTCGATCCTGGCTGGATCGATATTGAAGCTGGCCGGATCAGGCTCCACCCCCACAGGGGTGGCACCGGCGGCGGAAACCGCCAGCCAGGTCGCCACGAATGTATGGCTGGGCACGATCACCTCGTCCCCGCTGCCGATCCCCAGCGCCTTCAGGCTCAAGGTCAGGGCCGCCAGCCCGTCAGAGACCCCGATGCAATGGCGCACACCGCAATAGGCGGCGAACTCCGCCTCGAACGCTTCCAGCTGCGGGCCCATGATATAGTGGCTCGCACCCAGCACGGTCGCTATGGCCGCATCCAGTTCTGACCGGATTTCCGCATGACCTGCGGTCAGATCATAAAAAGGAATGCTCATTCAGGTCGTTCGCCTGTTGCCTTGAAAAGGAACTCGTCAAGATCGCGGATGTAATCCGCCTCGTCATAATGGTGGGAGGCCAGCACCACACAGCAGGCTCCGGACGAGAAATTATGGAGTTCCCGCCAAACCATGTTGCGCATGTAGAGGCCATAATAGGAACGGTTGAGCGTCACGGTCTGCTGGCGCCTGCCATCGTTCAGATGGATGTCGAAACTGCCGCTGACGGCGATCACGACCTGGTGCAGCTCCTTGTGGGCATGGCCACCGCGATGCGCACCGCCAGGCACATCATAAAGATAATAGACGCGGTTGATATCGAACGGGATCGTGCTGCCGCCTTCGATGAAGGTCAGGTTCCCGCGCCGATCGCTGACGATCGGGAAATGCACAAGCTCCCATGACCCTGACATTTTTATCTCCGCACGTTGCCCGGCATGCACAGTATCAGTGCCGTCTTCTTCGCGTCAGGAGATCATATCGGCTCTCAAGCTGCCATGCCAGGAACTCGGTTCCGATCAAGGCTGCGGGGGAACGTCCTCCCAATCCAGGCATTCAGGGCAGGCGCCATTTATTGGAAAGAGCGGGGCGACTCAGCAAAGCGCCGAGGCTTTTAAAATCAATTATGTAGCTTTCTGATATCATCTTGATAGGAAGGATTAACTGAACAGCAGCCCCTTCCCAAGGTCGAACAGGATGCTGCATGGTAGCAACCCCCAGAAGCCAGGAATTGAATATGGATACGGTGCTTGTCACGGGCGGTGCGGGCTATATCGGCAGCCATGCCGTTCTGGCACTGCGGGCGGCGGGCCGCGCAGTCGTGGTTCTGGACGATCTGTCCACGGGCGACAGGCGCCTGATCCCCGCCGATGTGCCCCTGATCGTGGGGGATGTCGCCGATATTGACCGGACGGGCGCCCTGCTGCGCGATCACCGCATCGGCACAATCATGCATTTCGCCGGCTCGATCATCGTGCCGGAATCCGTGGCCGATCCCCTGAAATATTACCGGAACAACACAGCCGCCAGCCGCAGCCTGATCGAGACCTGTATCAAGGCCGGGGTGGGGCGCTTCATCTTCTCCTCCACGGCCGCCGTCTATGGCAATCCGCCGACCCGGATGGTGACCGAACAGACCCCGGTCGCTCCAGTCAGCCCCTATGGGTGGTCCAAGCTGATGACGGAACAGATGCTGGTCGATGTGGCAGCGGCACATCAGGCCTTCCGCTATATCGCCTTGCGCTATTTCAACGTGGGCGGTGCCGATCCAGACGGGCGGGCAGGGCAGGTAACCCCGAACGCCACTCATCTGATCAAGCTGGCCTGCGAGACGGCATTGGGCCGGCGCGAGGCGCTGAGCATCTTCGGCAGTGATTATCCCACCCCGGACGGGACCTGCATCCGCGACTATATCCATGTCAGCGATCTGGCCGACGCACATGTCCGCGCCCTGGAACATCTGGAACAAGGCGGGGACAGCTTGGTACTGAATTGCGGCTATGGGCGCGGCTATTCCGTGCGCCAGGTGGCCGAAGCCGTGGGACGCGCCGCAGGGCAGCCCCTGCCGAAGGTTGAGGCCCCGCGCCGCGCCGGTGATCCGGTCGAACTGGTGGCCGACAGCACCCGGCTGCGCGACCTGCTGGGCTGGCGCCCGCGCCTGGATAACCTCGATCAAATCGCAAGTCATGCACTGGCTTGGGAACGGCGGCGGCGATAGGCTGCTGACCAAGCGTCAAATAAGAAAGGCTGGTGGTTTGCGTCTCCACAATCCCAAGGTCGCTCATGATCTCGGCAGAGCCACCTCAACATAGCCGTTAATACTTCTTGCGACCCTTGATATGCCAACCGCAATTATGGGGCTCATTCCGATTCAGTACAATGACATCTTCGAATCCATTCCTCTCGAACCACCCCACAGCCACTTCCTGGGGGATGACCCAATTGTAGAACGTGTTCAACATGTCGAGAAGGTTGATTGCATTTTCGGGCACGTCAGAGATCTCATAGGCGAAGGCCAGCTTCTCTTCGTTGCTGCGGGCTTGCTGATGGAAACGCCGCCGCGTGCTCAATACGAAATCGGATGCGTGATAAGTCGGTGCATAGACCATAATGTAACATTCGCCGCCCGGTCGCACCGTTGCTGCCACGTTCTGAAATGCCCGGTAGGGATCATGGGTACACATCAGCACACCCCAGCATAGGGTGAAGTCAGCAAACCCATGCAGATCAGGACGCTTGTCTATGATGTCAAACAGATTGAGAGCTTCAACATCATCATTGACACGTCGGGTCGATTCCAGACCATGCCGGGAGACATCCGTGGATTTTACCTGGCCACCCAGTGACTTCAGGGTCTTGGTCCAGCGACCCGCACCACAGCCAATATCCAGACAGCGCTTACCCTCGAAATATGTTATCGGAAATTTCGGCTCCAGATAAAGGCGGCCACCGATATCCCGATTCTGCTCTGACCGAGAAACTCCTTTGCGAGTAGCCAGATAGTCTCGCACACCGGTGAGTTCGAATATACGGTCATCAATGAAATCGTCAGAAATCTCTACACCCGTATGATCATGAAATCCGACCGCTCTTTCTAAGAATAAACGCCATTGATCATCGAATTGCACATCATAATGGATCGGCATATATTGTCCGCTATACTCATCAGACCAGACAACACGATTATCGTCGAAATGGGGATTCCGGATTTTGGTCATTCTTAGAACTTCCATTATTGACACATCTATCGCCGGGACAGGCGTTGCCGCATACCAGCTTACACTGGAGTCTGAGAGGTTTGCAAATCGACACCGGCCGCTGCCAGACTGTTGGTGACCAGTTGACGGATCGAGAAGTGCTCGAACAACCAGAATCGTGCAGAGCGGGCCGCTATGGCAGCCTGTTCAGGATCAGCCAGAATTGATAGCGCTTCCTGCACCAGCGGAGCTGCCTGATCTGTTTCCAGTACCCTGATGGACGCGCAAGGGTAAAGGCATTCTGCTGTCCCATAAGAGGCCGTGCAGACAATAGGGCGACCGAGGAGTTGCGCCTCCATCAACACGTTAGGATGCCCTTCTGCCCAGGCCGTATGCAGGACGAGATCAGCAGCGCCAAGATAGTCGGTGGCGTCCGATCGTGCTCCCACCAAGTGGAAGCGGTCGCTTACCCCATCCATGAACCCCGCGATGGCCGTCTCCACATCGTTACGACGGGGTCCATCGCCAATCAGGGCGACATGTGCTTCCGGATGGGCTGCCAGCAGCAGACTGGCCACTTCCACGAAGAGCAAGGGCCGCTTTTCGTCGGCAAGCCGGAATACCCCGACGACTAAAGCTGCTGCCGCTGGAATGCCTAGCCTTTCCCGGATTTGGGTTCGCGTCTCTGGGGCCAGCGGCGGCAGCATGCCGTCAGGCAGGCCATTAGGTACAGTGACAACACCGCCTGCGGGCAGACTGAGCCATTCCTCGTAACTCTGCGCACCAGCAGAGCTATTGGCTGACAGCCTTACCTCCGGAAAGCGCAGAAGCGCCTCGTAACAGGTCTTCAGCCAGGTTTCGGCACTGGCATAGTGATTAGGGAAATGGGTCGGGTTCAAATTCCGACCAGAAACGAGAATGTGAGGCACCCCAGCCAGTAGCGCTGCGATCGCGACAGGGATATTGACGAGGTCAAGATAACTGATCACTAAGACGGGGCGATCCTGCATCAGGCTGCGATAGGCGATCGCAACATGATGCATGGCATCAATCGGCAACAAGCCGAGCACTTGGCCGATAGGCGCGATATCCGTGGGCAGGCCATCCGGGGTCTGTTCTGGAGACAGAAAGGCCCTGGCCGAGGGTAACACCTGATTTACTGTCTCTTCCCCTATGCCCAGATAGGACTCTGCCCCCGGCAGGGGTGGCGCAAAGGTCCGGACAGCGCTATCCCAACCAGCCTGTGCCAGACCCTGTGCCAGATAGGATAACTGGCGTTCTGCTCCACCTGGCTGTATGCGGCCAATGAACAGGCGCGCGCGGCGCGAAACAGCAGAGCCGACGAACCGGCTGTGAAGGCGTGTCTGTGCAATGGCATCCACCAGCCTGTCAGCCGTGAAGAAGGACGGTCGGTCGCACCGCTCAATCGCTCGCGCCAACCGCTCTCCACGGGGAAGGCCGGGTTGTTGCCGGAACGGTTCTAACAGCGGGTTCAGCAAGTGGAAATGACGGGCCGTGTCGAAAGGCGGGATCACACGATAGGCTCCCATTCGACTGATCTGAGACAGAATCTGAGCTACGACATCGGGGGCATAGATGGGGTAGATCATGATGACCGTATCGGCTGCCGATAGCTCTGCCAGGGACGCAGGTCCGGCTGTAGGCAGACCGCAGAAGAGTCGACCCCATTTGCCGGGATCGACATCAATCATCCTGTCGGGGATCAGAGGACTGGTCAGGAAGTAATAGGGGAATGGAGCGATACATCCCCATCCAACCAACTGCACTCGCCCTGCCAGGAAATCTGCATAGGCCGCCTGGAGTTCTTCGCCTTCAAGCAGACACGTCATGCTGGCACCCCTTCATGCAAGCGCAGCCAATGTTCAAGAACAGCCAAGGCCCAGAGCTGGTAGAAGGAGGCCTGCTCACCGGCCCCGTTCCAATAGTTCCGCAACTGTTGTGGATCAATCCAGGCGGACAGTCGGCAATCCTGCGACAGCAAGAGCGAGCGGACATAGGGACGAAACCGCTGCTCACCCCAACCGTAGACGGGCATACCAAACCCCTTCTTGGGACGCATCATCCAGTCCTGAGGCAAATACCGGGCAGCAAGCCGACGCAAAACCAGCTTACCCGCCCGCCCCTCCGCCAGCGACCGGACCGGCAATGCCTGCGCGAAGCGCCCCAGCTCCGGCGATAGGAAAGGTGTACGAACCTCCAGCCCGTGACGCATGCTCATCCGGTCTACCTTAGCCAGAACAGCGCCGGGCATGTAATTATTGACGTCCTGCTCACGCAGGACATTCAGCAGGGGGCGCTGGTCATTATCAATCTGCTGGCGCAGTTCCCAGACCCTGGCCGATACGGGATCAGGATCGTTTCCCATAAGGGCCCGCAGTTCCCGGTCTGGGAAGATCAACAGCCGGCCTGCATAATAATCCTGGCCGACATGCCAAGTTCCAGCTTCAATCCTGTCCCGATTGAGGGCCGTAGCTTCCTGACAGTCGAAATAGCGGCCATATCCTCCGAACATCTCGTCTCCCCCATCACCAGATATGGCAACGGTGACGCGGGCGCGGGCGAAACCAGACAGAAGAAAGGTCGGCAGGCATGAACTGTCTGCATTGGGCTCGTCGAGGTTAGCCGCGATGCAAGCAACTTCCTCAGGATTCGGCAATGACAGAAGTTGCTCATGATGATCAGTGCCCAAGTACCGAGCGATGGCATGTGCTTCTAGATGCTCGCTGTCCGGCGCGTCAGCAAACCCCATGGAGAATGTTGCCAGTGGCTGTCCCAGGCGCCGGGTAACCAAGGCCGCCACTGTGGAGGAATCGACCCCGCCTGAAAGGAAAGCACCTAAAGGCACATCACTGATCAGCCGGCGCCGAAGGCTGCGCAGCAGAATATCCTCCAACTCATCAGCACGCTCGTCCAGGGAGCGGTCATCCTCTTCATGTTCACCAGTTGTGAAACTGTAATGACGCTTTGGCACAGATAGGCCGCCTGCGGACACCACCATGCTATGAGCCGGCGGCAGCTTGCGACAGCCATCATAGAAGGCATTCGGCGCCGGTACATATTGGAACTGCAGGAACTCTGCGATCGTCTGACGGGAGATGCGACGCTTGAAGTTTGGCAGGAATTCAAACGCCTGCAATTCAGATGCGAAGGCAAAAATATCATTGTGAAAAACATAGTATAGAGGCTTTTCACCAAAAAAATCGCGCGCCAATATAAGCTCACCCCGCGCTTCCACATAGACGGCAAAGGCAAACATCCCATCCAACTGATTTATATAACTAATGCCATCACGGACTAGACCCGACAGCAACACCTCCGTATCTGACCGGCCCTGGAATTGTACGCCACTGGCAGCCAGATCGGCACGTAGTTCCTGATAATTGTAGATTTCACCATTAAAGGTGATGGCATGCCCCCCCCCATTGGCCACCATAGGCTGATGTCCAGCCGCCGATAGGTCGATGATGCTGAGACGCTGCTGGCCCAACACACAACGCCCATCGCCGCTGACCCAAATACCACTGTCATCAGGGCCCCGATGGCGGATCGCTCCCAGCATCCTGCGAACTGTTTCTCGGCTCTGCCCAGGGTCGCGGCGGCCTGAAAGGTCCAATAGCCCAGCAATCCCGCACATCCATCAACACTCCCGTTTGCCTGTCCGATCAGGCTGATCGGCCTATCGTACTTGTTGCCTGGCAGATAGGGCTACTCTCCTCAATACCGGCAAAATTGCTTTGCTGGAAGCACGCCCCCCTGACATGATCGCCGCATCCCCGGTGGGGTCCCTATGCTGCGTCGAGTCCAGACAATGACCGTACAAGACACGCCTGACCGTTACGAGTTCGGAAAGAACTGGAAGCGGTACATAGATCTGCATTTCGACGAGGAGAAGATCGAGATTTCCCGTCAGCATATGCTGTCCTTCCTGGGCCGCTCGGATCTTACGGGCCTGCGAATGCTCGATATTGGATCGGGAAGTGGCCTGCACTCCCTTGCGGCTTGGCAGTCCGGAGCCCATGAGGTGGTGAGCTTCGATTATGATCCGAACTCCGTAGCAACCACACGCCTGCTGCATGAAAAGGTTGGCTCTCCTCAGAATTGGAAGATCCTGCAGGGCAGCGTACTAGATCAGACTTTCATGGAAGGGCTTGGCCAGTTTGATTTCGTATATTCCTGGGGGGTACTGCATCATACGGGCAGCCAGTGGCACGCAATTGACAATGCGATCCGCCGTGTATCCAATGATGGAATCTTCTATATTGCTCTCTATGACAGCGATGTATATGTAAATCCTGGCCCACAACACTGGCTGGACATCAAACAAAAATATAATAAATCTGGATTACTTCAGCGTTATATAATGGAGTATAACTATATAAAGAATACCATTTGTGGGGGGAAGCTCTCAAACATGCTGGGTCTGTTCAGGACCATGGCTGACTATAAACATAGTCGAGGGATGAACCTTTATACGGACGTCCGGGACTGGCTGGGCGGCTGGCCGATGGAATTCACGCGGGTTTCGGAAATCCTCGACGTCTTCTGTCGCAAAAACGGGTTCCAGTTACAGAACATCTCAACAGGAGAGGCAAACACCGAGTATGTCTTCGGGCGTGGAGCCCATGCTCCAGCCTGCGATCTGGCAAGCCGTTTCAAAATTCCGACCAGCTTGGCGGATATTGATACATCACGCCCGGTTGCGCTCTGGGGACTGGGCATATTAGGAGAGCGGCTGCTGCCTTTGCTGGGGGAGGCAGGAATACAAGTGGCCACTCTGGTTGATAAGCGACGCACAGGCAGCCTGGAAGGGATCACCATCCAGTCGCCAGAGGCATTCCTTGCCTCAGCAGACCCCGCCATGCCGGTCATTACGGCCAGCGTCTATTTCTCGCAGATACTGCAGGCGTTGGTCGCCAGTGGCTTTACCAATGCCTACCACGCGCATCCTATGATGGTTGACCGCTATCGGAACGAGCTGGGTATCGCATGAAAGCCGGGACCGAAGATGAGCATCAATAAAATGTGAGCTATGGCTGCTTGATAATGAAGGCACCACCCGTCGGCAGGTTGATGATCGGCTCCGGTTTGTCCGACATCACCTCGTCTAATGCGGCGGTGGCACCTGGACAGCTGTTAAATCCGTAATCGTCGCAAATCATCAGGCCACCGGGGACCAACCTGTCATAAAAGAAGGCGGCGCTGTCCCGGGTGGGCTGATAAAGATCGACATCAATATGGACCAGAACAAAGCGGCGGTCGGCTACGTCACCGAACCGATCCGGGACCCAGCCCGGGTACAAGTGAACAAAGGGAAATTCGGCCAGATTGCGTCGGACGACGTCTTCCCCGGTACGTAGAGCCCCAGTTTGCCAATAGCTGCCATCCTGCTCACCGGGCCGGGACAGACCTTCGAATGAATCGAACAGGTGGAGTGACCTTTCCCGGTCTCCCCGCGCGATCTGGTCAGCCAAGAACCAAGATGTGGCACCGGTGTAGCACCCAATTTCCACCATATCGCCCTGCAGCGGGCGAACCAGCTGTGCCAATTGCCACACGGCGTACTTGCGATCCATCGTATTGATCTGGTCTGGAAAGAACCTATGGAAGGCAGCCCGAAACCCCGCGTCGCCTTCAAGGCGCCGGCCGTGGTCGGGGAGGATGAAACTTGGATCAATGATCCCGGCAGCCGCCGACAAGATCGTATGACGTGCGACTTCGGTCAGAGCGGCTGTCGCGTTGGCTGCGAGCAGGGATTGCAGGGAGGACATGAGACCAGGAGGGGGGAGCAGTGCCTGGTAAAGCCGCCCATTGTCAGCTGGATTGCTGCTATCGCTGGCGGAAAAGAACAAGGCTCCCTCCCAGTGCGAATATCGTCCCCCACCCAGAGTACGAATCCCATCATGCATGGCATGACCCGGCCCGATCTCTTCCCCATTCTCAAACAACCGCAGCACGGATGCCAGGGGGGCCGCCAAGTGATCTCCTCTCCCAACCCAGCCTGGAAGGGTGGTCCGGGCGCACCACCCCTGCTCCGGTTCGATACGGGTGAGGGTCAAAAGACGGGCGGTCTGATCGGCGGCGTTGCTCATCGGTGACTTTGGTTCCAGTCATGCATTCTTGGTTACAGGGCGTAACCATACCGCTCCAGGGCAAGATGTCCATGCCGCGCCAAGCGACGATTGCTATCGGCATAGAGCGCACGAATTTCGGCCACCCGGCTAGGATTCAGGCGAATGGAAGCGTCTGCTGCCACGTGTTTCGCGTCAGCAAGCACAGGAGAGAGATACAGTCTGCTTTCCCCTCGGCCATCCAGTATCTGTCCGTTCTGCAAGGTGCTGGGATTCTCATGCCGTCCCCGCAGAATATCCCAGGACATAGCTGCATCTATACCCAAGAAACGGGAAAGCGATCCAACATAAGCCTCAAAATCGTCACGCATTTCTTCATACAGGAAAAACTTAAAATCCTCACTGCTAAAGTTATTCTGAAGAATACGATCCACTTTATCATAATAAAGAATACCAGGTATATTACGATCTATGGTGCGCATATTGATATTCAGCCAACTGTCGAAACTGATTGGAAAGGACAGTGGCTCGGATTGCTCCTTATGGACAAAGACATACTGTCCATATTTTCCATGAGTCCGGTAGAAAGATAGCAACAAGTCAACCTGCTCGCGGAGCGACACCATGATACGGCAAGGTGCGAAAGCTTCCAGAATACGACGAGCCAGGATCTCAAAATCAGTGCCTGCAACATGCAGGAAGGATTCTGTCGATATAATGATAGCTTTGGCTTGGCTGGTGTGCCGCCGCTCGTCCAATATGGACTTCAGAGATCTGCAAGCTTCCCTGTCAAAGCGCATTCCATTTGCAGAAATGATGTGGTTGATCAGATATCCGATATTCTGGGTCTCGTATCCGAGGCTCGGGATGTACTTTCCAATATAATCAATCTCTGGATGTTTGGGAAACAGGTGGGCTTGCAAGGTCGTTGTCCCGGTCTTCGGGTATCCGACATGCAGGTAAATTGGAACCATCGTCTGCGCCTTCACGTAGCAGGTGATATCTGATCAAGGGTAAGTGCATTGATATGATGGCGCGCCATTTCGAGATGCCTGGGTCGTTGCCATGCAGCCAGGCGGATCATGTACGGGGGAAACCGTTCCTGGATAACAGCAAAATCGTCTCCGGCCTCGCCCCTGGACAGACGCAACAGCCCCCTCGACAATAAGGCGGCTGGCGACGACCCAGCCTGTGCGATGGCACAATCCAGGACCATGACGGCCTCTTCAAATTGACCTGCCGCAAACAGTGCATAGCCAAGATGGGCACAAGTCAGGGGCGACGCATTCAGGTCAACAGCAGCTTGACAGACTTCCAGACCCCGACTGTCCTTTCCTGTCGCGATCAGAAAAAGCCCATACTCGGCCAACGTCCGCGCACGCAGCGTCGCAGACCCTGGCAGAGCGGTGCATTGTTGAAAGGCTCCTGCCGCTTCTTCATGGCGGCCTGCGATGAAGAGAACAGCAGCCAGACGGCCCAGCAACAACAGTTCGCCAGGGTGGGCCGCCACGACCTCAGACAAAAAGGCGATTGCCTCAGCCAGTTGGCCGCGCGCAACCAGGATATTAGCCAAGGTGCCCTTGATGTCAGCTCTGTCGGGCGCCTTATCCGCGGCAATCATGGCTGCCTGATCCGCCAAATCCAGGTAGCCAGAGGTGAAGAAACTACTGGAAAACCATAGAAGCTGCTCCACGCTCATAGCCTCGGAGGGCCTCAGCAAAGGGAAAAATCCAGCCAAAGCGCCTGAAGGGCATTGATCTGGCGCCAACCGGTACGCATCGCGTATCAATTTTACAGCCAAGTCAAAGAATTGCTGATCAGGAATACTGACCTCAACCACTGCTTCCAAAGCCCTGGTCATGCCTTTCAAGGCCAAGTTCCAATGGCCACCCTGCCCCAGCAGACGCATCCCCTTGACCATAGCGGTCAGCACCTCTGGAGTACTGGCGAAAGCGGGCAGGGCAGCATCACCAAGCAACAGTCCCCAATCCTTGATCGCCTCTGCCTGCTGATTCAACCGCCAGCGCAGACACCCCATCTCGACGGTCAGCAAAGCCCGGCTCGTCGCTGTCCACTCTTCTGTACCCAGTTCCATGATCGCCTGCTCGTGAACGTCTAAAGCGATTGCGACCGGGATACCGGGACTGTCCAGATGCAGCCGACACCACTCCACTATGGCGCCGGGCAAGGCATCAGCTGGCAGTTTCACAGCCGTCGCCGCGGCATGCTGGCCTGTTGCCTCAAGCAATTTGGCCTTGGCATATGTCAAAGCAGGATGCGGTATGCTCGCTCCTGCCTTATTCAGCCAAGAAAGAGCAGTGGCGGCTTCCTGAATCCGGAAGATAGAGATGGCCATGGCCAGGCTGTAATTTACCTGAATGTCCTCCTGGATAGCCTGGCGCCAGCCAGCGATCCGAGCTTCGGACAAAACGGTATCGGACATAGCTTGTCTCTTCTCCTGGGCGATGGTTATGTTTGTACCATGCTGGACCAGACTCACCTAGTCGCGTAGACCGTCGCAGCCTCCTGACGCCAACGCAAAGCATGGCCCCCAACCTTTTCAGCCAAGTAGTCCAGCGATGGACGCGCCAGACGGTACAACGCAGCCAGCATTTCAGGGTCGGGCTGCCAGCGGATAGAGCGGGCCCCAATAACGTCACCGATGGAGGGGAAGATTGCCAACCGCGGATCCACACCCAGGAAGGCACACAAAGCATCTACCCCGCGTTGACCGTCATGCAGATCCTCAAAGAAGCTACAATGCAGGTTTTCGGAGGAGAAAGCTTGGTGCCAACGCGGCATCCAGGAATGGTAATCCTCCAAATTAGCCACATGCCGAAAGGCCGCAGCCGTCATTTCCGTCGTTATTTCCTTTGTACCAGTCGATAGGCTATGGGCAGCCAAGCGATGGCCGATCATCGAGACGAGACGATCCAACGGATTGCGCAAAATGATGACGATCTTCGCCTGTGGCGAAAGCCTTTTCAAATGCTCAATACCATCTACACTGATGCGGTGAGTGCTGGGCGTACAGTCAAACACGAGTTTATCCGGGCTGGCCCCATTATAAAGAGCGGCATAGGCGGCGTCGGTGGGGCTGTCAGGCAGACCATAGGTGGCCAGCACGTCCAGCCGACGCTGGTCTATTACACCTGTTCCCGCCAGTTGCTCGCCAATGGCATCCTGGAGGGCCCGCAGCCGCATCCGGCGAGCAAAAGCACGGTTTTGCCCCTCGTAGATTTCCGTGAAATAGAAGGTTTCCTTCAGGTAGCCCCTGGAAATCAGAGGATGCTCGGCCAACACGTTGTAAAGCCATGTCGTGGCGGTCTTGTGGGGACCAATGACGTAGAAATCTGGAAACCGCATGGATAGAGCCTGTCCATTCGCCGGGCTGTTATGCCCTCAGCATATCAGCATCGGACCTAGCATCACTACCATAGTGGAGGTCCATCTTAGAATTATGATACACAACAGAATGATCGGTAAGAAATTATCTCTGCTAGTCGGAGCGACTGATGAGTATCTGCTTCTTGATAGCCAACCAACGCTCAGGAACTAGCGCACTTGGCAGCATATTCAACCAACATCCTCGTCTGCGATATTTCTTTGAAATATTTCATGATGGTCATATCGGCCACGACATGAATTATTTTACATTTTACTTGGAAAAAGTACGACAGGATTTACGGAATTCCCTGCCAGATTCAAATTTAAATATATTCCAGGAATATCTAGAGTATGTTAAAAGCAGATCACGTGATCGCATTGCAATTATTGATGTTAAATATAATAGCACTCATCATCTAAATGATTTCTGTCAGAATCCGGGGGGAACACCCGGATTCATAAGATTTCTTTATAAGAATGATATTCCTGTGATTCATCTAAAGCGTAATAACATCTTAAAGGGGCTGATTTCCAGCCAGATCGCTAACCTCAACAAGGTCTGGCATACGCATGATGTCGATGCCATCCGGGTCCATAGCTTCCGGCTTGATACACAGAACCTCATTGCACACCTAACAGAGGCGGCGGAACAGACATCATTGATCGAAAACTCGCTCGTCCGGGCACGCCATCGACTTAATCTCACATATGAAAGCTTGTTCGATGCGGACGGCGCCATCTCAGCATATGCGCGCCAATCCATATGTGGTCTGTTGGGTCTGGAGACTTTCCCCCCCTTCAAGCCCGTTCACGTTAAACAGACGAAAGACAATCTCCGCCAAGTTTTGGAGAATTATAGTGAAATAGAACAATGTTTAGCTGGAAGCCCATTCGAATGGATGCTAGAGGCCTAGAATTGGATTTTCCAATGTTAGGTGAATGGGTTCAGGGCGGCAGCAGGGCGATCAGGGGCGGGGTGCCTCCCGGTCCTTCACGCATCAGGGCCGCCAGCCGGGAGGCATAGCCGAGCGTGACCAGCACCAGGGGCAGGCCCGCCCCCCGCATCGCCGCCAAAGGCTGCACGGGTACGCCGTGGAACAGGGGCGGGGGCGTCAGATGCTCCATCAGGTCGGCATAGGCCGCCGGCTCCAGCCCTGCGGCGCGGGCCGTGCGGATGAAGTCGGGGGCCATCCCGCCCTCCCCCCCCACAGCAAGGATGCCGAACCGGGCGATCCCGCCTTCCTGCAGGCGGGCCAGCAGCGCCCGGCAGACGGGGCCGTGCCCGCCCTCCAGGGCCAGCAGATCGGCCGGACGCTGGAAAATGCCGGGATCATGGCGGACCAGGGCGCCCTGCGGCCAGGGGGCCAGGGCCGGACGCAGACCCAGGGCCAGCGACAGGACGGGACCTTCGCGCAGGCCGGCCAGCGGGCGTACCGTTTCCAGGGCCGTGGCGTCGCAGATCACCCGCTCCCCCTCCGTCCCGTCATTCTGATCATAGGCAAGGCCCCCCAGCAGCCCCGCCTCCGCCGCCGTGGGGCGCAGCAGGGCAGCGGCCAGCGGCAACAGGGCCGCTGATCCCGGCACGGGCGGGGCCTCAGGCGGCCAGGCGGCCGCCATCAGGCCGGCATAGCGGCGGATGCCTTCCTGCAGCAAGGAGAGGGTCCGGCGCTCATCCCCTTGCGCCGGCGGATCGGCCAGCACGGGTTCGACCTGGGCCTGGGCGGTGCGGACATGGCCCAGGGTGGTGCCGTGCAGGCCCGTCAGGGCGCGTTCCAGGATCTGCGGGCTGCGATAGAGGATGCGGCCCAGGGTCTGACCCGCCGCATCCTGGCCAGCATAGACCTGGATGGCGATACCATCGGCCAGGGGGGCGGCAATATCGGCCACGGCATAGGCCAGGAAAAGCCGGCAGCGCCGCCGCCCGTCGGGCAGCAGGCGGACCAGGGCGGCCGGCGTGCTGCCGCGCGCACCCAGATCGACCAGGGCGACAAGGTCCCGACCCAGCAGCGGATCAAGGTAATCCAGCAGCAATTGCCGCGTCTGTGCAGCCTGTGCGGCGGCCGCGGCGCGCAGGGCCGGATCATCGAACAAGGCCAGGGCCGGACCGGCGGCGGGGGTCGCCAGCAGCTGTTCCAGGGTCAGGCCCGCCCAGGGGGCAAGGTCATCCGGCACGGCGCCGCCAGCCAGGGTCAGAAGCCGGTCCCAGGGCAGGTGCGGGCGGGTTTCCAGCAGGCGGCGGGCCGCCGCCATGTCGATCTGCGCCAGGTCCAGCGGCAGCAGCGCCTGACGCGACACGAACAGGGGCGTCACCCTGATGCCGCCGCCCGTGCGGGCGATGATGTCGGACAGCAGGGGCGCGAACAGGGCCGCCTCCCGCATCAGCGGCGCGATATGGGCGATCTGCTGCCGGCGGCATTCGGCCACCAGCCAGCGGCAATATTCGACCACAGCCGGGCCCAGGACCAGGGCGCCGAATTCCAAAGCAGGGGCATCGCCGGGCGCATCATCCAGCCCCGCCAGGGCTGCCGCCCGGCGGGGGGCCAGCCCGTCCCAGCCATCCCAACCCAGACCCGCCACGGCCCTTTCACGCTCCCGCAGGGCCGCCAGACCAGGGCCCGGCACATAATGAAAGGCGCGCAGGCCCGCCGCCCGCGCCATGGCGACATCGCCCAGCGGATCATCGCCCAGATGCAGGATACGGGCGGGCGGAATGTCGGGATGGTCGGCCAGCAGCCGCGCGAACAGGCCGCCCCCCGCCTTGGACACACCTTCGGCATTGGAGACATAGAGGCGGCGGTAGAGGTCCGACCCGATCCCGGCCCCGGCCAGCAGGCGGGCAAGATCGTCCGGCGCCAGATACATGTCGGACAGCAGCACCACGGGAATGCCGGCCCCGGCCAGCCCCGTCAGCACGGGCAGCAGCAGGGGATTGGCGAAAACCATCTCCGCCTCCACCGCCAGTTCCAGCGCCGCCAGGGCCGCCGGGTCGCCCAGCGCCAGTTCGGCATGGATGGCGGCCAGATCCACCTCTGCACCCTTCACCTTGGCGCGGGCCCGTTTCTCTGCCTCCTGCCGGGCCAGACGGAACAGGGCAGGCGACAGTGACGGGTCGACCAGACCGACGGTCGCCGCCCGTTGCCCCACCCGCTCGAACAGGGCCGAAGGCGGTTCCACCCGGCGCAGCAGGAGCGTGTCGAACACATCGAACGATACCAGCAGGGGATCGTTTTGGAGCAGGGTGGAGAGGTCCATGGGGGTCATGCTTGCGAAGACGGGGCGCCATTGTCCCCCAACAGGCCTTGCTTCACCAAGTCCGACGTTGCCGGACCTGTCGGGACTCTACTCGCGCCCCCATCCCCGTCGCCGCGATTCGGGGGCCAAAAGAAAACAAGGCGCCGCCTGGAAAATTCACAGGCCGATTCTGTCCCCGGGACTCTACTCGCGCCCCTTCGGGACTCTACTCGCGCGACTCGGACTTATCCCCGGGACTCTACTCGCATAACTATAAGTTAGAATCTAAAAGCCTTTCTAATAGCTAGCGCGAGTAGAGTCCCGATTGCATTCGGGAAAAGGCCGGGTAATCTTGCAGGCTATGGGAACAATACATCAGCTCATCCGGCAGCACGGCAAGGATAACGCCAAGCTGTATGCCGACCCGGACGAGAAACATCTCGTCGACATCGCCGCCGAAGTCATGGCCGGCGAGCGGGAGGATTTGGGCTGGGCCTATACAGGCTGGGCATTCACCGCTCTGCCACACAAGCGCGTCAGCGACGATGCCGTCTGGCAGCGCGAAATGGGTCAGGTCACCTTGACCATCAGTCCAGGCCATTTGCCGGGCAAGACGCGCAGTGAGGTGGTGAAGGTCGGCGTGCCGTTCGGCGCACATGCGCGTCTGGTAATGCTGTATCTGCAAACCCAGGCAATCCGCACCGGCAGCCGCGAGGTTGAGGTGGGCCGGACCATGAACGCCTTCCTGGAACGGATCGGCGTGGCACCGGGCGGCAAGACAAGGCAGTCGGTCAGTGAGCAATTGCGCCGTATCGCGGCTTCGACCGTCATGTTCAGCTGGCAGCAGACGCCCGACAGCGCGCCCGGCTTCATGCGGCAGACCATCATCAAGGGTGGTCAGCTGGGCGTGCGGATGACCGACGATACGCAGGGCGCGCTCTGGGAAGAGCATATCGTGTTGTCGGAGGATTTTTACGACAATCTGCGCAAATACCCGATCCCACTGCTGGAACAGGCTATCCGGGCTATCGGGGCCAGCAGTCTGGCGCTCGATCTCTATGTCTGGCTCTGCTACCGGCTGCGCAGCCTGTCCAAGCCGACCAGCATTTCCTGGCAGGCCCTGCATGCCCAGCATGGGGCCGAATATGCGCGCATCCGAGACTTCAAGCGGTTCATGATCCCGCAATTGAAACTGGCCCTGGCAGCCTATCCGCAAGCACATGTGACGCTGGAGGATGACGGGTTGATGCTGTACCCGTCGGCCCCGCCGATCAGTAAGCTGGGCGGATAGTCGGGACTCTACTCGCGCCCTCTTTTACAGACAGGGCTCACAGGCCATTGCCGGCGACGGCCCCATCCTTGCGCCGCGACAGTTGCACCTGACCTTCCACGCATTTGACATAGGTGGTCTTGCCCAAGGCCAGATTGTCGCAAATGGTGATCAGGGCGCGGGGCATGGCACCGAACTCCTTCGACCCGCGCACCCCGGCATTGTAGGTAGCCAGATAGGTCTTCAAGGCGGGCTTGGTCACGGGCTGGCCGTTCTGGTCGATCATCGCGCAAAAGGCTCCGGATGGTTGAGCCCCGATCATGGAACAGGGCGGGGGTGGGGTGCCAGTCCTGAATGGGGGTACATTGACGTGCGTATGGATCATGCGCATAGTTGATACCTATCGACCAGGAAGGCTTGCATGACCCGAGAGACGGCTGGTTTGCGTCAGCGCACCAATGTGACCCTGCCGGAGGCATTGCTGCGGGAGGCGCGTCAGCTCAACATCAACCTGTCGCAGGCCTGTGAGCGGGGGCTGGCGGCCGCAGTTTCCGATATGAAGGCGGCGCAATGGCGGCAGGAAAATCAGGCGGCCATCGATGCCTGGAACGCCCATGTTGAGGAAAAGGGTCTGCCGCTCGCCGAATACAGGCAGTTCTGATGGCGCGTTTCGACGTCTATGCCATGACGGGGCAGCGGTCCTTCTATCTGCTGGATGTGCAGGCCGATCTGCTGGACCGGCTGGACACGCGGGTCGTTGTTCCGCTGTTCCCGGAAAAGGAAGCACCGGCCCCCATCGCCACCCTTAACCCGGTTTTCGATATCCAGGGACAACGCCATGTTATGGTCACCCAGTCCATCGCCACCCTGCGGCGGCGGGATCTGGGCAAGGTCATTCAGTCCCTGGATGACCAGCATCAGCAGATCATGAATGCGCTGGATATGCTGCTGACAGGTTATTGATATCAGATATCTGTCTGATATCAATTTTTGTTCTGGCGGTGCGCCCAGGTGGGTGCACCAACTGACAGGCCTGCTTGCGCAGGGACAGGCTGGGCGCGAGCATCAGCCGGACTGGGGCGGAAGATCAGCCTGTTGTGGGGGATGACCTTTCCGGGGACTTGCCAACGGCCCATGTCTGACGTTTCCTGTCAGCGGATATCAGAAGAACCTGGAGGACAAGATGCCGGTTGATCCGAAGAAGGCGGAGCCTCACAACCCGCAGCGGTATACGCTGGAGGAACTCGTTGCTGGGATGACGCCGGATAATCAGCATGAGGAGCAGTTTCCCGGCCCCCCGGTGGGGGCGGAGCGTATCGAATGGGAGGGGCCAGTGTCTGGGTGAGGGGAAAGCTGTTTAATATCAAAAAGATATCGGTGTGTCCTTGATATCGGGTCCTACCACCCTCAGCGAATTCTTTCTTCGGCGAGAAGCTCGACCGCGATCTGTGAGACCCAGCGGGGAAGGTTCTCTACCGCACTGGCCGCCTTTGGAAGCTCTATGCCGATCGCCTCGGCCCGTTTGGCCCATTTCAGCCTTGTCCCGGCATCTGCCCCTGTTAGGAAATGCAGCGCCTTGCGGGCGGCTGCTGTACTGGCAATGTCCTCGGCCTTTGCCTTGCGTTCCCCCCGTCGCTGGACCTTGGGCTTTTCCAGTTCCCGGATCGTCGCGGCGACCGCCTCCTTGGGCTTTCGTTCAATCTGGAAGGTGACAGCGACAACCTGACCGCCACCGCGACCACGACCCTGACGGGTTTCGATGACCAGCACGCGAAACTCAGCCAGCCGATCAATTTCCTCCAGGGCCGGATCCAGGGCGCGTCTGCGGAAATCCTTCCAATCGGTCAGTTTGTCCCGGCATCCCAGCAGGTCCCGCAATTCGGACGTTTTGACGGACCACCAAGGTTGGGCGGCATCCCGGTCGGCATAGCGCTTAAGGGTCTCATACAGGACCAGACCATATTTGCTGTCGAATTCCCACTGCACACGTAGACTGATCATGCTGTAGAGCGCCGGTTCCACCAGCCGCTCCCTGAGGCCGCTGGGGAAGCTGTATTGTAGGCTGCCAGATCGTTCATCAATCCGGCAAGTGCTGAGCAAGGGTGAAGATTCCCATACCCGACCGCCATCTGAGCGCAGGTAATTCAACTCCACCACAGTCGCCTTATATCGGACATGATTTTACGGGAAGTCCGAAATACACCGTCATAATGTCCGAAATGCCCCTTTCCACCGCAAGAATGTCCGATATCTCCGTACTTGCGTCCGATAAGGCCCGTAGATTTGTCCCGAGTCTCCCGTCATAATGTCCGATAATGGCTCTCAAGATACTGAAAAATAAAATGAATTTGGCCTTAGGAATCTAAGGAACAGTTAGGAACTGAGGAAAAGACCTTTTGGATGGAAAAGGACAAGGAAGGCCAGAAACTCACCTGGATTGGGTGACGTAGAACTTCCGGCGTTTCAGCGTTGCTCGGGTCGACCGATAATCACAGTACATGTTGTCACGCCTCGCCCACCGATCTCCCAGCTCTGCTGCCCCCACCCTATGCAAGGGAATGGGGAATTATCCTTACTCTTCGTTGCCGTTGCGACAATCTGACGGACGAGTGCGGCATCTGGGCCAAGGTACCATTTAACGGCAATCAACTCTTGTCGAGAGAGGTTGGCTGCCCATTGTGCAGCTTCATACTGATCCTTAGTTAGGTCACCAACCCATTTACCGCGCGATTTCAATTCCACTTTATATCCAGCAACGACGCTGTTTAAGCGATCTGCTTCTGCCTGCACACGCATATCGGCCGCTTCGTTAACGACGTGCCAAATCAGGCCCCCGCCAATGGCAAGGGTGACCAGGATACCCCCAAGGCAGGCAACCGTAGTCTTCAAGACCCAGCGAGAGGCCTCTGCCTTGCGGATATTTGTACCGGCAGCCTGAAACAGGCGATCAATGGTTTTTACCATGCCGGCCTCGACCTCAAATTTGGCAGCCTCCTTGGTAGCGACCATAGTCGTGCGGACATCATCCAACGCTTTGCGGACCTCAGCGCTTACGTCATGGCCAGCAGCCTGCATCCGCTTAGGGACGTCATGAGCTGCTGCCATGACGTGGCCAGCAACAGACAGCAGGATAATTTCTGGGCTATCTGGTGACAGGCTCAGCCGGTTCATGACCAGCAGAAGCCGTTCACGTATCTCTGGGGAAAGATCCTTAGTCGCCTCCTGGAAGATGCTGCCTTTGCTCATGGCAATCCAACCAGTTCCCTGACTTTGTCCAGCTCAGCATCGAATTCCCTTAGGAACGTGCTGACACGGCTACGATGAGCGATGGAGAGACGCGGGTCATTACGTCCTGCTGTAAAACCCAGATCCAGCGCTTCCAGCATCCAGTAGGTCTCCCCCTCCATAAGGCTCGGCATGTCTATGATCCGGCCATTGGATTGCAGCAGACGCTGTTTACTTTTGCCGCCTATAATGCTGCCTGTCGCATCGGTATGACCATCGAAAAGAGCAAAGCCGGCAACACGTGTAAAAAACCGGTTTCGGATGGCAAGGTAGTCAACGCTGGTGCCAAACTGGTCAAGAATATCGCCTACGACAAAGGCCGACGCCAAAGCGGGAGAGAGCACGATCACAAGAGTAATCCGATAACCCGCTTCAGCGGCCATGTCAGTGAGTGCAGAAGCGGACCCAGCAACACTGATAACAGGTATAAGTGATCCACCCGGCAAATCATGCAGAACGACGTTGGCACCGGTCTGAAGACTGTTCAGCAACAAGTCGCGTTGCCCCTCATGGCGAATGTCATAGGGCACGACGCCGCGCATGGGATCCTGAGGCAAGACAGGCTGTCGGTCACGTCCCCGCTCTGCATAAAGCTGGTGCAGCTGGCCGACATCCGTTCCATCACCATCATATGCAGCAGATGGTACATTATCCCGTCGAAGGCGGTCCAGAATAGCGCAGCTTGCGGTGCTCTTGCCGGTTCCGCCCTTCTGGCCTAGAACCAGGATCATACGCTTAAACATCTTCACGTCTCCGGGTACTGGCAGCCGAAGGAGGGCGTACAATGCCTTCCTGCCTACCGGTATCCGCAATGGTTCCCTTTGCTTGCTTCCTGGAACGCTTTGCCGACGGCTTCATCGCCCCCTGCGTGATGGATTTCCAGTGTTCACTAAATGCAGGTACTGAGAGGCTGATGCCGCAGTCGCGTAAGGCCATGATGATAGCCTCTGTCGAGAATCCCTTAGCAATAAGGGCCTCGATCTGCGGGTGCAGACGCTCAATTGCCATCCGAACCGATAGAACCCTGGGTCCTTTCTGCGCAAACTCTTCAAGCTTTAAGGCTGCTGCCTCCACTGTTTCAACAGGATAGGTCTTGATCGTTCTTGCCATTTGTTATGCCACATGTTCAGCCGCTCTGTATGTCCAGGCTACTGCGGAAAATCAGTGTTGCAACAGATTCGTGGTCATTCTGTTCATTCGCGGTATGCATTAGCCCATAGGATGGTAAATCCGTATATCTCAAGGATGTACGCCATTAAATTGGGTGAATTAAGTGTTTAGACACATTACGCATCTTTAATGCCAAAATTACTTATGTAACTAAATCAATGAATTATTGGTCGCCGTTGGTAGGAGATGAGAATGGCTAAGGTGCCTCTAACGATATCACTCGATGCTGACGTTAAAGCGCGTCTGGAAAGGGCTGCTGCTCAACAGGAGATAACCGTCTCAGACCTTGTTCGTCGGGTCGTCGAAACATGGCTCGATCCGGTACTGTTGGTACAGTCCGTCGCTGCATCTGCACATCGGATCGAGGAGCAGAAACGTTTGATCGATGACAAGATTCAAGTGATCGCCGACATGATTGCTGATTGCCTGCCGGAGGTGCCATGAGGTCTCTCGGCTGTGGAGCCGGTGCAGGTCGCTACTATACGGATGAGAGGCATCAACGCCGGGAAGATTACTTTTGCCGGGCCGATGAGGATTATGGTCGCTGGTACGCACCACGCTGGGACATTGTGGATCATGAGGGGCGGATTGAAACCCCTGATTTTGCTGCCTTGTGTGCTGGTTATGATCCGGAAACCGGGAATGCGTTAGTACAGAGGACCGGCGAGGGGCATAGAGCCGGTCTGGACATTACCTTTTCGGCACCAAAGTCCGTTTCCGTATTGTGGGCTTCTGGCGATCATGATGTCCGGCGGGCTATTTCGGCGGCGCAGACTGCTGCTGTGGAACGGGCGTTGGACTTCGCAACTGAGCAGGGCCTATTTCGTACTCGTACCGGTAAAGACGGCATAGAGAGTGTCGTGGCCCACGATGTGGTGGCTGGTCGCTTCAGGCATTACACCAGCAGGGCAGGGGACCCCCAGCTTCATGACCATGCCGTTGTGTTGAACCTCACCCGAGACGTCAATGGCGCGACACGGACTATGGAGCCACAAACTTTGTTTGCTTGGCAGGGGGCTATCCAGGCGGCCTATCGGGTGGAATTGGCGGAACAGCTGCGGCGTCAGCTGCAGGTTCAGATCATCAAGGCGGAGCGCAATTTCGAAATCGCAGGTGTGGATCGTAACTTGTGTCTCAAGTTCTCCAAACGCCGGAACGAAATTCTGGATCTAGCGCGAGAGGCGGGGATCAGTACACGGGAGGATCGGGCAGAAACGTCTTATATCACCCGTAACAGCCGTGTGGCCAAGAGTGAGCTACCCTCTCGGGAAGATTTGGAACGCCGCTGGCAAAGTGAATTTGCTGCTGCCGGGTGGCCAGGGTCCAGCGTACTGGAAATAACACGGACACATGCTGGCAGGAGACAGCCTCTCGGTGATCCAACACAGGATATCATGCAAGCAGCCCTCGCCGAGGCGACGGAGCGGGAGAGTGTTATCGAAAGCCGACATATGATGCGGCTGCTCCTGGAATATGCCCAGGGGCGCATGGGGGTACAGGCAGTCACCTGGGAACTGACAAAGCTGGTACAGTCTGGCCAACTTCTTGAGATCGGTCAGGATGCCCTGGGCCAGGCTGTCTACACCACTCCGGAAATGATGCGTATCGAGCGGGAGATGATGGCAGCTGGCATCGCACGCCGTCACGAACCGAGTGCCATTCATCATCACCATCTTGAGAACGCCATCAAATCGCGCCCCAGCTTACGGCCCGAGCAGGTAGCCGCGTGCCGGCATGTCGCGATTGAGGGTGGCGGTGTCAGCCTATTGGAGGGTGATGCAGGAACCGGCAAATCCTATGGTATGGCTGTCGTGGCTGAGGCTGCGCGTGCCTCAGGGTTGCGCCTTCATGCTCTGGCCCCTTCCTGGAAGGCTGCGGAAGGGCTACGCGATAAAATTGGGCAGACGGATTGCCAGTCTTTGGCTGGATTTATACGCGATGTTGAAGAAGGAGATCGGCGGCTATCGGCGCAGGATATGATCATCCTGGATGAAGCCGGCATGGTCGGTATCCGCGAGATGAAGCGCCTTCTGACATTGGCCAATGAGGCCAAGGCGCGGGTAGTCCTGGTGGGAGATCGCAAACAGTTGGAAGCTATTGGTGCTGGGGGCGCTCTGGCAGCTTTGGCTGATGAGTTGGCACCGGCACGACTGCGCGAGATTACCCGGCAGGAACAGGACTGGATGCGTAAAGCCAGCCGCAAATTGGCGGCAGGTGACGTGATCAGCGCTGTGCGTGATTATGAGGCCCGGGACAGGGTTGTTTGGGCGACTGGAAGAGATCAAGCCCTGTCCGCCGCCGTCAGGCAATGGGACATTTATCGCGCTGCTGATCCGCATAGCAGCAGGATTGCCATTGCTCCCCGCAATGCCGATGTACGGGCTTTAAATGAGATCATCCGGGTCTCGCAGCGGGAACAGGGTGAACTGACCAGCAAAGACGTTCCTTTATGGTTTGAGCATCGCGATGGGATTGAAAGGGAAACGCCTATCGCTGTTGGCGACCGGGTTGTTTTCGGGGAGGTGCTGACGCGTCTGGGCATCAACACCAGTGATCTTGGTACGGTCACAGGCATTAGGGCTGACAAAGGGGAGACAGTTCTCAGTGTGAGACTGGACAAGGGTGCTGAGGTAACAGCTCCACTTACGGATTTCGTTGGAGGATGGCGGCAGCAGAAGCAACCGGGTGCCCTACCTAAAATCCAGCATGCCTATGCCGGTACTACCCATATCCTACAGGGGGACACGGTTCGCCATGTGATTTTCTACAATGGTGCTGGGGTGGATCGACGCCAAGCCTATGTCGGCCTAACCCGGCATCAGTGTGATGTCACGATGGTTGTCGAGACCAGTCGCGTCCGTGATATGCTGCGCGACCGCGCAACGCCGGGAGCGCCACCAGATCTCTCCGACGCCAGGGTGAAGCAGATAGTACTGGCCGAAATGCAGCGTGTGAACATCAAACACAATATCCGCGATTATGCCGCCGACCCGGGGGCATGGGTGCGGACAGGGGTCTTCGAACGGGCGGACCGTCAGAGTGCCATTACTGTACCGACACCAGCACAGGAGTTGGGAATACGGATGCGTCATCGGTTGGGGGCGGGTAGGGTTCCGCCGGCGCGTGATTCGGTGGCCGCCAACCGCCGGCGTTTTGAAGTGCAAAGGGGAGGTGCACCGTCCCAAGCTATCGCGGGAATGAACCCCGCCGACTGGCGGGTTTCCGGGCAAGGGGAAACGTGCTTCGCTTGGCGCGACGAGGCGGGCCGCATCACCGGCTATGAAGTGGTCAGTGCGAGGGGAAGCCGCCATCAGTTTCCGCCGTTAAGCCGGGAAAGAGGTCTGCATATAGCTGGCAACCCCAGAACTGCCGGTCGGTTAGTGATCACCGCGACAGTCGCAGAAACCCTGTCGAGGCGTGGAGCGGATGCGAGCAGGTCAGACATCGCCTATATTGCAACCGGTGGTGATCTCCAGCCTGACCAGGTGCGCCGTATTGCCGGGTTGGCAGCGGCCCGTCGTGAGCTTGAGGTCGAACTGGTCGTTTCCAAAGGGGGGGACCCGACCAAGAGTATCGTTCCTCTGCTCAAAGAATTGGGTTCTGTCCGGTCGGGATTGGAGAGTTCCAACCAGGATGGGTTGCCCAAGCGCGAAGTGATGGCCTTGTTGGGGAAACTTGGCCGAACCCTGCCGGCAGGCGTCATCCTGTCCCTTCCAGTCAATCTGGGACGGGGTATCGACAGAATGGAGGGGAAGGAACAGTCTCGGGGACGTGATGTGGATATCGGCTTTTGAGCGAGAGGGGGTAAGTGATGGAATACAGAGCCTTCGCCTGCGTCTGGGATGCTGTTGAGCCGGATCCGGTTAAGCGGACGGACCTCAGGCTTCGTGCCGACCTGTTAATCGCAATGCATAATTATCTTGATAACACAAAGCTGGATCGCTTCAAGCTGGCCCGCCAACTCGGCATCAATGCGACAAGGCTGAAGCATCTGCGAGGAGGGAATATTAATCTCTTTCAACTGGCCGACCTGATTGCGCTGTGTGTCAGGGCGGGATTGAAAGTCGATATTGAGGCTGTAGCAGATGGTGACTTGTCCAAGTCTTAACAGAACGATCATATAGATTATACAAAGAATATCCGAACTCTTTCATAGTTTCCCTGTATTACCTCCCCATACTGGAAGTGACTCAGCCCAGGATAACCCGCCCGCCCGCCAGTTCCAGGACCCGGTCGGCGGCGCGGCGGGTGGCGTCGCGGTGAGTGACGGCCAGGATGGTCAGCCGGCCCCGCAACCGGTCGAGCGTTTCCAGAACCAGCGCCTCCGACCCGCCATCAAGGGCCGAGGTGGATTCATCCAGGATCAGCAGACGGGGTTGGCGCAGCAGGGCACGGGCGATGGCGAGGCGTTGGCGTTCGCCGCCCGAGACGGCATTGCCCCGGTCACCGACAATAGTATCCAGCCCGTGGGGCAGGGCGCGCACGAAGTCGGCGGCCCCCGCATCCGCCAGGGCGGCCCACAGATCAGTGTCCATCGCGTCCGGGGCAGCCAGCAGCAGGTTGGCCCGGATCGTGTCATGGAACAGGAACGGGTCCTGCGGCACCACCGCCACCTGACGCCGCCAGTCGGGCAACAGGTCAGGCGTCAGAACCATCCCATCCACCGACAGGGTGCCGGCGGTGGGATAGGCCAGACCCGCCGCCAGATCGGCCAGGCTGGACTTGCCGGCCCCCGACGGACCTGTCACGGCCAGCAGGGTGCCAAACGGCAGTTCAAGATCGACCCCCTGTAGGGCCTGACGCCCATCGGGCATGCGCAGGCTGACATCCCGGAAAGACAGGGTCCGGGAGAAGGGGGGCAGGTTGCCATTGCCATCCGCCGGCGGCTCTGCGCCGACGCGCAGCCTGTCCAGCATCTCCTCATACAGGACCAGGGCCGGCAGGCTGGTTTCCAGCATCCGCCAGAAGCGCAGGCCGGCCAGCGCGCGCTGTGCCAGACGGGCGAAGGCCAGGATCACCACCAGCGCCTCGCTCAACGGCTGTTGCAGCCAGAGGATCGCCACCAGGACGGCCGCTGCCGTCATCACAGCGGCTGTCACCAGCAGGGCGGCATGTTCATAGGTCTGGATGCGGCTGTGGCGGGCCTGCAGGCGGCGCAGATCGGCGAAGCGGTGGGACAGATTGTCCGCGCGCCGTCCTTCCGCCCCGAAACCCTTGATGATGCGCAGGCCCGCCAGATCATCGCTGATATCGCCCATCATCTCCTGATGCGCGCGGCCCATGCGCAGGCCGATATCAAAACCGCTGCGCCCGATGCGCCGGACCAGCAGCAGCGCCAGGATCGACAGGCACAGCGTGACCAGGGTCAGGGCTGGTGATAAAGCCAGGGCTGTCAGCAGCAGGGTCGGCAGGGTCAGGGCTGCTACCCCCAGATTGACCAGCGCGTCATGGCACAGGCCCAGGCGCCCCACTTCCCCCGCGATGACCTGTTTAAGGCTGGTGGCACGCAGCCCCTGGAACACGGGCCAGGCGACATGCAGCAGGGCCTGATGCAGGGTGCCCCGCAGCCGGTCCACGAAACGTGTGCGCTGTTCCTGGCTGAGGATGCTGCGGGCTGCGACCAGACCGGCGGCGGCGGTCACCAGCAGCAGATAAAGCCCGAGGCCGGTCAGCAGGGTGCCCGCCGACGGGGGGGCCGCCCCACCCACCCCTACGAGTTCCAGCACGGGTACCAGCAGCAGCAGTCCCGCCCCTTCGGCCAGGGATGCCGTGACACCCAGGCCCAGCATGAGTGCCAGATCACGCCGGCCATAGGAGGCAGCCAGCAGCGACAACAGGCGGCGGGTGGTGGCAGGTATGGTCGTAGGCGGCATGACACTCAGGCGCGGAACAAAGGGCAACGCGACGATAACATGTAAAAAATCAGGATGTTAATGCGTAGAGACCTGACCTCGGAATCTGGGCCATATTACATGGACAAACCTCAATGCTGTGATTAGATATAATCGCATCAATCCCGTGAAGAGCGCGTGTCCCATGCTGACACTATCCTCCCATATCCGCGCCCGCTCCGATCTGCTGTCGTCGGAAATCGACGGTGAAGTGGTGATGATGGATATTGAAAGCGGCCAATATTTCACACTCGACGCCATCGGAACCCGCATCTGGAAGGCGATGGCCGAAGCGATCTCAGTGGCGTCTCTGTGCCGCGCGCTGGAGCAGGAATATGATGCACCCCTGCCTGTGATCGAGCGCGACGTGCTGGCCCTACTGGCCAACTTGGCCACCCAGAAGCTGATCACGGTGGTGCAATAGGTGATCAGACCGCGTCGGCGCGCCGACGATAATGCGACAGCAGGCGGGGGCACAGCCGTTCTACTTCCTGCTCCACCGACAGGTCCCAACGCTTCTCCATATAAGTCTCGGAAACGGCCCGGCCCTGCATATTGCCGAAGACCACGTCCATTTCCTCCTGCAGGGCCGGCTCCACTGCCCACAAAGATTGCAGCAATTCATCGTATGATCGGCGGAAAGTCCGGTAGCTGTCATCCACCGGCCAGCCCAGCCGGGTCAGGGCGGTCGTAACCGTGGGATCGCCGGCGACGAAATCCTCGTAATGGATGACGGCGTCGAAACGCCCGACCTCTGCGAAAAGCTGATCCAGCAGCAGGAATTTCTCGTGCATCAGGCCGGAGCGGTGCCGGTAATCCTTGGTCCGCAGGCTGACATAATTCGCCCGCGGATCGCGTAGCAGCAGAATGGTGGCATCGGGTCGAAACCGCTCCACATGGATGGACAGTGGATAGGCCGTGGTCAAGACGGTCTTGGCCACGAAATCCCGGTCGGTTGTCACACGCGGGGCGGCGAAGTTGTTCGGTATATCCACCAGGGCCACACAATCTGGACGTTGGGCCAGCATCTGGGTGAAGCTGGTGGCGCCGCTCGATTGCATTCCATGGACCAGTAATCTCATGCCAGTTCGCTTTCCTGGGATGGGGGCAGCAGCCAGTTCTCGGCGATCTCGGCCGTGATGAAAACATAGCGGCGGACATGGGGCGTGGGGTGACGGATGCCGACACCGTGGATCGCATCGATCCCTTGCCGGAACATCACCAGCGTATTGGGCTGGTAGGGGATGGTGGTTACCCGTTCCACCGCCCCGTCGGGCAGGGTGTAGCCATCGATGGCGGCGGTGGGGCCGTTCCGCCATCGGAACAGTTCGAGGTCGCCGCCGATGGCATCATCGTCCGGGTGCCGGAGATAGAAGAGGCCCGAGTAAAGCCGGTTCGGCGTATCCAGGTGCGGCCCGCGAGTGGAGGACGGCTTATGATGGACCGGCGTATTCACCTCCAGCCGCGCATCCATCAGGATGCGGGCCGACTGATTGTGGACGAGGTTCAGGCGATCCGTCCTGTGCCCACTGAGCTGTCCGCCTAGGGCGTTCAGCAGGGCTACTGGCCAGTGCCCGGCAAACAGGGACTCGACCTCTGCTAGAAAGGCGGAGTCCGTATGGATGCGGGCGAAGTCCCGCCAGCATTCCGGGATCCCGGGCAGGGTCAGGAGCAGGTGAGCCATCATCATGTAGCGGCGGTTGCTGGGGATCCGCGACATCCTGGTGCCGACGATCTGTTCCAACCCGGGAAAACTGTCGGCAAGGGCGGCATAGAGATCCGGCGGCAGTGCGTCCTGGATGACCAGATGCGGAAAAGGATCGGTTCGGATACGGTCTGGACTCACGCCGGTCAGCAGGGATGTCATGGCCATCATCAGGCCCCTGCTGCAACGCGGGCATGGGCTCCGGCGGTGGCGGTGACCGCCTCCACCATCCGGGCCAGCGGCACGGACCAGTCGTTCCAGGCCTGCTGATGGAATATACGCATCGTTGGATACCAGGGCGTGTCCTCACGGTTGTGCAGCCAGCGCCAGCAATTGTCGAAGCGGGAGAGCATCAGCACCGGCACGCCAAGCCCCCCGGCCAGATGGATAGGGGCCGTATCAACCGATACGATCAGATCCATGTTCACGGCCAGAGCTGCCGTATCGGCAAAGTCCGCCAATTCCGCCGTCCAGTCCAGGATCGGGAAGGAGGCATCGCCCACCTGGGCGGCGGGCGGCCCTTTCTGCAAGCTGATCAGATGGACGCCTGGGATGGCCGCAAGGGGGGCGAACTGCGACAAGGTCATGCTGCGCCGACGGTCGATGCCGTTGGCACTGGGATCATTGGGTCGGGAATCACCAGCCCAGACCAAGCCGACCCGCAGCCCTCGCAGATCGGCGAGGCGTTCTTTCCAGGCTGCGGCCTGTATAGTATCCGCGCTCAGATAGGGGGCGTTCGGCACCGTTTCCACCCGGGTGGCAAACCGGTGCGGCAGGGACATCAAGGGCACCCCGCAATCCCACGCCCCAGATTCTACCGGTGCGTCAGGATCGACCAGGATGATGCGCTGGTCACTCTGCCGGAACAGGCGACGCAGGGAGGGCAGGGTCGCCAGCCCGACAGTGGCTCCCCGGTCAGCCAGCAGGCGGGCATAACGGAAGAATTGCAGCCGGTCGCCATAGCCCTGTTCTTCCACCAGCAGGATGCGCAGGCCGGCCGGATCACCCCCTTCCCAGCGGGGTAAGCCGGCCAGCAGGGGCCAAGCGACGTTATTGGTTGGATGTTCCGCCCGATGCTCATAATGGGCCCAGCCCGCCTCCCAGTCGCCCGCCCGTAACCGATCGCAGGCCATCAGGAACCGGATAACGGGGTTCCTGGGTTCCTGCGCCAGTGCTTGGCGGTACCACGCGATGCTTTCATCGAAGCGACCCAGGATGGAGGCGAAGCTACCCAGGTTGGCCAAGGCCGGAATCTGTGCCGGATCCAGGTCATGGGCATGCCGCATGATCCGTTCCGCCTCCTCCAGCCGTCCCTGGCCGCGCAAGGCGACGCCGAGATTGCACCAGGCAGCGGCCAGATCGGGAGAAACATGGTCCAGGACCCGTCGGCAGCAAGCCTCCGCCTCCTCGTGCCGGTTCAGGGCATCCAGGGTGGAGGCCATGTTCACCAGGCAGGCCGGATGGTCCGGCCAGTGCTGCAGCGCTTCCTCCAGCAGCGGCAAGGCCGCCAGATGATTCCCCAGCCGATGGTGCCCCAGGGCCAGCATGGCGGCTACATCCGGCACCAGCCCGATCACGCTCATCGCCTCTTCCAACAAGGCGACGCCCGCTCGCAGTTCGTTCGCATCAATGAGATAGATGCCTTTTTTGGCCAGCAGGTCACCCAAGCGTCCGCAGCAGGAATGCCCAGGGACCCGGCGTACCACTTCCCGCAGAACCTCCAGCGCCTCTTCGTTCCGACCAATATCGGCGAGACTCCGGCCCAGATCAGCCAGTGCGTTCGTCATGTCCGGTCGCGCTACGAACACCTGCTCCAGGACTGGGATGGCTTCCGCCTGTCTGCCTGCCTGCTGTAGCAGGTTGCCCAGCAGAGCCAACGCGTCCGGCGTGGCCGTACCATCCCGCGAAAGGGTATCCAGCATTTCCAGAGCGGCATCCGTCTGGCCTTCGAGGAGCAGGGATCGGGCCGTCTGGTAGGTGGCGAGCATGCTTAATTCCGTCGATCCTAAACAATAGTCATAATTCCTATATCCTTAATCAGTCGTGTTGGACAAGGAAGCGGAGCTCTCTTGAAATAGAGCAGCCGCCGGGTGACTATCCCAACCCTCGTTTACCATGGTCGATCTGTGCCTAAGAAAGCTGTGCCTGCTGTGCCTGTCACCTGCTCCCAAAGCGCCATTCCCCCCGCCGCCCCGTCCGAAGGCCGGGTGGAAGCTGTACTCGACCATTGTTTCGGCGGGCTGCGGGTCTCATCTACCTTCCCTCTGCCTGACCTGATCATCTGGAGCGGTGATGATCGTCCCGCCGATCTGGTGGTGGATCAAGGTCCGGTTCCCCCTTTGGTCGATCCCGTGGTGAACCGGCCTTTCCTTCAGGTTGCCGCCGATGGTACCAGCCGGTTTGAAATACCGGAGATAGCGGCTTGGCGGGTGGCACCCGATGGTGGCCGGGTCACCGTCGACGCGGTGATGGATCCCGCATCCACCAGTCAGCGTACATTCCTGTATGGCACGGTCTTCGCCATAGCCGCGCTGCGGCGTGGCCTGCTGCCCCTGCATGCGTCCTGTGTACGGGTTCCCGGTGGGGCCGTCGCCTTCGCCGGCCCGTCGGGCATAGGCAAGTCGACCTTGGCGGCGCGTCTGATGCAGCGCGGGCTGTCCCTGCTGGCGGATGACGTCACGATGGTGGACCTGTCAGTGCTCGGCGGGCCAAGGGTGCAGCCGACCTTTCCGCGGTTGAAGCTGTGGCGGGACGCGATGGATCGGCTGGGTCTGTCGCCGGAGGGGCTGGAGCGGACCCGGCCAACCCTGGACAAGTTTCATCTTCCCATCGGGGGATCGTTCCATGCCGAACCGACTCCTCTCACGCGGCTGATTCTGCTGGAAGGGCCAAATGCGCTGCAGCCAGGGCTGCGGCGGCTTAGCGTTGTGGAGGCCCTGGCGCGCAGTGGAGAGATTCTGTACCGCCCGCAGCTGATGGGACGGCTTGGCATGACGACGGACCAGATGACGGCGGTGCCGCGGCTGCTGTCCGCCCTGGGGGGAGCCCATGCCCTGCGCCGGCCGGGGGATGAGGCGGACCTGGACGCCCTGCTGACATCCCTGGGGGCGTGACCGGCATGACGGTTCGGGGCGGCGGATATTGCTGGATCGCTTCCTATCCCAAATCGGGCAATACCTGGATGCGGCTGGCCCTGGCCAGTCTGCGGGCGGGCGGCGTCCAACCTGATTTCAGTCAGCCTCTGGCCTTCGCTCCCTTCGCCGCCGACCGGCGTGAGGTGGAACTGACCTTGGATATTGAATCCAGCGATTTCACCCCGGCTGAATGCCAGGACATGCGGGCGCGCGCTGCTATCCAGATGGCACGGGAGGCTAATGGCCCTCTTTACCGCCGGGTTCATGAGGCCTGGGAGCGCACCCCCTCGGGCCTGCCTTTGTTCCCGCCCGAGGCCACCTTGGCCAGCCTCTACATCGTTCGCGATCCGCGGGATGTGGCCATATCCTTGGCCCACCATAACGACTTTTCGGTGGATCAGGCCATTGCCTCCATGGCCGATCCCGGGACCACATGGGCCATGCGCACCGGCGGCATTGTTACGGCATTCGCCCAGCACCTGTCGACCTGGAGCCTGCATGTGCAAGGCTGGTTGTCCGCGGTGCCGGCCCCCCTGGTGCTGCGATATGAGGACATGCAAGCTGACTCTGCCGGTTCCTTTGCTCGGGCGGCCCGGCATCTGCTGATGGATGCGGCGGCGGCACCAGCGGCTGCGGCGGCGACGCAGTTTGACAGCTTGCGTCAGGCCGAGGCGGAGCATGGCTTTCGCAACGGTCAGGTTCGGGGCCGGCCATTTTTTCGCCGAGGTGTCGCGGGCGGCTGGCGGCAGGAACTGTCCCGTGAGCAGGCCGCCCGGATCGAACGCGACCATGGCCATGTCATGGTGCGTATGGGCTATGTGTGACCCTTTCACCACCCTGGAATGTAACCGCTTTGGATGATGGTATTTGAACTGGCTGGGACCAGACCGGAAGAGAGGAGGAGAGCATGTTGACTTTCACGTTGGCTAAATCCCTGGAAGGGGAGGTGCTGACCGTGATCACGCCGGGCGGAGCCGTGCCCTTGACGGTGCTACGGGTAGAGGAACGCGACCGCCGGGGTCTGCCGCCGGAGTTCAACCCGATTTTTCAGATCGCGCTGCGGGGGCCGCCGGGGGTGCTGTTCCCCCATGCATGCTACCGGGTCGAGCATCCGGCCTTCGGGGCGCTGGATCTTGGTCTGGGTCCGACGCAGCATGATGTCGAGACGGACGCCTATCTTTACGGGATCGGCATCGGTTGACGCCTGGCCCGTGGAAAAGCCCCCGGCCAGGGCACGGGGGGCCCTGTCACGATGTGGGTCAGGACGGTGTCCAGGTCAGCGTATGGTGTATGCCGTGCAGTCCTTGATAGGCAAAGCCCAGACGCTCATACAGCCGGCGGGCTCCATGATTGTGATCCTCCACCGACAGGGAGACGGAAAGCCCAGCCGCCCGTGCTTGATCAAACACGGCCCGGATAATGCCGCTGCCGATCCCCTGCCCATGAAGCGCAGGGTGGAGCAGGATATCGATGATCCGGATGTCCTGCGCGCCTTGCTGGAGGTAAAGCCGCCCGCCCGGCATCCCGTCCCGGGTAATGACCCCCCAGGCCGCATCCGGATATTGGGCGCGGTAATGCTGTTGCTGGAACGCTGACTGCTGGGCCAGAAAGGAAATGATCGCCTGTTCTGGCCAGCCGCTTGTCACCATCTCCGGCCATCGGCCGAGAATGAAAAGATCGCGTTGGAACAGTCCATCATCCGGCTGTTCAAGGCGCAGGCCAACCCCCCGTGCCGCCAAATCTGCGGGCACGGGGGGAAGTGGGGTTCCCTGCGGGTTACCCTCAGCCTCAATCGCATCAGTTCTGGGTGGGGTATATGCCATCGTGATTGATGCAGAAATTGAAGGTCAGGTACGGCGAATTGTTGTTGTGCGACTGTGCAACGCCGCCAGCCCCGCCCCCAAGGCTATTGATCATCTGGGGCGAGAGCGCGCCATTCGACGGCGTATCCGTCGACCAGAGGTCATAAGCAATGTTCGCCGCCCGGAGAAGGGAAAGGTACGAGGTGGCGGTCGCGGTGCCGGTGGCCGTGGCATTTGCCAAGGCACCCACGCCGAACGCTTGATGGGTGTGCGGCGGGACCTGGGCTGCACTCAGTGTTACCGCGTTGGTTCCCCAGGCTAAGCCCAGCGACGGGGGGACGGAAGGGAGCGGCCAAGTGCCTGAGCCCTCACAGTTTGTGGCGGCGCGTCCCCGCAGGTCCGGAACATTGAATGTCTGTGGCCAGCTTCCGCCGAAGCGGTTTCCAAGGATGGAGGCCAATGCCTGATACTGAACGACTTGATATTGCTGACCGTTGCAGGGCAGCCATCCCGCCGGGGTGAAGTTGAACGCAAAGGGGCGAATTTCGCCGATGAATGGATCAGCCATTGCTTGTCTCCTTATACGCCGGCGTTAGTTGAAATCGGGGAAAAGGCCATTCGCACAGATGATATAGTTCAGGTTCATCGTCGGCATCAGATTGGTGTGGCTATAACCGCCGCCGGTATATGTGGTAACGGCGTTGGCGCTGAGACTGACCGGTGTCAGGGTTGCACCCGCATTCGGCGTGACATAGGCCTGGAACCCTGCGGGCAGGGCGGCCGGCATCAGGGTCGCGCTTGGGCTGTTTGCCGTAGCCGTGGCCGTCGTCACGCTCAGGTTATGGTCGTGATTGGGGTACTGGCCCACAGTGAGGTTCACATCGGAGGTGCCCCCGGCACTGGCCAGCGGATAAGTGCCTGTCATACCCGGCGGTGGTGTATTGGACTTCCCGACGGCGATGCGGCCTCGCAGGTTCGGCAGGCCGAAGGTTGTGGCGCCATCGCCGCCATAGATTGTGCCAATCAGGGCGTACAAGGCCGGGTAGGCCTGGATGTTCAGCAGGCTGCCGTCGCAGAATTTCCAATTGACGGGGGGAAAACTGCCCGCAAACAGCGTGATCTGACCAACATATGCGCTTGTCATGCTTTATCTCCTGGCTCTGACAGGATCGGTGACCTCCCGGGGGAGGGGAAGGGGGGGTGGTCAGTTCCGCGTGGGGTAAAGACCCGATTTACAGATGCAGTACTGCAAAGCCAGATAAGGCTGACGGTTTTCATGGGCTTGGCTACTGCCGGCAGGGGCAAGCGAGCCCGTGTTCAAGGTCACCAACGCGCCGGGAGCGGCGTAGACAGGCGGGGCATTGGGGGCCGTCGCCGCCGTCGTGGTTGCCTTCTGGGCAATGGACAGGGTCGCATTTGCCAGCACGGTCGAAGCTGATGGATTCGTCGAAACGGTTGTGAACTGGTGGCTATGGGCCGGCACCTGGGTCAGGTTCAGGGTTACCGTCTCTGTTCCGCCACTTGCACCCATGGTGAGGACCTGGCCTGCTGGAAGAATACGGGTAGCGTCCTGCATCAACCCGTAATGGACCGGTGTCCGGCCGCGCAGGTCAGGAAGATTGAAATATGTTGCGCCATCACCGCCATAGGTTCTACCCAGAAGGCTGTACAACGCCTGATTCTGCGTTATGGTCAGTTGCTGGCCCTCACAGGGCAGCCACCCATCCGGTACATTGTTGAAGGCGAAGAGCGCGATCTCTCCGAGAAAGGATTCCGACATAAGCTCCTCCGTTCGCGATCCATGATAGGGCTGTCCCACCCTTGTTCGGATGTAAGGCATATGACCCTATATCTACCTATCAGTAAAGTTGCTTTGTTGTTAGTTGATTGCTTCTTTTAATTGACAGAAAGCGCCGTATATGTACGGCTGTCGGCTTGAAGCCTGTTAATAATGCATTCACAGATTGCCTGATGGATGGCATTGCCCTGGGTGGGTGATACTCATATCATCGACTTGAAGTGTTGACCTTTGGGCAATCTTTCCCGCCCCTCAATCGTCGGTGTTTACATCCGTGGGCCTGGCCACCCCGTACCGACAGTCAACAATTTTGACCGTCGGTATAGTCTCTTTGTCGGGCATGCGGTCTTCAGTCATACCTGAACTTGTTCATCATGGCGCCATGGTCGCGCCGGATGCGCTCAGCCTGGGCGGCGCTCAAGCTGTCGCGCCAGCCTCCGGCCTTCCCCCGGCGGAAAAATTTCTGCCCTGGCACTTGGCCGATGTGGAAGCCATGGGCCGTCTCTTCATTCACCAGATGGTCAAATCGGGTTGCGGCCACCGCGCGCTCCATTGCAGCAGCATCGGCTGAAACTCCGCAATGTTCCGCAACGCGGGTCAGGGACGAGAAGGGATCCGCCAGCATGTCTTCGTATCGGAGCGTCATGGGAGCGGGGTCGGCATTCAGCCAGCTTTCCACATGCCGGCTCCAACTCGACAAGGGTTGCGGAAGAGAACGTGTCCTGCCCCCCTTACCCCCCCTGTCCAGGACAGCATCGATATCGGCCATGAAGTCGATGGCCTCATCAATCCCGATATTGGAGTGATGGGCCCAGGATACGGCAACGTCCCGCGGATCACGTACTAGGTAAATGGCCGCGCGCGTCGCGGCTGTTGGAAAGCGCAGGCGACCCGAAGGGGTGCGCGCCCAATGGTCGTGGACTTTACGGAACTGCATGTCCGTTGCGTCCGCCGCCGACTGCATCAGGCAGTCCGGCAGCCATTCCTCCAACTCCGCCGCAGTCAGTTCGCTCGCCTCCACGTCAAGCACGGCTTCCAGCTGCGTGATGTCGCCAACAAGCGGGGCGAACTGGAACGGGATCGCGAAACTTACCGGCGCGCCGCCCTTGAACAGACTGTGCAATGCCAACCGAATCCAGGTGTTCCCCGACTTTGGATAAGAGGCCAGCCAGACAAACCCGCCCCTTGATGGCATTGGACGTCTCCCTCAAAAACACGGCGATTCTTGAACATGTCCCGGTCAGGCCCGGAAGGAAAGGCCTCTTGAGTTCAAAGGGGTGCTATTCGCAATGCCACGTGAGGAGCGGTGTGGACACGCTACAGCTGGAAGCGCATTGTCGTGACCCGCGATAGACCGCATTGCGTCCTGTGGTCAAAAATCCACGGACTTATTATGCTGTGGGCAACTGGCCGATGTTCCCCACTAGGAATAATCGCTGATGATTGGCTCGTTATCCGATCTTTTACGCCCTCATGAGCCGACACTCCTGCTTGATGCGGTCAATGCTCACCAACGGATTCTGCTGCATACGGAGCAAAGCAGCGAATTTGCGGCCCTTTTGCCCTGGGACAGGCTGAACGCCTTGATAACGCCAGACCGTATCTCTTCGGGACAGATAGAGATGGCCCGTGGCGGCTTTAAGCTTCCCATTGAAATGTCACTTGTGCGCAGAAAAGACCGACCCGGAGATACCCATCTCAATGTCGCTGCCCTTCATGGGCATTGTCGCCAGGGACTCAGCATCATCATCAACAATATACAGGGCATGGAGCGGAATATTGCCCTTATGAACGCGGTGGTCGAGCGAGAGCTGCGGGCACCGGTTCATACCAACGCCTATGCCTCCTTCACGCAACAAAGTGCATTCAAACCGCATTGGGACGACCATAATGTGCTGATCTTACAGGTTCATGGAAGGAAGGCATGGCGGTCCTGGGGGCAAAGAGAACCATATCCGACCGGGAATCCTGTTTATGATGACCCGGCGAGGCTGGGCGTTCCAGAATGGGAAGGCATCCTGCGGTCGGGAGATGTCCTGTATCTGCCCCGCGGCGAGGTTCATTGGGCGCAGGTACTGGACGGCGAGGATTCGGTCCATCTGACGGTAACGATCACCCCCCCGCGCCTTGATGACCTGGCACGCGCCTTGGCTCGGGCCTGTCGGGCGGATACCATTTGTCGGCGGGATCTGCCTGTCATTGCACCGCATCAGGATCGTGAGGCGTGGATGAGCGCGGTCAAGGCGCTGATGCATCAAGCCGTGGAGGCGCTTGATATTGACGATCTGCTGGTGCGGCTGGATCGGGAGCGTACACCGCTTCACTTCACCTCGCTGAGGATGATCTCCCGTGTCACGCCGGAGCGGAGGTTTCAACCGGCACTACGCCGTCGGCCGCCTGCCGCTGTTTTTGACACCTCGCCCACGGAGATCACCGCAGGCGACAAGACATGGCGGCTGAACGCCCGCGAGGCGACGATATTGAAAGAGGCGCTTAACGCCCAGACCTTGCAGGTATCCGATCTCTTCCCGGTGATGGCCGATGCCCAGCCAGCGGACATCATGCAAAGCGTTGCCGATCTCGCGGCGGATGGATTGCTGATTCTATTGGAGGGTTGATACCAAGGTCAATAAACCTTGGCCTTTGGTCAATCTTTCCTGCCCGTCAATCGCCGGAGCTGTTTCCGCAGCCTGTTAGCGGTTGCCGCCTTCTGCCCAGCGCAGGAACATGCCGAGGCCGATACCGCTACCCAGTGCGCTTGTCAGTTCCAGATAGCGGGGTTCGGCCGCCTCGGCAGCATCTGGCCAGTTGTCCAGCGTGGCACGCAACCGTGGCAGGTCGATCATTTCACGGCCCAGCGCGCTATCGTCGAGCCGATCCAGCTCCGCCCGCATCCAGGGCCTGAGCCGTGTCATCCAATCATGCCACTCCGCCAGTTGGCGTCCCTTGCGCCTCTCTGTGACGACGCTGGCCGGCAACCGGTCGGCCAGGACCCGCCGGGCTAGGAAACGGTCCTGGCGACCGCAGGTGAATTGATCATCGGGCAGGGAAAAACAGAATTCCGCCATCCGCACGTCGCCGAGCGGGTCACGATATTCGAACCCATGGACGTGGCGCATGGGGCTGAACAGGCTGTTGCGGTGCCAGGTGCTTTCCATCAGCATGACGCGCCATCGTTGCCGGAACGGCACGTCGCCTATCCCCGCCACCTGCGCTGCCCAAACCGTGTCTGCGGCAGCCATGTCCAGGTAGGTTGGCGAAAGACCGGTCCGTCGAAGCCATGGCGGCGAGCGCCTCCCTGTGCGCAGCCATTCCTTTGCGGATTGCGGGACGAGACCGCGCAGCGCATTCATGATGGTCCGGCGATCCGGCGTGTAACGGACATGGGCCCATGCGTCGGCGAAGGCCGATGGCCAGTCCCCCAGACGGTCGGGGCGCACGAAGGTCGACAGCGCCGAAGCGGTCAATGTAGCGTTGCCCGCCCGCCCACTCAGCAATGCCGGCGCCCGCAATTCCCGCACCCGCCGCCAGAGTCCCTGATACCATATCCCCGCGATCAGGCTGACCGGGGGCCGTCCGGTCCATGGAAACTGACGACGCAGCCAATCCTCGACCGGTTCAAATTGCCCCTGGCACAGCTCGGCCCGGATATTGGGGTGGAGTGCTGCTGTAGCTTGGGCATGTGGCCATTCATCGGTGAACCAGCTGTTGCCAGGCCCCAGGGCGGGGGTTGCCGGATCAGAGCGCGCCGTCAAGCTATGCACCGGCCCGGGTGCCACCAGCCGCGCCGCGGTGGTTGTGACGGCGGAGGAGTCGAGCCCTCCCGACAGCATGGATACGATAGGGCCTTGTCCCCGCTGACCGAGGCCGCGCAGATTGTCGGCGACGACCCGGTCCAGCAATTCCCGTGCGGCTTCGACATAGTCGCTGTCGCGGCGAAACCGGATGCGGCGCGTATGATCGAGCCTCCAGTACGGTTCCACCCGGATGCCATTGCGGGTCATGACCAGCTTATGAGCCGCGACAATCTGATCGACGCCGACAAAGCACGTGGCACTCGCCGCGATCCGAGGATTGAAGCTGTAGTTGCCGTACAGGCTGATCCCTGCCAGGGCCACGGGATCGATCCGGCGGGGGATCGCGGGGTCGGCCAGCAACACGCCAATGGCTGACGCAAAGCGCAGCCCTTCGCCCGACGGTGACTGGTGATAGAAAAGCGTCCGTCCGCCTGTGCGGTCGCAAGCCAGCAACAGCCGTTGCTCCGACCGATCCCACCAGGCGAGCGCGAACTGGCCGTGCAGTCGATCCAGTCCCGCATCACCCCAGCGCAGCAATGCCGAGGCGATCAGGTTGTTGTCCGTGGCCGCGTAGCCTTCTTCCAGTCCGAGGGAAGCGGTCAGGCCCGCACGATCAGCAAGCCATCCGTCCAATGCCAGAACATAGCGTCCGTTCGCGTGAACGGAGGGGCGGCACACGCCTTCCCCTACCACTGAGGTCCCTGCCAACGCTAGGAGGCAGGGACCATCGCCATTGCTGTGAATCTTGGCGCCGCTGAGATGGCTTGACAAGCTGACCAGACAAGGGTCGGCTGAATTTCTTTCAGGTCTGGTGTCGGGGTGCCGCAGGTCCACCGCCCCGTACAGCAAACCCGTCATGACGGGTCTTTGGCACCATGCGGCGTGTCATCGGTTACGGTTGAGTTGTTCCGCGTTTGGTCGAGACTGAGCACCTGCAGCCGCGGCGTCCGCCATGCCAGTCGTTCAGCTGCGCTGCGGCCCGTTACCAAGCCTTTATCCTGATCGAGTTCCTGATCCATGCCTTTATCTTTCCTGCCGTCTGACAGCATCTTCTACATCAACGGATACCATTGTGCGGTTCCTCTCGCAAAGTTTACTTGCTGGATGAGCTGACCTTACCTGTCGGCCACCGCAGGCAGGCGATACTCGGCCTTGTCCTCCCTTGCGGCGTGCAGATCGAAGGCCACGCAAATCCGTCGGCCTTCAATACCCAGAGGTGTTGTCCCATGGCTGAAATGGCTGGGCATGATGACGGCCATGCCAGGCTCAGGACGTATCCAGCGCTCGTCCCAACCATCGTCTGCTGCGAAACCCCGGTTGGCGGCAGGTCCTACGCGCAGCCACCCGGGCTTACCCACCGAATTGGCCACTATTGGAGGCACGACCACATAATAGACGCCATTGATCCAACTGGCGGCATGCAGATGCTGCACATGGTACGTGGCCGCATCTGACACAACACTCCAGGCCCGCAGGCACAGGCCTGCGGGGCGAAAACGCGCGAACGGATTGTTCAGATCGACCGGCAGCCGGTCAATATAGCGGAGCGCAGCCTGCCAAAGCCGGTCAATCATCCGGCGTATGACGGGGTTGTCCTCCCGTTCCAGATGGTTACGACGCCATCCCATGCGGATGGATCGATAGTTAGGCTGGTCATAACGGTCCAATGCCGTGCTGAGCTCTATGGTCAACGGTGCCAGATCGGGCTCGCCGGGTCCATGCAACCTTTCGACGGACAGGAAACGGCCCAAATCCATAATGTCCCTGACAGCGTCGCGGTTGCCTGCCCAGGCCGCGGTGGTGGCCAGCAGGTCCAGGCTGCGCGCATTGTTGAAGCCGGCATCCACAAGGCCGCGGACCAGGGGATAGAGGCGTTCACGCGGCAATGCTATGGTTAACAGATCGATGAAGGTACTGAAGTGTTTCAAGGTCAGATCGAGTTCCCGCAGGCGACCGCAGAGTATGGCGGCCTGATCGGTCTTCCCCTGGATCAGCAGAAAGGCTGCCTGCCGTGCGACCATGACTACCTCTGGCTGTGGTTTGTCGGTCATGGCCTGAGTGCTCCCGATCGTTTCAGTAATTGGTCATCCTCTCAGAGATCACAGCATGCGCCTCATATCCTGCCTGCCGGTATTTTCGCCAGAGGCAGGAAGGCTGGCGCTTCTTCTCCACCCGTGATCATGCCCCCCTCTGCTGTCAGCCAGGCATGGGCGGCCAGCGCCCCGTTCTGACGGGCGACGCCCAGATGCAGCACGCTGGGGATGGCCCGGCGTCGCAGCATGGTCCGCCCCGCCAAGGCCCTGACCAGGCAGGTCGTGTGAAAGGGCAGCCGTCTGGCTGCCCGGTCCAGTGCCTGGGCGACCTGCCTGGCGCGAGGATCGTCAGAGAGACGGGCATCCCCCTCCCAATCGCCGCGCTCTGCTCCCCGCAACAGCCAGGAGGCGGGCAGCGACAGCGACAGTCGGGCCAGCAGCAGCGCCAGGGCTGCCTCCACCATGATCGGTCGGGGAATACGCAAGGTCGGTGTGCCTCATTGTAAAGGAACAGTCAGTCTAGCTTATCGTGAACGCAATGGCAGTGGTTGTCAGGCAGATACAAGCTGTTAAACTGGCCTCTTCCCTGTTTCATATCAGCGGCAGTAAACCTTGACCTTTGGTCAATCTTTCCTGCCCGTCAAGCGTCGGCACCTGCATCTGCTGGCCTGGCTACGCTGCACATGCGGCGCGGCGTTGGTCGCCGCCGTACCAACGGTCATAAATGATGGTCGTTGGCGTCATACGGACCCTGCTTGCGGAAGGCGACCCCCTCCAGCACGGGTTGGCTGGGCAGCAGCGCTTCATCCCGGCCATAAACCGGTGTCTGGGGATTGCGTGGTCTTTCCAGCAGCAGATCGAACTGCTGGGCCCCCCCGTATCCTGGAAACGGAAATTGGTATGACGCAGGAAAAGCAGGCCGCCTGGCTTCAGGCAGGCCGATAATTCCACCAGGGATTGCTCAAAATCGGCAAACTGGAGCAGGGAGGAACAGCTCGGACGAAAATCCCCCAACTCCCCATGCCGGAAGACAGCCATGGCAAAAACCGCGTCATAGCTGTCCACGCCCTCTCCAGTGGCAGAGGCGGCAATGCTGAATGACAGGCGAGGATCGCCCAGGTGCCTGAGGCGGGCCTGGGCGCGCGCAATATTGCGGGGGTTGATGTCGATCCCCCGGATCTGGGCCTGGGGGAAATAGCGGCGCAGGCTGAACACCTCTTCCCCTGTTGAACATCCAAAGGAGAGGATACGCCTGTCCGGCCCATCGCCCAGCCTGTCGCATGCGAAGGCGAACAGCCGTGGATACCGGTCTACTGCCGTTGTCGCGAAAGGTTGGAACAGGCCTGCCGGGGGTGGTTTCCACAGGCTGGCATGGCGTGCATCTTCCCCCAGGGCGAAACGGTAAAGCGGGATCAGATGGCGGCTCCCCGGCAATGCCCGCACCAGCCGCTTCAGGGCATCCTTAGGCCACATCCCGCTGTACCTCTCCTGCCAGCAGCCGATAGACCGACGCCCGGCCGATGCCCAGGTGCCGCGCGATGGCGGTCGCCCCCATGCCCTCGGCCTTCAGGCGCCTGACCGCGTCCGCATCAATCCGGGCCTTGCGACCCTTATAGACGCCCTTGGCCTTTGCAGCCCTGATCCCTTCCATCTGGCGTTCCCGGCGCAGGTTCGTCTCGAACTCCGCGAACACACCCAGCATGTCCAGGAAGGCCTTGCCGGCGGCGGTGCCGGTGTCGATGGGCTGTTCGGTGGCGCGCAGGTCCACGGCCTTGGCCCGCAGCTCCGCCACAATATCCTGCAAATCCTTGATGGATCGGGCCAGCCGGTCGATGCGGGTGACCAGCAGCGTGTCGCCGGGCCGCAGGAATTCCAGCAGCAGGGCCAGTTCCGACCGGCCCTTGCGGCTGGACCCGCTGGCCTTCTCGGCGCGTACCACGGCACAGCCGGCCCGGGTCAGCGTTTCCACCTGGATCGTCACATCCTGGCCGGTGGTGGAGGCGCGGGCATATCCGTACAGGGCCATGGGGGGGTGTCCCGTAAGGGGGATGTTTGTCCCGTTAGGGTCTAGACCAAGACAGGATAACGTCTCGGAAAGTAAAAACATACCCTTTTGAGACGGTGGCCGCCGTCTCACAGGATTGTCTTGTAAGAGTATACCCAAACAATATGTCTTCGGCCATGACAGGTCATCTGCGGTGCCAGGGCTGACGGGGTGGTTCCCCTCAACGCAATCGGCGCCAGAGAAAGCCGGCCAGCCGTGAAACGGGGCGCAACCGGTCCAGGGGGCCGGTGGGCTGATCCGGGAAAAGGTCCAGGGCGACTTCCTGGCGAAAGGCCGCCAGGCCCCCGCGCAACCGCCAGCCCACCCAGTGCATACACAGGGTCCGCAATGCCCAGACAGGACCGCGTCTGGGCCCCGCATGCCCCGTCGCCAGCCAGCGTGTCAGCCAACCGGGATGTGTTGGAACCCGGATGCCGGGGGGCGGGGCCGCTCCCAGCAACAACCGGATGAGCGCAAAGGCCTGCCCGCCTGCCCTCTCCATGCCAAGGGATCTAATCTGCGCGCCAAGGCCCGCCGCCATCTCGCGGTCGCGGCACAGCAGGGCGATATCGGTCAGCCAGGCCAGCCGTTCCCACCCATGGCCAGCTCCATGGACGAAAAGATAAATGCCCTGATGCGCAGGCCCCAGGGTCGGGATCGCCAGGCCGGCCACCGTCACCAGCTGTCTTCCCGCATGGAGCGTATCGAAATCGAAGGGGAGGCGATCGGGGTTGTCTGTCAGGCGCTGATGCAGTTCCACCCAGACGGGGCCACGGTGCAGGATCAGATCGCGCGGACAGGCTTGCGGCGCGGTGTCCGCGCCAAGGGGGGGCATGCCGGGGGCCAACCGGTAGCCCAGATCGTGGAGGACCCGGCGGGCGGTGGCGAAATCAGCCGGTGCGACCAGCAGGTCGATGTCACCGCTGCTGCGGCGGACCGGATCGTCGAACAGCAGAACCGACAGGGGCACTCCCTTCAGTACCAGGAAGCGGATACCGGCCTGCTGCAGGGCCCGCGCGATCTCCGCTTGCGCCGCGATCCGCCCCAGGCCCGCGCAGCCTGAACTGCGTGCGGCCTGCCGCATGCCGTCCAGCACCTCTTCAGGCAGGCCAGGCCATTGCGGGGCGGCCTGGAAGACCAGGGGTGCCACGTGGTGACGGTTGCACAGCGCCTGGAATCCGCGCCAATCCACCGCTGTGGGCATGATCGCAGGCCCCGGCAGGCCCGTAGCCTTGGCCACCATGGTCGCCATGATCAGGAAAGGGTGATCGGTGATGGAAGGCATGCGTGTACGGGCCCGCAGAGGACTGTCAGATGTGGAGGAGCTGTGGCGGGCTCCCCTTTTCCAATTGTGGAGAGCGGATGGAACGGGTTCCTGTGTTAGCATGGCGGGGTGGCATAAACCATGACAGCCATCCCCTGTCCGGCATCCAATAGGGGAAATTTTCAGGGTTCATCCCGCACTCAAGCTTTGGTCGCCCAGCCTGGATAATAACAAACTTATTGATTGTATTATATGAAGTGTTACGGTGGGCTTCCGTTGTTCAAGCTTCAGTGAGTTGACGTCATGCGGGCCTTTTCCAAGGACATGTTTTCTCTCCCCACCCTTGGGGTCCAGGAAAACGTCTCCAAAGCGGCAGGTACCGCGGTGCTGATGGCGCTCATTTCTCTCAGCCCGGTATTCAGCGTGACGGCATTGGCGCAATCGACCGCCAGTTCCACTGCCGCGGGCCGGGCTGCGGGCAACAGTGCGGCCATTGTCCGCGACAGCAGCCCCGGCACCACGGACAGCGATGACAGCAAGCGCCTGGACGAGTCCTATCAGCCCAAGGGCGTGGAGATGGGCAGCTTCCTGATGCTGCCCCAGGTGGAACTGTCTGGCGTCTATAACAGCAACATCTACGCGACCAAGAATGATACGAGGGGCGACCTGATCACCCGCGTCACGCCGGAAGTGCGCTTGCGGTCGCGTTTCCCGGTCCATGCGCTGAACATCCTGGCGCGTCTGGACCAGTCGATCTATGCCAAGAACAGTGCCGACAACCATCTGGACGGCGTATTCCTGGGCGATGGCCGCTATGATTTCACCAAGGAGTGGGAAGCCAACGGCCGTGCCGAGCTGAACCAGTATTACGAGGATCGCGGCAGCCCCGATGACGCGGGCGGCAGGAAGCCGACCCGGTCGCGGGCGGCCATCGGCAGCCTGAGCACGAAGTCCCAGATGGGGCGCATAACCCTAGGCGCTGGGTTGGACATGGCGGAGCGCGATTACGCCGATGTCAGGACCTCCGACGGTTCCGTCATCAACAATGATGATCGCGACCGTCTGGAAACCTCCCTTACCGCCCGTGCCGGTTATGAATTCCGTACCGGTTACTCGATGCTTGTTTCCGGTACCCAGAACTGGCGGCGGTATGACGACAGGCTCGATGATGCGGGGTACCAGCGTTCCAGCGACGGTCACCGTCTGGAGGCCGGCCTGGGGGTTGATATCACCGATCTGATCCGCGGTGAATTCCTGGTTGGCTATATGCAGCAGGATTACAAGGACCGCCGCCTGAACGATTCCCAAGGCTATTCGCTCAATGCCAGCTTCAACTGGACGCCCACCCGCATGACGGTGGTCGTCCCGTCCCTGGAACGTTCCGTGCAGGAAACGACGGTTGCCGGTTCCGCGGGCATCGTGCGCACCTCCGGCTCCATGGTGGTGCGCCATGAGCTGAGCCGCAATCTGGTCGTGACCGCCATCGGCTCGGTGCTGCGTGACAATTTCCGGGGCAACGAGCGCAAGGACTGGACCTATGATACGCGTCTGCGCGGGACGCTTGCCCTGGCTCCTGAATATTATGTCAGCGGCGAGTTGGGCTATCGTGACCGGACTTCCACGATCGATAGCGCCACCTTCAACCAGATTGTGGTTGCCCTTCGCGTCGGCTGGCGCATCTGACCGGGCCTGACCCTGAAACCTCCGTGCCCCGGTTAAGGCAGGAGGGCAAGAGGTATGAATGCCTGCGGACATGTTGATTGACCATGCTCCACGACAGCGGCGTGCCTCCCTGGCCGGGGTGAGGCGCGGCAGCTGGTGGGTTTGCTTGGCGATGCTGTTCTGCGACGGGCTGCTGTTGCAGGCGATCGTTGCCTCGGCGACCTGGGCACGCCTGAAAATGGCTGACTGGCTGCCGATCGGTGTCGGCCCGGAAATCTATCAGGGTGTGCATCTGGCCGTCCTGGCACTGCCCCTGATCTATTTTGTCGGCGGCCTTACCCCCGGCTATGGCCGCTCTGCCGTGGATCGGTTGCGGCTGCGCGTCACGCTGACGGCCGTCTATTTCGCGGCCATGCTGCTGTTCGACCATATCGCCCTGGGCGGGCAATGGTCGCGCGGGATCATGCTGATTGCGTCGGCGATGGCGATCATCGCCATGCCCCTGGCCGATGCGCTGGTGCGTGCGCTGCTGATCCGGCACGGGTTTTGGGGTATGCCGGTGGCGGTGCTGGGCACAGCCCCGGCGCGGGCAAGATTGATGACGATCCTGCATGCTCACCCCGAGCTGGGTTGGATACCGGCCCTGGAGAGCGAGATCCCCCCTGCGGCGTCACCGCCCCGGCCCGACCATGTCACCCTCGCCCTCCTGGCCACGGACAGCATCGCTTCACTGGCACTGGCTGACCAACTGCCTTACCGGAAAGTGGTGCTTGCCACGGGCTTGAGCGACATGCAGAGCCAATGGGTCGTCGCCCGCGACCTGGGGGGACAGCTTGGCCTGGAGATGCGGCGCAACCTGCTGCTCCCCTGGAACCGGCTGTTCAAGAGGAGCATGGATGTGGTGCTGGGCGGTCTGCTGTTGCCGCCGGCCCTCCTGATCTGCCTGCCCTTCGTGCTGGTGGTGCAGCTTCTCTCGCCGGGTTCCATCTTCTACAGTCAGCGCCGCCACGGCCTGGGGAACAAGACGTTCCCGGTGCTGAAGCTGCGCAGCATGTATCCCGATGCCGACCAGCGCCTGCAAGCCCTGCTGGACAGTTCGGCCGATGCCAGGGCGGAATGGGACGCTGCCATGAAGCTGCGCCACGATCCGCGCCTGATCCCCATCGTCGCTCGCCTCATGCGCCGGCTCAGCATCGATGAACTGCCGCAGCTGCTGAATGTCCTGCGCGGTGAGATGAGTATCGTCGGCCCCCGTCCCCTGCCCGATTATCATCTGCAGACCATGTCGGCAGCCGCCTGTGACATGCGCGCCAAGGTGCTGCCAGGCATCACCGGCCTGTGGCAGGTTTCCGGCCGCAGTTCCCTACCGCTGACGGAGATGGAGCGGCTGGACAGCTACTATGTCCGCAACTGGTCGATCTGGCTTGATATATACATTCTGGCCCGAACGGTCGTGGAAATCCTGCGAGGGCGCGGGGCATGGTGAGCGCCCCGCCGCGCGTGCCCATCCTGGGCGTGCCCGTGCATATGATCACCTTGCCGGACGCCGTGACGCTGGCCGCCGGTTGGGTGCTGCGTGGCGAGCACGCCTATACGTGCCATGCCGATGCCCGTTCCATTCTGGAGGCCCGTGACCATCCGGAGGTGCGCCGGGCCTTCGATGGTGCCCATCTGGTCGGGGCCGACGGCATGCCCCTGGTCTGGCTAGGCCGGATGCGGGGCCATGCCGTGGGGCGCGTCTACGGGCCGGATTTCATGGAGGCCCTGATCAGCCACGGTGTCCGGCGGGAGCAGCGCCCTTTCCGGCATTTCTTCTTCGGCTCCAGCACCCCTGTCCTGGACCGGCTGGTGGACCGGCTGCGCCGGCATTATCCCGGCCTTGCCGTCGCCGGCACCCTTTCCCCCCCGATGGGGCAATGGGATGAGGAGATGGAGGCGGAGCATATCGCCATCATCGACAGGGCGAAGCCGGATATCGTCTGGGTCTCGTTGGGGGCGCCACGGCAGGATCTGTGGATGGCGCGCAACCGCTCCCGTCTGGCCGCTCCATTATTGTGCGGCGTGGGAGCCGCTTTCGACTTCCTGTCCGGTTCCAAGCCACAGGCACCGGTCTGGCTGCGCCGTACAGGTCTGGAATGGATGTTCCGTCTGGCGACGGAACCCAGGCGCCTGTCCGGACGCTATCTGCAAACCGTACCCCGCTTCGCGGTTCTTAGTCTGATGGAGGAAATCCGCCGGCATCTGCGCCGAATGAAAGACATTTGACCTCATCCGGTGCGAATGGTCGTGACTGGTCACAGTTCTCTATAGGCTTCAGGCCTTGACCACGTGGCCGACAGCCCGGCCGTTTCGCAGGGCATTGCGCGTATCGACAATCACCGGGCAGGTTGACAGCAGCAGTTCATAATCTACGCAGTCGTGATCGGTCACGATTATCGCGGCATCATAAAGCGCCAAGGCCCCGGCTTCCCAGGCAATGGAGACACGTCCGGCAAGTTTGGGATGTTCCCGCGTCGATGGCAGCATCGGGATGAAGGGATCGTGGTAGTCGACCGATGCTCCCCGTTCCAACAGCATATCCATCAGGTGGAGGCCAGGGGATTCCCGGCTGTCATCTACGTTTTTCTTATAGGCCATGCCGACCAGCAGGATACGGCTTCGGCTGAGCCCGATGCCGTGATGCCTGTCCAATGCCAGGACCAGCTGGTCCAGCACGTACCGCGGCATCATGGTGTTCACCTCACCCGCCAGTTCGATGAACCGCGTGGAAATGCCGAATTCGCGCGCCTTCCAGGTGAGATAGAAAGGGTCGATCGGAATACAGTGCCCGCCCAGCCCAGGACCCGGATAGAAGGGCATGAAGCCGAAGGGCTTGGTCTTGGCCGCCTCGATCACCTCCCACACATCGATGCCCATGGCGCCATAGATGACCTTCAGTTCGTTGACCATGGCGATATTGACGGCACGGAAGATGTTTTCCGTCAGCTTGGTGGCTTCCGCCGCGCGGCTGCTGGAAACCAGCACCGTCCGAGGGACGATCTGTTCATACAGCGCCACGGCCAGGCGGGCGGCGGCGGGACTGTCGGCGCCCACCACCTTGGGTATGCGGCTGGTGGTGAATTCGATATTGCCAGGATCCTCCCGCTCGGGAGAAAAGGCGAGAAAGAAATCCCGTCCGCTGACCAGTCCCGTCTGCTCCAGGATCGGACGCACCACCTCGTCCGTCGTGCCGGGATAGGTGGTGGATTCCAGTATGATAAGCTGTCCGTGTCGTAACTGGTCACGGATCATCTGGGTGGTTTCTATCACATAGGTCAGATCCGGCTCCCGCTGCGCCGATAGCGGGGTGGGCACGCAGATGATGACGGCGTCGCAAGCCCGTAGCGCGCCAGGCTCGGTGGTCGCCTGAAACAGTCCCGTCGCCACGGCGCCGGCCACCCGTTCATCGCTGATCTGTCTGATATAGGAACGGCCCTCATTCAGCATCGCCACCTTGGCGACATCGATATCCAGGCCCGTAATGGCAAAGCCGCGCCCGGCAAGCGCCAGCGCCAGTGGCAGCCCGACATAGCCCAGGCCGATGACGGCGATGGCGGCCTGCCGGTCAAGGTAGCGTTGTTCCAGCAGGGTAGTGTCGATCACGGGGCTCTGGCTCATAAAGCTATCGGTGGTTTGATTGGTCACATCAGGCATGCCGTCACTATGCCGTGTCCACGGGGCCCAGGGATAGCGCGATGCTGACACTCCCTCTCGCAAGAGGCCAATGACCTTGCTCTACCAGGGGTTTCCCGACATGGTACAGGCCATGGGTACCCGGCCGGAAAGTGGAGAATGCGCTTATTCGTACTGATGCAGTGTCGGATGCTTTCGGAAGCGGTTGGGGTGGATGAGAGCTTTAGACGGCTTTTGTCGGAGGGGGTGTTAAGCGCATATGAAGCACTGCCATATCATGGCAGTGCTGAAGAGCGGGGCTGGCCTGCAACCTGGGAGTGGGCTTTGCATCAGATCCGCCGGATGCGCGCGGACGTGGTCTTCCTGCAATATTTCCATGGGCCAATCCCCGATCCGACGGGTTTTATCGAAACGGTGAAGCAGTTGCCATGGCACCCGACGGTGGTGACCAGTTCGGGTGACGGATTCGGGCGCTTCACCCGCCGCCCGCCCGCCTCCCTACGCATCGCCAGCCGCCTGTCCGATCTGACCTTTGCCACGCAGATGGGCGGGGTTGCCCGAGATCTGGTCCGTGGCGGTGCCCGGCGCGTCACGCTGATGCCCAATGGCTATTGTCACGTGCGTTTCGATACCGATCTGGACCCGGCGCGGTACAATGCCGAGTTCGATGTGGTGATGATCGGCAATCAATGGCGGAACATGAACCCAACCCATTTCATGTTCTATGCGCGCATGCAGCGTTACCGGCAGGTCGCAGCGCTTTTCAAACGTTACGGGAAACGGTTCGGCCTTTTCGGCCAAGGCTGGGAAAGGGTGCCTGGCGCACAAGGCCCCATCCCCTACGACCAACAGGTTGCCATCATGCGGCAGGCGCGGGTGGTGGTGGGCGCCTTCCCCCATTCAGCCATGAACTACTACACCTCCGACCGGGCACAGATCGCCATGCGGTCGGGCATCCCCTATGTGGAATTCCATATGCCACGCACGGAGACATTGTTCCTGGACGGGGAACATTGGCATCTGGCCCGCAGCATCCGCGGTATGCTGGGCCAATGTGACCGGCTGCTGGGGCTGGGCGATGCCGAATGGCTGGCACTGGGGGGCAGGGCTGCCGCGCACATGGTGGCGGGGCACAGCCAGTATCATCGCAGCCGGTTGATGCTGGAGATCGTTGCTCAGGTGCGCAAGGCCGGCCTTGCCGGCACCCCCACCCCCCTTCCTCAGCTCGATTTCTTCGCCCCCGGCGTCCGCCTGGAGGATGAATGGCCCCATGCGGTCCTGGGCTGGGCATGAACTCTCTTCCCAGTCCTTTGCGTCGCAGCCTTTTCTGATCATGGGTGGATAGTTTCTTAACAAATAGTGGTACTGACGCCTTTCCGATACGTGTCGGCGGATGTATAAAGGGGGGCGTTGCCTTTCTATCGGACCCATGGGGTTTCTCATATGAGCATGTTCCGTCGTTGCGCCCTTGCTGCTGTGGCCGCCGCCGCCATGCTTGCCGGAACCCAGGTCGCGCCCGCGCAGGCCCAGCAAAGCCAGACGGGGGCGACGATCAACAGTCTGCCGCCGGCCCTTCGCGCGGCCGTGCTGGCCGGCAATCCGCAGGCGGTTCAGACCGTGATCACCACCTTGTCAGGCGGTAACCCGCAGCAGGCCGCCAACCTGGCCAACAATGTGGTCGCGGTGGCCGAGCAGATGGTTTCCACCAACCCCCAGGCCGCGATCCAGGTGGCTGGCGCTGCGGTCGAGATTGTGCGTGCCACGACGGTGCAGAGTTCCGCCCCGGTGCAGACGGCGACCGTTCTGACCACGGCATCGCGCATCTTCGTCTCCCCGCCGGTACAGCGCGTCGCCCCCGCCGCCGCGGCCAGCGTCGCGACCGCAACCATTGCCGCCGCCGCCACTGCCAACAATCCGACGGTGGCCGCCAATGTCAGCCTGCAGGCCGTCACCCTGGCCGAAAATATCCTGGCGGTGGCACCGGCCGCCGCGGTGCAGCTTGCCAGTTCGGCGGTCCAGGCCGTGCAGTCGCAGGCCTCGCAGGCCGCTGCTCCGGCGCAGACCCTGAACGTCATCACCACGGCCGCTCGGGTGGCGGTCCAACCAGCGGCCCAGGCCGCCGCACCGGCGACCGTCGCCAGCATTTCCGTCGCGGTCACGCAGATCGCCACCAACCCGGTCATCTATCAGGTCTCACCGCAGGCGGCCATCTCCGTCATGGCCAATGCCTACAGTGCCGCCACTTCCTCCACCGTGACGGCGGCGTCCCCCTCGGCAGCGTCCAGCGTGACCACGACGCTGAACCAAGCCAGCGCCTCCACCACTTTGAGCACTTCCAATGCCAGCAATGCCGCACAGGTGAACGCTATCCTGGGGGGAACGAATGTCGCTGCCGCCCCCGAAAACACCCCGGGGACCGGTACCACGCAGGCAGCCCCCCAACAGAATACCACCCCGCAGAACAACCCGACGGTCAATCCGGTCGTGGTGGAAACCCCGATTTTTACCGCCAGCCCCAGCTGACGGCGCCTGGGCGCCGGTGAATGGCCTGATCGTGGCCTTCAGCAGCCCCACAAAGCCCGGTCAGGAGGATGGCGAGGTTAAGGCTCCCCGGAAAATACTGCATATTCTGAATGAATTGCGGTTTTCGGGGGCGGAGACCATGTTGGCCTGCGCCGGGCCCGCCTTTGCGGCGGCGGGCTGGCAATCGCATATATTGTCCACCGGCGACGACATCGGCCCTTTCGCCCCCATTCTGGCGCGCAAAGGCTATGTGCTTCACCACATGCCCTTCATCAAGAAGGTCACCTTCTTCGCCCAGGTGCGCAGGCTGGTCGCCGAGGGCGGTTTCGATGTGGTGCATATCCACAGCGAACGGGCCTATCCGCTTTATGCCCTGCTGGCCGCACCGTCGGCCCGGGTGGTGCGGACTGTTCACAGCACTTTCCTGTTTAACGGGCCGCTGCGTCTGCGCAAGATGCTGGAGCGCCAGTTCTGCCGCCGGCTGCTGAACGTCACCTTCATTGCGCCCAGCCGGTCGGTGCAGGACAATGAGCGGTCACGCTTCGGGTTGCCCGCGCGGCTGTGCCCCAACTGGTATGACGATACCCATTACCGCCCGCCAACCCCGGATGAGCGGGCGGCGGCACGGGCAAGGCTGGGCTATGGCCCGGACCAACGGGTGATCGTCAGCGTGGGTAGCTACATCCCTTTGAAGAATCAGGATAATATCCTGGAGGCGCTGGCCCTCTGGCCGCAAGGGCGGATGGATTATCTGCATGTGGGCAGCCATCTGGAGGATGCGACCGGCCGATCCCTGACCGCGCGGGCCGTCCGGCTGGGCTTGGGTGACCGGTTGCGATGCGCCGGGGAAAGTGGGGATGTGCGCAGCCATCTGTGGGCGGCGGACATTTTCGTGATGCCGTCCCTTTGGGAGGGGGTGGGCATCGCGGCGATCGAGGCCATGGCGACCGGCCTTCCTGCCATTCTGTCGGACCGGCCGGGTCTGGCGGATTTCCGTGCCCTGGCCCCCGAAATCCGCTATTGCGAGCCCGACGCGTCGGGCATCATCCAGCAGATCAAGGCGCTGGCCGTTCTGCCGGAAGCGGCGCGGCGCGGCATCGGCGACAGCCTGGCCCAGGCGATGCGGCGGCATTTCAGCACGGGCAGCGGCATCCGCCAATATCTGGACCTTTATCAGGGACTTTGATGACCAGTGCCCAGGAACCGATGCGGATCGGTATTGCCGCCCCGGCGGATATCGGTCTTCTGGCACCCCTCCTGCCGGGAAGGGACCTGCCCGACGGACTGGGATCGACAGTGATCTCCCGGTTGGTGCGAGCCTTCCTGGAAGGTGGCGACCAGGTCGTGCTTTATACGCTGGATCCATCCATTTCCCGCCCGCTGCGCTTTGAGAGGGACGGTTTCACCCTGCATATCGGTCCCTACCGGGCCCGGCATCGGATGCGGGACCTGATGGCCGTGGAGCGCCGTACCATGCGGGACATGGTCTTGTCCGACCCGCCGGACGTGGTCAGTGCCCACTGGTGCTATGAATTCGCCCTGGGCGCGCGGGCTGCGGGACGGCCGACATTGATTTCCGTATGCGACTGGGCGCCGACGATTCTGCGCCACAGCCCGGATCTTTATCGGCTGGGTCGACTGGCCATGTTCGGGTGGACCTTGGCGACAAGCAGCCATCTGGCTGCCCCGTCCCCGCATATCGCGGGGCTTGTGCGGCGGTTCAGTGGAAAGGAATGTGCCATTGTCGGCCAACCGCTGGAAGAGAGCAGCTTTTGTGCCCTGCCGCGTTCCTGGCCCGGCGGGGATCTCGCGCTGGCCTGCATCGCCAATGGCTGGGGCCGTCTCAAGAATACAAGCACCTTGCTGCGGGCGTTTGCTCTTTTCCGCCAAGGACGGCCGACCGCCCATCTGACCTTCTATGGCCATGATCATGGGCCGGGCCAGGCAGCCGAACAATGGGCGCGGACCCATCATCTGACCGACAATGTCCGCTTTGCCGGCTTTCAACCCAATGCGGTGGTGCTGGACGCGCTGTCACGCGCCCATCTCTATATCCATCCTTCCTTGGAAGAATCCTTCGGACAGGTCGTATTAGAAGCGATGGCGGCCGGTACGCCGGTGATCGGCGGCCACCGGTCCGGGGCCGTTCCCTGGCTGTTGGACCAGGGCGGGGCGGGATTGCTGGTCGATCCCCTGGATGCAGAAGCGCTCTGCGGGGCAATGGACATGATACTCTGCGACCCTGCCCGGTGGGAAAGCCTCTCCGCTGCCGGTCTGGCACGTGCCCGCGGGACTTTCACTGCCCCCGCGATTGCTGCCAATTACCGCTCTCTCCTGCGTGCATTAAAAATGGCGTGACCAATCATGTCAGGGACGACGATCTATAATATTCCCTGATGATTATTACTATCTATAAATCGTCGTCTTTAAGGCGCCTCAATCCCACATACCGCAGCATCTGATTATTCAGTTCCGGGAAAAGAAGGGCATAGATACTTTCCGTGATAAGGGCGCAAAGGCCGATATTCAGGCCCAGCTGCAGGGGAGGAGCCAGCCCATCCATCAGCCCTGCCGTCATAGTGACGCCCGCCACGCATCCGGCCCCGGCGATGGCCCCCGGCAATAAGGGGCCCAGGAGCCGGATCGGGGACAGGCCCAGACAAGTCGCCGCGAGACGCATATGCAGCAGAAGGAACAGGACGTTTGCGCCTGCGGCCCCGGCCAGGGCCCCTTCCAGGCCACCCAGCCAGCTCCCCGCACCCAGGGTCAGGGCGGTAACGCAGATCGAGAGCAACTGGATACGGAACCGTTCGCGTAGGCGCAGCATTGCTTCGTTAATCATACCGAAGACATGAGCTAGCATAGCGGTGCTGGCGAGTGCCGCGACCCAGGCGACAGCCGGCGGCGCGTCCTGCCAGCCGGCCCCCAGAATGGTACGGCTCAACGATGGCGCCGCCACTGCGGCGCCGGCGCAGAGCGGCAGCACGATGGCCGCCACCACGGCGATCACCTCCCGGCAGGTCGGCAGAAGGGTGGATATATCGTCCCGCCGGGCGCTGACTGTGGCGATCCGTACCCGCGTCACCGAGGTGACGATCATTTCGACCGGTATCTGGATAAGTGTGGTAGCGCGGTTGTAAAGACCGAGTGGCGTTCCCCCGAGCACGGTCCCGATGATGGTCACGGGCAATTGCCCGTTCACCAGTTCCAGGAACGATGTGCTGGAGATGGTTAGGCTGCTGCGTGCGAGGGGTTTCAGCAGGGTCCAGGGCCGGGGTGGCGCCCCCGTCAGCCGCACATGGCCGGCCCGGCAGGCGAAATAGCCGTAAAGGATGCTTTGCAGCAGGGTTGTCATCAACTGCCCGGCGATCAGGGCATAAACCCCCCAGCCTTGCGATGCCGCGACCAGCGCGACGGCTCCCCCTCCCAGCAGCTGGGTGCCGATATCCACGAGGGAAAGCTGCTTGAAGGCGAGACGCCGGCGCAGGCTGGCACGGAAGACCACCCCCATCGTCGAGAGCAGCACCAGCGGCGCCAGAGCTGCGAGTGCCAGGAAAAAGGCGGGCGGCCAGCCGATCTCTATCGCCAGCCAGGCAATGCCGGCCAATGACAGGCTGGCTGCCAGCCCCATCCAGCCCAGTGCCTGGAAGGCGGCTGTCAGGACTGGCAGTCCCAGATCCGGCAATAGCAGTATGGCGCGTTCGGGGCCGGCGGTCAGCACATGCTGCACCAGCCGGACAACGGCCAGCGAGCCGGCCAGCAGACCATAATCCTCAGCCGTTACCAGTCGGGCCAGCCCGGCCATGATCAGCGTTTGCAGCAAGACCATCAGAATATTGCTGGTCAATGTGATGCGGACGCCGCGGATCGCCTGGCTTTCATGATGCATCGGGGATCAACATTGCCGTCGGGCCTGGATGATCCGCAGCTCCGCCCCCTCCAAGGCTACTGCTGTCAGAATGCCGGTGGCATAGGCGCCCGTGTCGATACCGATCCGGTTGGACAGCAATTGCGGTGCCGGGCGGACCGTATGGCCATGTACCACCATTTTCTCATGCCGGTCCGGCCACCCCAGGAACGGCTCTCGAATCCACAGGAGATCCTTCTCACGCTGGGCAGCCAGTGGCACGCCCGGCTGGATGCCAGCGTGAACGAACAGATAATCGCCATGCACTACCCAGGGCAGCAGGCTGGCCAGCAGCTGCCGATGCTGCGATGGCAATACGCGATCGAGCCGGTCGCGCAGGTCTATCAGGCGAGATGCATCCGGCGTGCCGGGCGGCAGGCCGACACCATAGCTGGCGAGTGTCGCCAGCCCCCCGTAATCCAGCCAGATGGCCCCTGCCACAGGATCGGCCATGAAATCGAGCATCCCCTGCTCGTGGTTACCCTTCAGCCGATCGATGGTGAAGCCCGGCAAAGGGGGCGCGCTCAGGATATCCAGAACGGTGCGGCTGCCGGGCCCCCGGTCGACATAGTCGCCCAGGAAGATCGCGACCGGTCGGGCGTTCCGCCCGGCCGCATCGGCGCGAAGACGGGCCAGCAGGTCCAGCAGCAGTGCGTCTTCCCCGTGGATGTCGCCGATGGCGTAAATCACGTGACCTGGGGGCGCCTCCGGGCGATGGGCCCAGGCACCCGGTGAGCGTGACAGCAGCCGGGCCAACCAGCGCTGGATCATCGGGAAACCCCGGCCGGGACGGAGAATGCCACCTCATCGGATGGATTGCGACCTTGCACCGCCCCGCATTGGGCGCCGAGCGCAGCCAGGACGCCCAGCATGATGCCGTGATCGAACGAAACCGAATAGGGGATGTAGTAAACGATCATCATCGCCCCCAGGGCCATGGCGGTATGACGATCGAAAGTGCGGCTGGGGGGGAAATCGCCACGCCAGACCCGCCAGAGCGGCAACATGCAGCAGACCACCAGCAAACCGCTGCCCAGCAGCCCGGTATTCAGGAAAATGGCGACATAGGCATTGTGTGGATTGACCAGATCCACCCCGGTCATCATGTCCTGGAAGCTGACACCATATCCCCAACCCAGCGCCGTGGTGAGCGGGCCGGCTGCCAATGTCTCCGGGATCATGTTCTGCCAGTTGTTGATCCGCCAACCCCAGGTGCTGCTTTGATTGAAGGGCTCCGCCACGGCAGATTGCAGGGCGCCCGAAATCCCGTCTCCCCCCAGGATGACCAGCGCAACAAGCCCGACGGCCAGCACTGTCAGCGGGAGCAGAATACGACCTATCAAACGGGGACGGTTGAGGACCAGCATGCCGATCCCGGCAATGGATGCCAGCCAGACACTGCGATGATACAGCAGCGCGGCCGTCAACAGCAGCGGTATGGCGGCAAGATGGATGATGCCCGCCCGGTCATTGCGCAACCATAGCAGGGCCGCGATCAATCCCGCCTGGGCGATTAGCACCGTGGAGGAGGCGGGCAGCACCCGCCACCCCAGATAGGCGTGAACGTTGAAGTAGGTGTAGAGCGGGTCGCTGCGCAGCAGGATGAAAGACGGGTCCACCCAGCATAGGACCGCATAGACGACCAGGGCCGAGGCACAGGCCACCCAGACATAGGCGAAATGGTCCAGATCCTTCTGTCCCCAGTGGAAGCTCTGCATATAAAGGGCGCCGACGATAAAATAGAATTCCTGACGGAAGGTCACGACCGCCGTATTCAGCCCGTAGCTGCCGATCCCGCGCAGCAGCGCAAGTGCCATCACGCACCCCAGCCCCACCCAGCACAGATGGGTGATGCCGATGCGGCCCAGGATGCCCAGCCGGAGGATGTAGGCCACCAGAATGCCGACAAACAGCACATCGATCGGCAGGACATTGTAGCCATAGAGCAGGATCACGGGATTGAGGCTCAGATGCGTCTCGATGATGCCCGTCACCAGCACAACGGGAATGATCACACGCCACGACCAGAGCGACAGGAGAATGGTGGCGGCCACAACGATGACCAGGACCAGGAGCACGACATCCCCCGGCAGGTCGATCACGATATTGTCCACGATATGCCCACTGCAAGCGAAGCGGTGATCCCGGCGTGATGCATCGGCTGGCATCACGTGGAAGGTCGACCGGTAACCCAGGGCTATTATACAGTGCCGTTCCCAATCGACGATAGACTTATCAGATGAGGGGTAGGACATCCCGATGACAGTGCTGTCTTGCCGGGAGCCTGCTGTTTGACAAAAGGTGGCAGCTTGCGCGTTCTCATGGTCCATGAGCATTACCGTCAGCCCGGTGGCGAGGACATGGCCGTGGCTGCCGAGGTCACCTTGCTGACGGAAGCGGGTATCGAGGTCGAACTGCTGACGGAAGATAACCGGCGGATCAGCGGCCCCTCGCTCGGGTTGGCGATGAAGGCGCTCTGGTCGCTGGAAGGCCGTCGGCTGGTGGCCGACGCCATCGACCGTTTCCGACCGGACGTCCTGCATGTCCATAATAGTTTCCCGCTTCTGTCTGCCTCCATCTATGGCGCGGCACAGCGGCGCGGGGTGGCCGTTGTCCAGACCCTGCACAATTTCCGTCTGGTCTGTCCCAACATGCTGCTGCTGCGCGACGGTCGCCATTGCGAGCTTTGCGTGGACAAAATACTGAAATGGCCGGGTGTGCTGCATGCCTGCTACCGCGACAGCCGGGCGGCCAGCACCGTGATGGCCGGGATCGGGATCGTGCATCGGCTGACGGCTATCCGCCACCACAGCGTTGATCGCTATCTGGCGCTGACCCCCTTCTCCGCCCGCCGCTTCATCGCCGGCGGTCTGCCCGCTGACCGGCTGGGCATCTGCGCCCCGGTCGTGCGGGAACCAATGGCCCCCGCGCCGGAACCGCCAGTGGCAAGGCAGGGTGGTCTGTTCGTCGGTCGGCTGTCACCTGAAAAGGGGGTCGCCAGCCTGCTGGCAGCCTGGCATGGCATGCCTTACCCGTTGACCATCATTGGGGACGGGCCGCTGGCCGATGAATTGAAGCGGGCCGCCCCGCCGCAGGCGCGGTTCCTGGGCTGGCAGCCGCCGGACGTGGTGTCTGCCCATATGCACCGGGCCGCCCTGCTGATGTTCCCGTCCCTCTGCTATGAGAATTTTCCCCTCGCGGTGGCAGAAGCGCTGGCCCACGGGCTGCCGGTGCTGGCCGCCACCGGCGGATCGGTGGCAGAAACGCTGGAGGAAGGACAAACCGGCGCCTTTGCGCCGCCCGGCGACGCCGCCGCCTGGAGCGCCCGCCTGCGCGAGCTTCTGCCCCGACCAGACCGGCTGGCGGCCATGGGGGCAGCGGGGTTGCGGATATTCAACGAACGGTACAGCCGCAAGGCCGCACTGTCACAGCGGCTGGCGCTTTACGAGGAAGTGCTGGCTGCGCGGGCCAGCATCACCGCGCGGCCAGCCCCTGCACGGTAAGCCGCCGGGCTGGGGGAACCCGTGCGGCCAGCATGGTCATGGTCCGCTCCAGGGCAGGCCACAGGCCCTGTTCGGTTATTTCCCAGCCATGGCCCCAGAGATGCAGCACGCCACCGCCGGGGTGGGTCGCCGCCGCGTCGGCCAGCATGGCCATGCGCTGTTCCAGGCCTCCCGCTGCCAGGCAGCGGCGGGCCAGCCGCAGCCGGTCCAACCCGGCCCCCTGGCGCAGCCAGTTGCGTAGCAGCGCCCCCGTTGCATGGGGGTGAAACTGGGCGGTCGTGCCCATGTCCAGCCGGTCGGGACCAGGAGCCAGACAGAACAGGCGGGTGGTGCGGGCATAGGCAAACCCCGCTTGCGCCACCAGCTGCCGGCCCTGGCGGCCGATCCTTCCGCCCGGATAGGCAAAGCCGGTCACCGCATGACCCAATGCATCCTCCAGCCGTTGGCGTCCCTCGGCAAGCTGGCGGCGGATCTGGTCCGGCGGAAGCCTGTTCAGGCGGACATGGTCCAAGGTATGGGCGGCCAGTTCGAACCCGGCCGCATCCAATGCCCGCCACTCAGCCGGCGACATCACGGCCCGACCCTCGCTATTATGGACGGGCACGAAGAAGGTGGCGGCGATACCCAGCCGGGCCAGCCGTTCCGCCACTCGCAGATCGTCGGGATGGCCATCATCCCAAGAGGTGACGAGGATCGGGTCAGCCATCGACCGGCCCTGCCCGGCGGCGGGCCAGCACCATACCGCCAATATAGAAGGCCGGCCGGGGATCGAGCCACTGGTCGAGGACCCAGGCCGGAAAACCCAGCAGATGGAATGGCAACGACAGCAGGAAGGCCAGCCCCAGGCGCAGCGCATCGCCCGTCCGGCGACCACTGCGCCAGCCCTGGCTGTGCGCCACCAGCAGCCGGCCTGGCACCAGGGCAAGGGTCGCCACGAAGTAGGAAACGATGCCGCCTTGCGCCTCCTGGGCCACGATATCGAACCCTGACCGGTCCAGCAGCCGCTCCATTCCGGGCAGGGTCCAGCGCCAGAGGTCGCGGCTGCGGCCCTGCGGGCAGAGCAGTGGATAGGAGATCAGCAGGCAGCCGCCGGGCATCAGCACCCGCCGCGCCTCCGTCAGCGCCTTGTCCGGGTCGGGCAGATGGGCCAATACCTGGAAATAGCAGGCAAGCCCGGCACTGCCCGTCGGGAACGGCAGGAACAAGGCATCCGCCACCACGCCCGTCGTATCATTGACGATCCGGTCCAGTGCCACATGACGCAGGCCGGGGGCCGCCGTCATCAGGGCCGGGGCGAACGGTGCCGTGCCGGCCCCGACATCCAGGGCCAATCCCGTTGCCGGCGCCACGTCCGGCAGATGGCCGGCGATGAAACGGCTTACCATATGGCGTTCCGGGATCACCACGGCCTGCGCGCGGCGATAGGCCGACACAAGGCGCCGCATCATGGCTGTCCCCCCGGTTGGCGATCATCCAACGCCCGGGCATAGGCGGCGATGTTGGCGGCCACTACGCTGTCGATGGTCATGCCATCCGCCGTCTCGCGGGCACCTTGACGCAAACGCGCCAGATCATCGGGCCGTTCCAGCAATCCGGCCAGGGCGGCCGCCAGACTGACAGGATCGGGGGTCGTCAGCAGGCCATTCTCGCCCGGACGGAGATAGTCGATCTCCACCCCATGCGCATCCCCTTCGCAGGTGATCAGCGGCAGTCCATAGGCGAAGGCGTGGGCGATGAGTAGCCCCACCGCCCCCGGGCAGACCACGGCATCGGCCAGGGCGAAAAGCGGGGCCAGCTTCTCCTCGGCACTTTCTCCCGGTAGCAGGCGGACATCGGGGTTGTTTGCCGCCAGTACCGCCATGGACGCCTTGTCCGGCCCGTCACCCACCAGCAGCAGCGTCGTTGCAAGACCGCGCCGGCGCAGGATACTCAGCGCCTCTACGGCAATATCCACCCGCTTGTCGGCATAAAGCCGGCCAACGAACAGCAGCACGGGGCCGTCGCCCAGGCCAAGGCGCTGACGCAGGGCTACCAGGGCCGCCGGATCGACCCTGGCGGCTGCTGCTCGGCAGGCAACGACATCGATGGTGTTATGGGTAACGAAGATGCGGTCAGCCGGCAAACCCTCGGCAATGCAGGCATCGCGACCGCGCGGTGTATATGGCAGCAGCGCATCCGCTCCGCGCGCCAGCAGCAGGCGCAACCCGTGTCGGAGCCGGGGCAAGAAACCAGGACCGTTCACGGTGAGGCGGAAATGGCCGGATAGAACCAGCCGGGGCCGGCCGGTCACCTGTCGCACCAGCCAGACCACCCAGATACCCAGGTTATGGACGCAGAATTCCATCACCGCGATATCATAGCCGCCTGTCAGCGCGGCCCATACACCGCCTGTCCAGGCCATGCGCCTGCCGTCCGGCCAGGGGAGATGGCGGACGGGCCGCACCGGCAGGGGCAACGGCTCGCTGGTGACGGCAACACGGAAATCGGTCGGTGCCGCCCCGTGGAAGACCGTGATGTCCCAGCCGGGTGACCGGGCCAGCCCGGCCAGCATGGGCAGCCGATAGGGGGCGATCAGCCCATCCATCAAGGCGACACGTGGGGCGGCCCCCGGCAGGCGAGGCGGACGTGCCACCTGTATCAGTCGCCACAGATAGGGGGACAGGGCCCAGACCGGCCACAGGCGCCCACCATGGCGCCGTGCGAAGGGCAGCCAGCCCTTCACCGGAAAGCCACGGGGGCCAAACAGCCCCGAGAGCCGTTGGCGCACCGACAGGGCCGGGTCGGCCCAGGGGGCGGCATGCCGGTTGGCGGCACAGGTGCCCGCCGATCCCGGTGCCTGCAGCAAGGTCAGGCCCGCGGCCCGTACCCGCAGGCCGAAATCCGTATCGGCCATGCCCTGCACGCCCCGCAAACAGGGGTCGATGCCGCCCAGACGCCGGTGGACGGCCCGGGGCACCAGCACGATATTGCCCTGGAAACTATCCGCTGCCTGTGGCCGGTCGGCCAGCGGCACCGGATGGAAGCGGAAGGGCCGCGCCGGATCACGCCGCTGACCGCCATAGGTGAGCCGGCCATCATCCGGGCTGCGCGTCGCGCCCACCACCACCGGCCCGTCGGTCGCCTCGTCATGGCAGGCGACAAGCCGGGCCAGGGCATCCGGGTCCAGTTGCACATCATCATTCAACCAGAGCAGAAAATCGGGATCGTCACGCGCCGCCTCGTCCAGCCCCATGATCATGGCCCCGGCCCACCAGAGGCTGCCATCGCCCCGCAGGAGCCGGACCTGCGGGAAATCACGGGCGACCATGACCGTCGTATCATCCGGGCTGCCATCATCCACCAGCACAGCGCCCAGGCCGATATCCGCCGGCAGCTGTTGCGCGAACAGAGCGGCCAATGCCCCGTGCGTCGTGGCCGACCGGCCATGACAGGCCAGGACTGCAACGATGCGACGCGGGTCGTGCTTCATTGCCGGGCTTCCAGCAAAGGCAGAAGCCGGTCGAACTCCGCCAGGGTGGCGGGTTGCGACGCCAGGAAGGGCCGGATCGTCTCCACCGCGTTCAGCCGCAGGGCATGCTGGATCAGAGCATGCAGGCTCCAGCCGGCGTAAAGGCGCACCTGCCCGGCAAAAGCCGTTCGGCTTGCCACATCCATGTAGGGATAAAGAACCATCCCGCTTTCCAGGCGGACTGGAAACAGTACGGGATCAAAAGGCCCCGTGCGCACCGACATGTACCAGGCGGCTACAGCCTCGTGGTACCGGTGGCTGGTATATTCGGCATAAGCCAGACGATGCCAGTCATAGGGAGCGAGCGGCGCTGCGGACAGAACCTGACGGAAACGCTCACGGGCAACAGCCAGCGCCGCCTGGCCTTGCGGCGTTTCAGGACCGTAGTAAAGTGCCCGCAGCACCTGAGCGCGACCGGCCAGATCTCCAGCATGGGTCGTCAGGCCACGGTCTGCTTCCAGCAAGGCCTGCCGGGAAGCCCATTCCAGCATATCCAAGGGGATTGCCGTTCCCGTCTCCGCCGCCGAAATGACCCTGTCGGGTTCCAGCAGGAAAAGTTCCGACTGGACGCGCATAGGCGCCAGCCCCAGAAGCGCCAGCCCCAAAGCCAGGGAAACGGCAGAGCTCCCCAGTCGATGGCGCCACACCGACTGCTCCTCAGTCGGTGTAATATCCATGGTAGCTGCCATAATAATGTCCGAGATCGCCGTAGCCGTAGCGGGCATGGCGGCGCAGATTGACACGGGTCAGCAGCAGGCCGCCGATGCGGGCATTGACATCCTGCAGCATGCGCAGCGCGGACAGGACATTCTCCTTGGGTGTCTTGTCCCACCGCACACAGAACACGACGCGGTCGGCGAACTGGGCCAGCAACTGTACATCGGCGACCGGGAGGGTCGGCGGACCGTCGATCACGACCAGATCATACCGTCCCCGCAGCGATTCAAGCAGGTTGTTGATGCTGTCGGGACTGAGCAGATCGAACTGGTACTGATCAGCCTTGACCGGCAGGCCGGTCAGCATATCCAGCTTGGAGCGCGGGTCCTTGATGATGGCCTGCTCCAATGTGGAGCGCCCGGCCAGGACATCGGCGATCCCATGGTCGGGCTTGATGCCCAGCGTCTGGGCGATAGACGCGCGGCGCAGGTCCGCATCCACCAGGATCGTGCGTATCGACAGGTTGGATGCCGTACGGGCCAGCGACAGCGCGGTCAGGCTCTTTCCTTCCTCGGGCACCGAGGATGTGATCAGGACGCTGTTGGGGCGCCCGCCCGCCGACAGATCGGGCAGGCCATGTTTCAACGCGAACCAGACGATGCGGAAGGCTTCCGCGAAGGAGGAGGACGGGTTCTCGCTCATGTAAGCTTCCACCGACCGCCGGCCCTTGAGGTTCCGGATGGCCGGAATCAGGCCCAGAGTGGGCAGGCCGGTACCATCTTCCAGCTGCTCGCGACCGCGGAACGCATTGTCCAGCTGTTCCAGCAGCATGACCAACACGACCGCTCCAAGCAGACTGAGCAGTATGGCGGCACCCACTAGCAGTGGAACCCGCGGAGTACTGGGAGCCTTGGGTACCTCCGCTGCCGAAATGATACGCACATCGGCCTGTTGAATCTGTTCCTGCTCGCCGCTTTCCTTGAAGCGGGACAGGAAGGCTTCATAGATGGCCCGGTTGGCCTGCGCCTCCCGTTCCAGCTCGCGCAGGCGGATTTCGTCAGAGCCCTGGCGGATGGTAGATTTCTCAGCTTCCCGGAGCTGACCGCTCAATGCATTGTCACGTTCCCGGATCACCGACAACTCGCCCCGCAGGGCCTGGATCTGACTATCCGTCTCGCGGCGCAGTTTGGAGCGTGTCTCAGCCAGTTCCGCCCGGACCTTGACCATCAGGGGGTGACGCTCCGCGTAGCGGGCCGCAAGCTCGGATTCCTCGCGGGAAAGCTGTGCTTCAAACTGCTTGAGATGCTGGATCAGGGGGGAATCGACGAATTCATCGACGACATTGCCCTGCCCCTTGGACAGGGTCTCGATCCGGCTGAGCTTGGCTTCGATCTCGGTCCGCTTGGCCTTGATCTGGAGAAGCTGGGTATTCATATCCGCCAGCTTCTGCATTTCGACCGGCCGGCCCCGCTCCTCGACCAACCCCATCTGTGAGCGGTAGGCAATGACCTGCCGTTCCGATGCCTCCACCGCCTGGCGCAAACCTTCCAGACGACCGTTCAACCAGGTGGTGGCGCGCCGGACGGCCTCGAACTTGGTTTCCAGCTGCTCGACCAGATACGCATCCGCGATGGCATTGGCGATGCGGGCGGCCTTCTCCGGGTCGGTCGATTTGAAGCTGATGCGGATCACCAGCGACTGGGGAATGGCGGCAACCTCCATCCCCCCGGCAATGGTGGAGACCACAGCAGACCTGATGTCACGCTGGCGCTGCGCCTCGTCCACCGGCTTTTCGTCCGGGGCCCCGGCAATGACGGATTTCAGCCCGTCCCAGAGCGAGGAGATGGATCGGAACAGATCAGACCCTGGCCTCTGCGACCGCAGGGACGGGTTGATCTCCGGGTCTTCGTAGAGGTTCAGATTATCGGCCACCCGCTCCGCGACCGTGCGTGACCGGATCACCTCCACTTCCGAGGTGACGGTAACGTAAAGCGGGGCCGACTGGCTCATCACCTCTTTCAGGTCGATGACGCGCGGCTGGCGGGTGTTCAACATCACCGCCGTGGTGGCGGTGTAGATGCGGGGCAAACGCGTCGTATAGGCCCAGGTGGCCCCTGTCACCAGCACCATGCAGGCAGCGATCAGAATACGGCGGCGCCACAAGGTCCGTAGCGTCTGTGCCAGATCGATATGCCGTTCCGGCCTGAGGCGCCCCGGCGTGCCGGGAACCGGCACCATCATCGGTCGATAGGGTTGTCCCGAAGCGTCCACGCCACCCACCTGATTTGCATGATATCTGTCATCCGAACCCGGGCGCCGGACGACGCGGAATATGCGGAAGGCCGATCAGAACCGACGCTCCAGCACCTTGACGATATCGCCCGGCAACAAGGGCGTCCGCTCATTGGCGCGATATTCCAGCTGACCGTCGGGCGTGGGACGGACCAGCACCACCTCCCCCTGGCGAGCACGGTAATCATAACCACCGGCCCGGGCCACGGCACTCAGCACCGTTGTTCCCAGGGAGTAGGCGAACTCACCAGGCTGGCGAACCTCCCCCAGCACATAGTAGGGACGGAACGTCTGGATTTCCACCGCCACACTGGGATTGTGCATATAGCCATCCCGTTGGAGTGTTTCCTCGATCCGCTTGGCCAGCACCTTGGCAGTGACGCCGCTGGCCGAAACATTGCCGGCCAATGGCAGGGCGATGTTGCCTATCGGATCGACAGTGAAGTCACCTGAAAGATTGGACTCGTTGAAAACGATGACCCGTATGCGGTTTCCAGGCTCCAGCAGATAGCCTTCAGCCGGGTTGACAATGGTCTTGGGAGCATCCTCCCTCGGAAAATCCTCGGTCGTTGAGCTGCAAGCCGTCAAAAAGGTGCAGGCGGCAACAAGGATGATTCTCGAGTTCCTGATCCAGGCCTTCATCTCAACCCAATACATCTCATCATATCCAGCAGGTGAAGAATACCACTATAAGTGGCTGTTTTCAAACAAAATTTCGACCTGTCGGAAACGGGCGGCACCGTTGACGCTATCCACCGATTATCTAGGACGATTATGGTGATGCCGGACGTGCCCTCAGCAGCGCCATATGTCCGATCCAGCCGGAAGGCAGCAGTCTGAGCAGCAGGCGCCCCAGCGCATTCATCTGCGGCTGGCTGCACCCGTCATAATGCCCCACCAGGGAGCCGAAAATCTGATACAGCCTGTCGGGGGCATTGAGCAGACGGCAATCCTCTATGCGGAAGCCCCCCTGCTCGACCAGGGCGCAGATCTGTGCCGTATCATAGCGATACTCGTAAAATCCAATTCCCGTTTCGGGATCGAAAGAATACTTGATGGCGACGCCGGAGCGGCGCTCCTTCCCGATGGCGGCCAACCGCTGCTGTTCGGCCCCGACCGGATAGTTGACGGGCGGGCGGCCCAGCAAACGGCGGATCAGGTTGCTGCGATAGAGCCGGTAGAAGACGGCATCCTTCAACTGCTCCAGCCGGAAGGATAGATTCGCATGCGGAACGGTAAGAAACATGACGCCGTCCGGTTTCAACACCCGGCGCATTTCCGCAATCGCCTTTTCCGGTCCATGGAACAGATGTTCAATGACCCCCAGGGACAGCAGGGCGTCGAAAGTGCCATCGGCATATGGCATCGCCTCAACATTCCCATGGTCATAGGGAATGTGAGGCCATGCTGTACGGAACCGTTCCACATCAGCAGCGCTCAGTTCGATGCCAGTGGCGGCATAACCTAAATCTGTCAATGCCCTGACCCAGCGGCCCGAACCTGCCCCCGCCTCCAGGATCGAGCCACCAGCGGGTACCATCGCCCGCACAAACGGCATCAGTTCATCGGTTGCGCAGGATGCAACCATGCTGTCCAGGTCGTGGCTGGTGAAGTCGAAGATCACGGTATCGGAGATCAGCTTGTCAGCCATGCTGGGTGAGGTCCTTCGCAAAACAGGTCGGGCGCCGGATTGACCGGTCCCTCAATCCTGAATTTGTATATAATTTACCCATCATTCCAGGAAGGTACCCCATGCCCTCTGCTTGATTTGATCGTGCCCATTGCGGGGGCTGCGGTTTGCTGCCCTGACGGTCTGCGCAACATGTTGCGGCTTGTACCTTCCCCATCATGGTATCCTGTGGCGGGCTCGGTGGAGGGCTTTAGAGAAATCTCTCCTTTTGCGGAATATCCTGATGGTCGGTCGGGTGCATTTTTATATTTTCCTGATTGTCGTTATCCTGGCTCCCTTGCCATTGGGGTCGAATCGGCCCTGGAGCTGGTCGATGCTGGCCTGTCTTGTGGGACTGCTTTGTGTGAGCTGGCCCTTGGTGATTTTTTCTGACCGCGAGGCACCGACGGTGTCCGCACGGCGTGTTGCCATCCCTCTGCTGGGGTTCGGTGGGCTCGTCTTCTGGGCATGGTTGCAGACCATACCAGTCTGGCCGGTCGCCTTGGCGGATCCAATATGGCTGGAGGCGCAGCGGCAACTGACCGAGGAAACGATCGAGACGGTCCCGTTGGCGATGGATCGTTTCGCTGCCAATATCGGCATCATGAAACTGCTCAGCTATGCTGGTGTGATGTGGCTGGCGCTGCAATATGGGCGTTCAGGCTGGCGTGCCCGGCAAATGGTAGAGACGCTGGCGCTGGCTGGAGGAGCCTATGCGTTCTACGGTCTGATCGTATTCGTCGCTGGTAACGAAACGATTCTGTGGATGCCGAAATGGGCCTATCCGGACTCTCTGACCTCTACCTTTGTGAATCGTAACAGCTTTGCCACCTATGCCGGATTGGCGCTGCTATGTGCCCTCGTGACCTTGATGCAGCGCCTGGCTCCACCGCTGCGGCTACGTACCGTGCTTGTACATTTTGGGCGATCTACCGCATTTTACGGTCTGGCTGCCCTCCTGCTGGTCTTGGCGCTTATTGCCACTGGTTCACGTGCTGGCACCGCATCCGCCCTCATCGCTCTGGTTGTGCTGGTTTTCATGCGCAAAGTGGTGTGGCAGCCCGTTGGTCCGCTCCGATGGCGTGCCCTGGGCCAAGCCGCCGCCGCCGCCGGCCTTATGATGATATCGGCGACCGGTCTTCTGCTGTGGTCTGGTGCGCTAGACGGTGATTTCGCCGATCGTAAGCGGGTCTATGGATTGACCTGGGAGATGGTCGTGGATCGCCCTTTGCTGGGCCATGGTTCGGGCAGTTTTGCTGCAAATTTTGCGACGATCCGGACACCGGATCTGCGACAGGTCTGGAACGAGGCGCACAATACCTATCTGGAACTGGCATTCGACCTGGGAATACCGGCAGTGCTGCTGCTGGCTATCGTGATGATCTGGTTGATAGCCCGCTGTATCCAAGGCGGGGTGACCCGGCGGCGCGATGCAATCTATCCGCTGCTTGGGGTGGTGGCGTCTCTGCAGGTTGGGTTTCACGCCCTGTTCGATTTCAGCCTACAGATACCAGCCGTCAACGTGACATGGGCCATGATACTGGGGGTGGCCGTTGCCCAATCCTGGTCCCGCGGGCAAACGCGGCAACGGGCAGCTTCTGCGGCGTCCGTCCGTCAAGATGTGGTGTCGGCATCCCAATCTGGCAGCGACATTCATCCCGCAAGGCCGGTTTCGCCATGACGCAGCTGTTACTGTAGCTCTGTGAGTAGTGTCCGTACGTGCGTGATGCGCACAGTTTCACCCCCTTGTCCCGGAATGTTCCAGGTTGTGCTTTTAGCAGGGAGCGGGACAGTTGCGGGAGTTGGCCGCTGATCCTTTTCCATGGGGCCGAAGCCTTGCGCCGGATTGCTGGTCATTCGCGAGCCGTCAGCGCCTGATACCTCAGGATTCCGATGTCCCCAGTTCCCGCTCCAGCGCTGCGATGGCATGTTCCAGCACCTCGCCCAGGACCCAGCCCTCACGGTCGGCAATGGCCAGGAAGCTATCGATGGTTTCCTGTCGGGCACGGATATTGAACTGCACATTGCGGCCCGTGCGGTGCCGGCGCTGTTCGCGCCGTGCTGGTGGTGGCGGGGCAGCGGGGACCGGAGCGGGCTTTGCCTCCCGACTGGGGAAGCGAGCGGCTTCTGATACGGCGCGGATGGCGTCGGCGGGCGGAGCCTGGATATCGCGGGCGGCCTTGGGCGCGAAGCCGGACAGGTCCAGCCCCTCCTCCCCTTCCCCGAAAATGCTGGCACGAGATTTGGTCATGTTCGTTGCTCCCTTCAGTGCCGGGGTCCGTCTACAGCCGCCTTCATGCCGCCTTTCAGCACGGCCACCACTTCGGCCGCGAAAGCCAGGGCATTGGCGGTGGCCGCCTTGATATTGGTGACCTGGGCCGGGTCCAGATCGGCCAGTGTGCCACCGAAAGCGAAGATGGCGCGGAAGGCGTCGCGCTCATGCAACTGCGTCTCGAAAACGGGGACCTCGTTATCGGCGAACTCCGCCGCGATGCTTTGCAGGGATCGCGGGCGGATGGCGGCACTGGTCCGGGTGAACAGCACGGCAAATGGGATGTCCCGGCGGAAGGCCCGTTCCTGGCTGCGTACCAGCCGGATGGCCTTCACCGCTTCACCCGCGTCCAACTGCGATCCCTGACTGGGGATCACCACCAGATCAGCCCGGCTCATGGCGTAACCGACCATCATGGAGGCCGTACCTTCCAGATCGACGATGACGAAGGCGGTACGCTGCGCCGCCTCATCAATGGCGTCGGTCACCGTTTCTTCGGTGACATCGGCCAGGACCGTCAGATTGGCGGGCTTGCCCGGCAGCCGCGCCCAGCGGGAAACCGGCTTGTTCGGGTCGGCATCAATGATGGTAACGCTGGCCCCCTGCCCGGCCAGGGCCGTGGCCAGTAGAACCGCGGAGGTGGATTTGCCGGCCCCACCCTTGGGGCTGGCGAAGACGATGGTGGGCATGGGCGCGGACCTGATGCGTTTGATCTGATATCTAAGTGATATCATCTTGGTATCTGTCAGAAACATAGCAATCAAAGTGCTATCTAATAGCTACCTAGTATCATATAGGTGTACCGACACGAAAGTGAGTTTTACGTACCGTTCGTGAGAACCAACAGGGGTCGGTAGATCAATGGTGTTCTGCGGATTGATTTGGCAGGTGCTTGGCTCTCATTGACCCTTGCTGGGGCGGTTCCAGCCCGCGCGTTTCAACGTGTCGATCAAGGTGCTGTGGGCGATGCCGAAGGTCCGGCACACGGCGGCCATAACTGCCTCTAGTTTTTCAGGCTGTACCGTGACGGGTCTTCCGCCGCGTCGCCCACGCCTGCGGGCGGCGGCCAGTCCGGCTTGGACACGTTCACGGATCAAGGCGCGTTCATATTGCGCCAGCGCTCCGAACAGGTGGAAAAGGAGTTCCCCCTGGGGGGGGTGTCCATGCCCTCCGTCAGGGACCGGAAAGCGATGCTCGCGTCGCGCAGGCCGGTGATGATGTCGAGCAGGTGGGGCAGCGAACGCCCGAGACGATTCAGCTTCCACACAACCAGCGTGTCACCCGACTTCAGGAAGGACAGGCATTGCTTGAGGCCGGGTCGGTCGTCCCGCGCTCCCGACGCTTTGAATCGACAGCCCGGTTCCAGCCTTCACACCAGTCCAGCTTGCCGCTGCGGATGAGCCGATGGCCGTGCCAGTGTTGGGGACGGCGATACAGGTCTCCAGCCGCGGCATCGGTTGCGGAGATCTCGGTGTTTCTGCCCGGCGGGGTCGAGGTACGGCTGCGAGGGTTGGTGGATCTGGCGCTGGCAAGGGCGGTGATCCGGGCAGCCGGAGGAACGGGATGATCCCGATCCCGCCCATGGTGCATGTATGGCTGGCGACGGTCCGAGACGTCTTGCTCCGTTCAGGCGCATCCCCTACATCCGATGGAGCCGTGGAAAATGAGCCACGGTCCAGTTCCGATAAGTCCGACTTATCGGGAACCCACCCCGGCGGCAGTTGGGAGAGCATGGCTCGAACCGCCATGGCGGAGGACGTGATGGGCAAAGTCGCATTGATCTTGGGCATTGGCGGACAGGATGGCGCGTATCTGAGCAGCCTGTTGCTCTCGAAAGGCTACGAGATTCACGGAACCTCCCGCGATGATCAGATCCGCCGGTTCGTCAGCCTCGATGCCATGGGAATCCGTGACCAGATACAGACCCATTCTCTTTCCCTGAATGATTTTCGCAGTATGTTCAAGGTGTTGAGAAGCGTGCGGCCTGACGAGGTCTATAATCTGGCGGGTCAGTCCTCCGTGGGTCTTTCGTTCGACCAGCCGGTGGAGACATTCGAGAGCATCGCCGTCGGGACGTTGAACATCCTCGAATGCCTGAAGCTGCTGGACCATCCCGTGAAACTGTTCAACGCCTGTTCCAGCGAATGTTTCGGCAATACCCCCGAGTCGGCGAACGAACAGACGCCTTTCCACCCCCGCAGCCCTTATGCAACCGCGAAGGCCACGTCCTTCTGGACAATCGCCAATTATCGTGAAGCCTACAATCTGCATGCCTGTTCGGGGATTATGTTCAATCATGAATCTCCGCTGCGCCCCCAGCGTTTCGTGACCCGCAAGATCGTCTCCGCTGCCGTACGTATCGCTCACGGCAGCGGTGAGAAGCTGAGGCTCGGCAATATCTCCATCCACCGTGACTGGGGATGGGCGCCGGAATATGTGGATGCCATGTGGCGCATCCTCCAGCATGAACCCGCGCAGGATTTCGTTATCTCGACCGGTCGGACCTATCCATTGGAGGCCTTCGTGGCGGCGGTGTTCGCTGCTGTCGGCCTGGACTGGCGCGATCATGTTGTCACTGATCCCAAGCTGTTCCGTCCTTCCGAAATCGATCGAAGCGTCGGAGACCCAGGAAAGGCCAAACACCTGCTGGGTTGGGAAGCGACCATGACCATGCCGCAAATAGCCTTAGCCCTTGTTACAAGCGAACAGGCACGATTTTCTCAGCCGAGCGGGGCCACCGTGTCATCGCGGTCTTCGTAGCCACGCCCAGGAGCAGAACCCGAAAACATAGTCGGTGGCGTCGTCGGTATCCGGTGATGAAATGGCACCACCACCTCATACCAGTGGCGGGAATGGTGCCATCGATAGAAGGGGGCATTTGCCGGGTCAGGGTGTTTGCGCAGGGCAATCGCTTCAGGTTAACGGGATTATTATTTCCGGGATATCGGTTCTGTGATTCATGGAAGGCTCTGTTTTGATGGAGCCTTGGGATGCTGTGGTCGCCGTCGCGTTCGATCCTGGATCATTCTTCAGTGCTCCGTGACCCCCGCCAGCAATGGCCTGTGGTCTATCCTCTGCCGGAGATACTGCTTCTGGCTTTGTGCGCGACCTTGAGCGGGATGGAGGATTTTGTGGAAATCCGGCTGTGGGGA
>NZ_JBMDKE010000035.1:0-75189 GCF_057809555.1 Niveispirillum sp. FG156 | reverse complement strand
ACCCCGCTCGTCTCAGCACCGCAAAGCGCCGTCCCAAGCGGGAGCCGGGGTATAGACCCGGTGACTGGGCACTGCAACAACTATTTTCGCAGCCGCCGCATTTTTCTTCAGACCAGCCCCAGAGCCCGCAATTCGGCCAGGAGATGTTCCGGCAGAGGATCACCCCCCTGCCCTTCTCCCAGATCAGCCGGCGCTTCCTCCGGCTTCAGATAGCGCCAGCCCTGAAACGGGCGCTTGGGCATGGACACGGTTTCGGTCAGTTCCGGGTCCATCAGCATGCGGCAATATTCGGTGCCGTCGACATCGCGGATCATGTCAAAGCCGACGAAACGCTGACGGCACTGCACAAAGCCCTTCACCACCCAATAGATGCAGCCACCATCTAGCAGTTCCGCCGTCCGGGTCGGTGCCCGCTTTGTATAGGTGGGGACGACGGCGCGCCCTTGCCAGGTGATCTGGTGATCGCGGCGCCAGTCACGCATCGACTGAAGGCTTTCGGCGCCCACGGCCAGGCGCAGAAGATGGATGGTCATATCGGCATACGCCCGAATGTTAAATCAGGGCATCTGATATGGACCGGGGATCAGGCCCCGGCAAGCGGGTTGGAAGCGCGGCAGCGGCCTTCGAAATCCGCCGAGATGAATTCCGGCTTCTTGAACAGGCCGCGCAGCCACGCCGCCAGCATGCACAATTCTTCCAGCTTCAGCACTTCATCCAGCGTGCCGGAGGGGAAGCGCACTTCAAAGCTTTCGGCGATGATTTCCAGCACCTCTTCCACCTGCTCAATGGAGAGGCCGCAATCGGTCTCCAGCATGGCGGTGCGGGTCAGTATCTTTTCATCGACGCCATATTCATCGCGGATCAGCTTCACGATCCAGCGGAACATATGCATCCAGTTCGATACGCCTTCGATGGACCGGCTCACGATCCCGCTCCCGTCAATGTATGGCCGAACCCGGCTACCCCTTTCGGGTGCCGTGCGTCCGGGCGAACCATCGCACTATCCACCAAGAGCGTTAATCTTTTTTTGTGGCGCGGAAGGATAGGCCCAGGAAACCCGCTCACGTCTGGCCATCACTAGCCCTGGTCATGCCATGGTCGGTTTCGCGGTAGAGCATCACCAGCTCATCAACGGCGGCAGAGGGCACACCCAGTGATTCGAGCGCGCCGCGTGCCAGGACCAGGCTGCTTTCAAAGGTTTCTGGCACCACGGCCTCCACGCCCAGGGCCAGCAGGGCCGCCGCATGCGCACGGTCGCGGGCACGGGCGAACAGGCGAAGACCGGGCCAGTGGTCCCGGAAGGCGGCAACGGTGCGGGCGGCGGCCTGCGGATCATCCAGGGTGATGATCGCCGCGACGGCATGGTCGGCGCCCAACCGCTTCAAGGTTTCGTGACGCGCACTGTCACCATAGAGAATGTGAAGGCCCTTTATCGCATGCTGGCGAACCAGATCGGCATTCATGTCGATGCCGACAAAGGGCACCTGCTGCCGGGCCATCAGGGCGGCCACGGTCTGGCCCACGCGACCGAACCCGCAGATGATGACATGGTTATGCGGCTCCTCCTCGCCCCCACCTGCAACGGCAGACGGCGCTGAGGGCGGGGCGAACCGGGCCACAAGCCGGTCGGCCAGGGCCGGCAGGAAAGGTGTGACCGCGATGGACAGGCCCACCGTGGCCGCCAGCGTCTGCCCCCAGCCATTATCGATCAGCCGCCCGGCCACAGCGGTCGTGATGATCACGAAGGCGAACTCCCCCGCCTCCCCCAGCAGCAGGCCCGAGCGGATGGCGACATCGCGGGGCGCGCCGAAGACCCGGGCCAGCAGGCCCGCCGTCAGTGCCTTCAGAGTGATGAGACCCAGAACGCCCAGAATGATCCAATGCGCGCGGTCAGCAATGGCGGCAACGTCGATGCCCAGACCAACCGACAGGAAGAACAGCCCCAGCAAAAGCCCCTTGAAAGGCTGCATATCTGATTCGGCCTGATGCCGGAACTCCGTCCCGGCCAGGACCAGCCCGGCCAGAAAGGCGCCCAGCGCCGCCGACAACCCACCCAACCCCGTGGCCCAGCCGGTACCGAGCACGATCAGCAGGGCGGTGGCGGTGAACAATTCCGTGCTGCGCGTCGCCGCCACCGCCCGCAGCAGGGGCCCCAGCGTGAAGCGGCCCAACAGCAGGATCAGCGCCACGGCCAGCACCGCCTTGCCCACGGCAATGGCAAGCGCCAGGGGCACCGACTGTCCCGGCGGTCCCGACAGGGTGGTGGCCAGAAGCAGCAGCGGGACGACAGCCAGATCCTGCAAGAGCAGAACCGCGAAGGTGACGCGGCCCGTGGGCGAGGCCACCTGACCACGTTCGATCAGCAACTGCACCACGACGGCTGTGGAAGACAGGGCAAGCCCCCCGCCCAGCAGAACCGCCACCGGCGCCTCCAAACCCAGGAAAATGCCGACGACACCCAGCAGCACACCCGTCACCAGGAACTGCGCCAGGCCGAGCCCGAACACCCAGCGGCGCAGGGCACGCAGACGTTCGCCCGACAGTTCCAGACCGATCAGGAAAAGCAGGAAGACCACGCCCAGTTCCGCAACGGCGCGCACATCCTCTTCCAGCGTCACCACACCGAAGCCCGAGGGGCCCAAGATCAGGCCGCCGGCCAGATAGCCCAGAACAGGGCTGATTCGCAGGCGATGAAGGAGTAGGATGCAGGTGACGGCGACGGACAGGAACATCAGCGTCTCTTCCACCATGGAAAAGCCGTGGGCCGCATGGCCTGCAATATCGTTTCCTTCCACCACCGTCCCTCCCCTGCCGGGCGATTGCCGGGAACATGGGTAGCAGGGGATTGTTGATTTGCCGAGAGTGGAACCAGCGGAAACCCGCTTTTCACAAAAAGGAGGCGATCATGCCGATGCCGAACAACACCTCTCCCCGTCTGGCCGAAAGCGAGTGGCGGCAGGCGCGGGCCAAGCTGGGCCCGATGCAGCATCCCGCAGCCAGGCAGTCCCATGCCAATGAGCAAGGGGCCGCCGACCTGCGCGAAAAGGAATGGCGGGCTGCACGCCCGACCGACCATGTGAAGAGAAAAGCCCAGGTGGGCCGCACCTGAAGGCAAGGGGCGGCGGGGGTGCCTGCGCCCCCGCCGGTCCACCACGATAAACGGGATGTTGGGGGCCGCGCCCTAACCCTGCGTATCCTGAAAATATTGCTGTTCGAATTCCAACAGCAGTTCCTTCACATCCGACAGCAATCCCTTGACCAGCCGGCGATCGGGTTCCGTGCACAGGGTTTCATTCACGGCCTTGCCAAGCTGCACAGACGCCAGTGCCAGCAGCTTCACGGCCAAACGATCTTCAAGCTTCATCACAATCCCCGAACGGGTCCCGGTCTTCATCCATAGTGGGGTGTGAAAAAAATTTCGACAATCCTGTCGAAACGGCCAAAGCTCGACCGTCAGGGGGATTGGGAGCGGCGATGGTCGCCGGCCCCGAAGAATGAGGGAGCCTTCAGATGGCCAAGTTTATGCTGATCCTGCGTGAAAACCCCGCAACCTTTGCCGCCCTGTCGCCGGACGAGATGCAGGCAATCATCCAGGAATATGCCGCCTGGGCGCAGAAGCTGGGTCAGGCGGGCAAACTGGCAGGCGGGGAGAAGCTGCGCGACGAAGGTGGGCGCCATCTCTCGGCCCGGTCCGGCAGCCTAGTGGCAACCGACGGCCCCTTTGCCGAAGCCAAGGAAGTGGTTGGTGGTTTCTTCATGATTGAGGCTGCCGATTACGCCGAGGCCGAGACCTTGGCCGCCGACTGTCCACATGTGAAATATGGGGTCGTCGAAATCCGGCAGGTCGACATGATCGATGGCTGAGCAAGCAGGACCGCTGATCGCGGGTCTGTTCCGCACGGAGGCCGGGCATCTGACCGCCCGGCTGGCCCGTCTGCTCGGTCCCGGACGGCTGGATGAGGCCGAGGAGATTGTGCAATCCGCCCTGACCAAGGCCCTGCATGTCTGGCCGCGCACGGGCATTCCCGACAATCCAGCCGGCTGGTTATGGCGGGCGGCCCGCAATGAGGCGGTGGATGGCCTGCGCCACCGCCGCTTCAAGGCCCCCGTCACACCGGAGGATCTGGCCGACAGCCTGCCTGATGACGCGGCGAACGGGGAAGACTCGCGCTTTGCCGCCGAACTGTCGAACGAGAAGCTGGGGCTGATCTTTGCCTGCTGCCATCCCGTGCTGACGGTGGAAGCGCGGGTGGCACTGACCTTGAAATCCGTCTGCGGCCTGGGCACCGCACAGATCGCCCGCGCCTTTCTTCTGTCGGAACCGACCGTGGCGCAGCGGATCACGCGGGCCAAGGCCAAGCTGGCCGACGCGAAGGTACCCTTTGCAATCCCCGCCGGTCGGGAGCTTCCAGACCGGTTGGAGGCGGTGCTGGGCACACTCTATCTGCTGTTCAATGAAGGGGTCGGCACCAGCGATGGTGAGGACCTGATCCGGGCGGATCTGGTGTCGGAAGCGCTGCATCTGGCCCGGCATCTGGCTGACCACCCGGTGACGGGGCGACCGGAGGCAGAAGCCATGGCGGCCTTGACCTGCCTGACGGCGGCCCGACTTCCCGCCCGGCAGGGGCATGACGGGCTGCCAATACTGCTGGCCGATCAGGACCGGGGATCATGGCATCAGGGGTTGATCGCCGCAGGCTTCCGCCATCTGAAGGCCAGCATGACAGGCCCCGACGAGACCCGTTGGCATATCGAGGCCGCGATTGCCGCCGCCCATGCCATGGCACCGACCTGGGAAGCCACCGACTGGCCACATATCGTGATGCTTTATGATCGGCTGTCCCGGCTGGCGCCCGGCCCCGTCACCCTGTTGAACCGGGCGGTGGCACTTGGGGAACGGGATGGTCCGGTGGCAGGACTGGCGGCATTGGCCCCGCTGGAAGGCGATGGGCTGATTGCCCGTTACCCCCTGTTCGCCGCGACAAAGGCGGCCATGCTGGAACGGCTGGGTGACCGGATGGGGGCGGCGGAACAGCTTCGCTATGCCCTGGATATCGCCGACCGGGTAGGGATCAACCAACCCGATCGGCGATTGCTGTTGGCCCGGTTGGACAGGGTGGTGGAATAAGGCTTGCGCGTGCGGCGCAACATCGCGTTCCCTGATTTGCATGGGGTTAACACCCCGAAAGAGGAAGGGGAGGACCGCTTATGCATGTGTCTGCCATCCTGAAGAACAAGGGCGCCACCATCATTACGACGCGCCCTGACGAAAGCGTATCGACCGTCGCCCATATCCTGCATGGCAACCGCATCGGCGCCATCTTGGTACTGAATGATGCGGGCGGTATTGCGGGCATCCTGTCTGAACGCGACATTGTGCGGGGACTGGCCCTGCATGGCGCCAGTGTGATGGACAAGCCCGTCTCCTCGCTGATGACAGCCAAGGTCGTGTCCTGCACACCGACCGACACGGTGGCGACCGTCATGAGCCGGATGACGGAAGGGCGTTTCCGCCACATGCCCGTGGTGGAGAACGGTATCCTGGTCGGCGTCATTTCCATCGGTGACGTGGTGAAGTTCCGCCTGGCGGAATATACCCATGAGGTGGAAAGCCTTCGGGATTACGTGGCTGGCCGGGGCTGATCCCGGCCTTTGGCTTTTCTTTCGTATCGCCTGCCTTGCCTGACAGGAGATCGATCATGTTCATGTCCATGTCCGGCGGCCTTTGGCCCCGCCGGGAAGATCAGCCTGTTCCATCCCCCGGCCTCCCGTCCGAACAGACGGCGCCAGCGGAACGGTTCAAGTTCCTGGTCTGTGTCGATGGCAGTCCGCAAAGCCGGGCCGCCTTGCGCTTTGCCGCCCTGCGGGCCCGCAATACCGGCGGTCTGCTGGCCCTGTTGCATGTCTGCGAGCCGGTCGATTGCCACGGATGGATGCGCGTGGCGGAAACCATGGAGGCGGAGCAGCGGGAAGAAGCGGAAAGCCTGCTGCAGGATCTGGCCGGAGAGGTCTGGGCCCTGACCGGCCTTATCGCGGAACTGCATTTCAGGCGTGGTGGCATCGGGTCAGAAATCCTGGAAGCCATTCGTGAGGATGGCGATATCCACGCCCTGGTCGTGGGGGCCGCCCCCGCGACGGCGCGCAAGGGCAAGCTGATTTCCTGGCTGGCGGGGGAACTGGCCGGGTCCCTGGATATTCCGCTGGTCATCGTGCCCGGCAACCTGACGACCAGGCAGATTGATCGTTTGGCATAGGGGCTGCGGCCTCACTCCCGGCGCAGCAGCCTGTCCGTGATGACATTGGCCCAGCGGCGGGACAGAAAGCAGGCCTTCATGGCCACCGGGTCATAGCCATTTTCGACCCAGGCATAGAATTCATCGACGCTGCGCCCGCCAGTCGCCAGGAAGCATTCGAAGAAATGATCCAGGATGCCCGTCTTGGACTGGCGCAGATGGCCGTATTTCCATGAAAGCTGGCCCATCGCCTGTTCCAGCGGCAGGCCCAGATGCACGAACTGGTACAGTACGCTCATCAGGCCGACACGGTCCGCGCCGGCCTTGCAATGCATGACGGTCGGACCGTCAAGCCGCGCGAACAGGTCACGGGCCGCGAACAGGTCTTCCTTGCGCGGCACATCGCGCGACCGCACCGGAAAATCGATCAGATCAATGCCAAGCCGGGCGGCGGCCCGCACCTCAAAGAAGTAGGAGCCGCAGGTGGGCCGGCGGCCCCGCAGATTGAGAATGGTGCGGATGCCCATGCGGCCCAGAACATCCATCTGCCCCGGCGTCGGCTGGCTGGACCGGTACATGTCCGGCCCGATGCGATGGAAATTGCGATAGGCCATGCGGATGAAGGCATGGTCATTGAACATCATATCGGCATAACGGCGCGCCAATATGCGCGGATCGTCGGACCGTGCCCATTCCGGCACCCCGATCCCGGCATGTCGCAGGCGCGTCTCTTCGTACTGCATGCCCGTTCCTTCGCCCCGCCGTCACAGACCGCATCGCCCCGATGCCACCCTGACCGACGCCTCAATACATACGACAGGGGCCCGAAGGGGTGCGAGCGCAAAAATACCCCTTCAGGTTATGTTTAGATGACGTCGCCACCTGCCCCCCTACCCCACCTGGATGATGAAAATTTTTTGGTGGGTGCGATGCATAGGGACTGAGCACCGTTCAAACGATGATCAGCCGCGCGATTGCTGGTACTTTGGCGCTTCATATGCCCCCTTGCCTTGGCGCTGCAACCGGCCTAGGGTCCCTCCGCCCAATGTGCAGAGGGGTTGTTACCCGTGGTTCCCAGCATGTCGTTTTCCGCGCCGCACGTCCTGCGTCACCTGTTGCTTGCCGGCGCCGCTGCGCTGTGCGTCACCGGTGGCGCCGCCGCCCAATCAAACAGCCAGCAGCAGCCCGCTGCGGGCAGTGGCCTGATCCTGCCCGGTGCAGTGCAGCCGCAGCAACCGCAGGGTGGCCCCGCCGCGGGCACCATCGGTGGTCCCGCCGCCGGAACCATCGGCCAGCCGCAGCCGCAACAGCCGCAGCCCCGTCCCGCCGCGCAGGGTCCCGCCGCCGGCACCGTCGGTGCCGCCGCGCAGGGCGCCCCCGCCGCCCGGCCCGCCGCCGTGACCCCGCCGAAGCCGGCCAAGCCCGGCGTGCCGAAGGGCGAATGGCAGGTCGGGCCACAGGTCTTCTCCGATGGCAGCTTCAAGATGTGCGGCGCCTCGGTGGAGTATGACAATAATCTGCACCTGATCCTGCTGCGCAATCCGGCCGACCGGACGCAGATGGTGCTGGGCATCCCCGGTGCCCAGATGCCCACGGGGCAGCGCGCGCCCATCAAGATGTCCATCGACGGCAAGATCAACCGCGAGGTTGCCGCCGTTGTCAGCCAGCCCAACGCCCTGGCCATCGGCCTGGGTGATGATGCTGAACTGTTGAAGGGCCTGACCACGGGTTCGGTTCTGACCATCGAGGTGCCGGGCGATACCGCCTCCTTCCAGTTGAAGGGCACCACCAAGGCCATGAACGACCTGACCGCCTGCGTAAAGGGCGGCAAGGACGGCACGCTGAAGCTGCCGGCCCCGACGGAACCGGCCATTGCCCCGACCCTGGCCAAGCTGCTGGTCGATGCCGGCCTGTCCAGCGCCCGCGCCATTCCGATTGACAAGATCCCGCCGCAGCAGCGGCCCGGTGACTATGCCTGGCAGATCGGTGAAAAGGTTCTGGGCGCTGTCCGCAGCTTCCCCATGGGTGAAGCCGCCGGCGATTTCGCGAAGGTCGGCGACACCTATATGGAACAGCTGAAGAAGAGCTGTGAGGGCACCTACACGCCCGCCATGGGCGCGATTGAGAAAGTGCCGGCCTATCAGCTTCGTTCCGGCTCCGTATCGTGTGACAGCAACGGCAATAAGATCCATGTCGCCATTGTCATGCAGCTCATTGAGCTTCCGAAACAAGCGGGACAGGAGCAGGCGATTCGCGTGCTGAACGTCTTCTCGCACGAGGCGACGGACGCCGAGAAGGCCCAAGCCGACGCCGCCTCTACCGGCATTCTGAAAGTGCTGAAGGAGAAGGGCAAGGAGCCGCTGACGGCACCGCAGGCGGCACCCGCCGCCAAGGCGAATTAACAAAGTATTAAGTATACGAACAATATCCTGTTCGATTGAAGCGAAGGCCGGACCCTCTGGGTTCGGCCTTTTCTTTATTGCACCTGCGCAAATATGTTCACCAATGCTGGTCCTGCGCACCCCCGATAAAGCGGACCTTCACGGGTCAAGCCATGCCATGATTAATGGCTTTACTGGCTTCATTCTGGATTAAACTGTCATTGGCATTCCGATCCACACGGGAAGATGCCTGGCAAAGGGGGGCGGTCATGAAGCGATATCTGTCCGGCAGACATCTGGCCATAGCGAAGACCCTGGCTCTCCTTCTGGCTGGCGTCAGCCCCGCACTGGCGGAAATGACCCCACCCCCGCCGCCGCCCGGCCCCATCTATGCCATCCCAACCCGGCCCGACCGCGCGGGCCGCGTGCTGGCCCCGGTGGTGGTCGATGGCTATGGCCCCGTCCGTTTTCTGGTCGATACCGGTTGTTCGGGTACCATGATCGGCATGGATATCGCCCGTGCCCTGGGTTTCATTCCGCCACCTGTACCCGCCGTGCCGGGGATGGCCATGGGGGCCGACGTCACGGTCACCGGCAATATGATGCGCGTGCATGACGTGTTGGGCCCCATGATGATGCCGACCATGAAGGTCGGTCGCATCGATATGGGCCGGTTCGTGGCAGAGGATATGGTGACGCCGGTCCTGTCCTTCGGCGATCTGTCGGGGGCCGGCGGGGTACTGGGAACCAACAGCCTGCAGGGCAAGCGCCTGTCGGTCAGCTTCCGCCGGGACGAGATCAAGATCGAACAATCCCGCCGCTACTCCCCCACCGGTTATGATTCGGTGAAGGGCCGTGTGCATCCGACCGGGCTGGTCATCGTGCCCATCGAAATCGGCGGCATGATCGTCAACGGCCTTGTCGATACAGGGGCGGAGCGGTCGATGTTCAACCCGGTATTGCTGCGGGCCCTGCAGGAACGCGGCAAACCCGCCAGCCATGTCGGCAATATCGAAGTCGTCAATCTGGCGGGGGAGACGCGGGTTGGCGAAGTCTTCCTGCTGCCGCGCGTCAAGATCGGCCCGGTCAGCGTCTCTGGACTGCCGGCGACACTGGTCGATGCCCATGCCTACACGGCCCTGGGATTGGAAGATGAACCGGCCTTTATCCTGGGTATGGACGTCCTGGGGCTGAGCGATGGATTCGCCCTGGATTTCGGGACCGGCAGCCTGCATCTGCGCATGCGGATGACGGCCAGCGGCGCGCCTCCGGGCCCCTCCCGCCTGGGTGATCGCGGAACAAGGGCGGGGAGTGATTGAATCAAGTTCAAGTCTTCGCGTGACCAACTGGGAATAAAATTCCGTGTCGGGACTGACACACATGGCAGAGGATCAGAAATCACAGACGCGTTAACCCTGATCCTGACATGACAGCAAATGCGACCTCGGCTATTAGTGAAGGGTCCGGAGTTGATGTCATGAAGTCGCTGAAGACCGCCCTTTTCGCCGTTTGTTTCGGCCTCGTCACCGCCCCTGCCCTGGCGCAGGATGCGGGCGCGCCCGATTCCGAACTGCCCAGCGCATATCTTCAGGGATTGTCGGGTCGCTATGTTGGTGGTGCGGCGGGTAACGCCACTACCTATGGATTGGGCAACGCCAATCCGGGTCTGACCGCCGGCACCGACTGGCATCCCATGGAAAGCCTCCGACTGGAACTGGAATATGCCTATCGCGACCGCGATTCGGCTTTGCTGACGGCACCCAGCGTCGATGGCGCTATCGGATCGCCGGGCACCATGGCCAATGCCCGCGTCAATATGAAGGTCACGGACTGGCTGACGCCCTATGTCGGGATCGGCATGGGCTGGACCCGGACAGAGGCTGAACGGCTGGCCATGGGCTATTCCGATGCCCGCGCCGATAGCTTTGCCTATCAGGGCGTGGTCGGCCTGTCGGTGCCGGTCAGCGGCAGCTTCTCCTTCTTTGCCGATGGCCGCTACGTGCGCGGTGGGGAGCCCAGCTTTACCGCCACAGATGATTTCGCGACGCATGGCACGGCCCAGACCTGGTCGGCGCTCGCCGGCGTGCGCTTCACCTTCGGCAAGTAATCAGGTCCCTTCCACCGGTTCACGCCCGGCCTTGCCACCGGCTGCTGGCAATCCGCGTCCCTTGGATATTGCCTGACCGCCCAGCTTGGCCCGCACGGCATCAATGGCCCGTTCCACCTTGGCCCGTTGCAGCTGTCCGGGATCGGCCAGATCCGGCGGGTCGGCATCACGCGGGTCGGTCAGATCGTGGCAGCCGATCCCCAGCAGTCGGAACCGCCGCCCATCGCATTCGGCCCGCAGCAGGTCACGTCCCGTGCGGAAGATACGGTCGGCCAGTTGCGTTGGGGATGTCAGACGCTGGTTACGGGTGATCAGCTTGAAATCCGGTGTCTTCAGCTTCAGCGTGACCGTCAGGCCGGCATGCCCCCCGGCCTTCATCCGTTTCGACACCTTCTCCGCCAGCGGCCATAATTCCCGCTCCAGCTCCTCCAGCGCCGACAGATCGGTGTTGAAGGTGGTTTCAGAGGAGATGCTTTTCATCGGGCTGTGCGGGGTGACGCGGCGATCATCCTGCCCGCGGGAAAAATGGTAGAGCCGCATGCCCATGGAGCCATAACGGCGCACCAGTTCCTTCATCTCCATTTCGCGAATCTGGCCGATGGTGCGGATACCCTCCCCCTCCATCTTGGTGGCCAGCGCCTTGCCCACGCCCCAGATCATGCCCACGGGCCGGGGGGCCAGAAAGGACAGGGTTTCCGCCTTGCCGATGATGGCGAATCCGCGCGGCTTATCCAGGTCGCTGGCCAGCTTGGCCAGGAACTTGTTGTGCGACAGGCCGATAGAGGCGGTCACCCCGATCTCCGTCTCGATCCGCCGCACCAGCCGGACCAGGGTGCGCGCCGGGCTGCCGCCATGCAACAACTCCGTGCCCGTGAGGTCCAGGAAGGCCTCGTCGATGGAGATGGCCTCCACCAGCGGCGTCGTCTCCTGCATCAGGGCCCGCACATCACGCCCGACCGTCACATATTTGCGCATGTCGGGCTTGATGACGGTCGCCTGCGGGCAAAGCTGCAAGGCCTTGAACATCGGCATGGCGGAGCGCACGCCATAAAGCCGCGCGATATAGCAGCAGGCGGACACGACGCCCCGATGCCCGCCACCCACGATCACCGGCTGGTCGGCCAGTTCCGGCCGGTCCCGCTTTTCCACGCTGGCATAGAAGGCGTCGCAATCGATATGGGCGATGGAAAGGCTATGCAGTTCCGCATGCTTCACCACCCGCACCGACCCGCAGGCACCACAGCGGCGGGCCGCCATCTGCGCCTGCCCGCAATCGCGGCACAGGGCATCCGGTCTCTGGCTGGAAACGGGGGTTGGCGGGTCTGCTGGCATGGTGGATGATGTCAGATGGTAACGAATGGTTAAGAACTGTCGCAGTCTAATGGCATCATGCCCTGTGAGCATAAGGAAGGCGAAGCCGTGCCGATGAGTGTTGACAATGTCCAGGGTGAAGACGCGACCGCACCACGCCCCCGGCGCGTGCTGATCGTGGAGGATAATGAGCTGAATATGAAGCTCTTCCACGATCTGCTGGAAGCGCACGGCTATGCGACATTGCAGACCAAGGACGGGATGGAGGCGCTGCGCATGGCGCGGCTGCATCGCCCCGACCTTATCCTCATGGATATACAGCTTCCCGAGGTATCCGGGCTTGAGGTTACCAAGTGGTTGAAGGAAGATGATGATCTGAAGGCGATCCCTGTGGTCGCCGTCACCGCCTTCGCCATGAAGGGGGATGAGGAGAAAATCCGCGAAGGTGGTTGCGAGGATTACATCGCCAAGCCAATCTCCGTCGCGAAGTTTCTCCAGACGGTGCAACGTTTCCTTTGACGGCTTGGAAGACCAGGCCGGTGGGTGTGTGAACCATGTCGGCTCGGGTCCTTGTCGTTGATGACGTTCTACCCAATGTGAAGCTGCTGGCAGCCAAGCTGACCAGGGAATATTTCGACGTCGTCACCGCCAATTCAGGGCCGGAGGCCCTGGAGCGTATTCATGCCCAGCACCCCGACATCGTGCTGCTGGACGTGATGATGCCTGGCATGGACGGGTTCGAGGTGTGCGAGAAAATCCGCGCCGACCCGGCCATCATGCACATTCCTGTCGTCATGGTGACCGCCCTGTCAGACGCATCCGACCGCGTGCGCGGGCTGGAGGCGGGGGCCGATGATTTCCTGACCAAGCCCGTCAACGACGTGGCCCTGTTCGCCCGCGTCCGTTCGCTGGTCCGTCTGAAGATGATGACCGACGAATGGCGCCTGCGCGAAAGCACGTCGGGTCAGCTGGGCATGCTGGTCTCCACCGATTCGGTGCATACGCAGACGGCGGAGGCCGCCAGGGTGCTGGTGGTGGAGGACAGCGCCATCGATCTGGACAAGATCGTGGAGACTGTGGCCCGCGACCGCGACGTGGTGACCGACACCGACACCTGCGCCGGCGGCCTGGAACTGGCCCTGGCGGAAGAGTTTGAGCTGATCGTCATCTCCCTGACGCTGATGCGCGAGGATGGGCTTCGCCTCTGCTCGCAGCTGCGCAGCCATGAGAAGACGCGCCAGATCCCCATCCTGCTGCTGGCGGACGAGACGGACATGGACCGGATCGCCAAGGGTCTGGAACTGGGCGCCAATGATTATCTGATCAAGCCCATTGACCGGAACGAACTGCTGGCCCGCACCCGCACCCAGGTGCGGCGTAAGCGCTATCAGGACAAGCTGCGCGCCAATTATGAGGCCAGCCTGTCCATGGCGCTGACCGACAGCCTGACGGGCCTGTTCAACCGCCGTTACCTGTCGGCCCACCTGCCCCGCCTGCTGGACCGGTCGGGCGGCAATAACAAGCCGGTGTCGGCCCTGCTGTTCGATATCGACCATTTCAAGGTGGTCAACGACACCTGGGGCCATGGCGTGGGTGACGAGGTGTTGAAGGAAGTGGCGCAGCGCGCCAGCCGCAACCTGCGCAATTTCGACCTTGTCGCCCGTTTGGGGGGGGAGGAATTCGTCGTCGTCATGCCCGACACGGACGGTAGTCAGGCCATGGCCGTTGCCGAACGTCTGCGCCGCCGCATCGCAGAGGAACCGTTCGCGGTGTCGGCACCGGTGGGCAAGATCGATGTCACCATCTCCATCGGCGTGGCCCTGGCCGACTGGACGCTGGATGCCGAGGGTAAGCCCGAATCAGGCGACGCCTTGCTGCGCCGCGCCGATACGGCCCTGTATCAGGCCAAGCGTAGCGGTCGCAACCGCGTGGTCATGGATGGCGCCGGGGAATAAGGGGTGCGGCGCGCCCGCCCCCCTTACGGCATCCGGTTGTATCGCACCGCCGCGTCGCTGCGGTCGACCAGGATGATGGCATAGGGACTGGTCAGGACCTGCGCCGTGATCAGGCCATCGGGGGGCGTTACCTCCCGATACTCCACCACCAGCCGGTCACGCTGCCCGTCGCGCCGTTCGGGGCGCAGGCGCAGAATATCGACGGAATAACCGGTGGTCGTGCGCGTGCCTAAGAACACGCCCAGCGCCATCTGATCCGGCGGCAGGCGACCGGGCGGCGACCGGCCCGCCAAGTCCCACAGGGCCGTCCATTCCGCATCATTGCGGGCCGCCAGGAAGGATTGCGACTGTGCGCGGGCATTTTCCGCCCGCCACATGGCACGCGCGGCCAGGGGCGGTGGTGTATCGCCAGACATGCCGGACACCGCACCCGCCGTTTCGCCCGCCAGCCACGCCCCGGCCCCGCCGCCGCAGCCGGCAAGGGCCAGAGGCATCGCCACGGCCAGAACGGTCAGTGCCGCCCTGGCCTTCCCGTCGATCCCCCGCATCATGGCGTCACGCCGCCACCGGCAGCGCCGTTTCCACCAGCTTTGCCCAGTAGCTGGTGCCCAGCGGCAGGATCTCATCATTGAAATCATAGGCCGGGTTGTGCAGCAGGCAGCCCAGCGCCGCCCCACCCTGGCCCATCCAGACATAACAACCCGGACGCTCCTGCAGCATGAAGGCGAAATCCTCTGCCCCCATGCTGGGGCCGACATTGTCATAAACCTTGTCGGCGCCAACCAGTTCAGCCGCGACGCGGGCCGCCAGATTGGTGGGGGCACCCTCATGATTGACCGTGGGCGGATAGCCCCGGCGATAAGTCAGCGTGGCGCTGGATCCAAAAGCCACCGGCAACGTCTCCACGATGCGGCGCAGACCATTTTCCAGCTGGTCGCGCACCTCGTGGCTGAGTGCGCGGACGGTGCCGCGCATGATCACTTCCTGCGGGATGACATTATAGGCGCTGCCCGCATGGATCTGGGTGATGGAGATGACGCCGCTTTCGATGGGGCTGACATTGCGGCTGACGATGGTCTGCGTGGCCGTCACGATATGGGCGGCAATGACCACCGGGTCGATGGCATGGTGCGGCAGGGCCGCATGACCGCCCTTGCCCGCCACCCTGATCTCGAACTGATCGGCGCCGGCCATGATCGGGCCAGCCTTCACCACCATCTCACCGGGGGGCAGGTCGGGCCAGTTATGCATGCCGAAGATCATGTCGCAGGGGAACCGGTCGAACAGCCCCTCTTCCACCATGCGGCGGCCACCACCGGCCCCTTCTTCGGCAGGCTGAAAGATGAAATTGACCGTACCGCTGAAATTGCGCGTCTCCGACAGATAGCGGGCCGCGCCCAGAAGCATGGTCGTGTGGCCGTCATGGCCGCAGCCATGCATCTTGCCGGGAATCTTGCTGGCATGGGCAAAGGTGTTGCCCTCATCCATGTTCAGCGCGTCCATGTCGGCACGCAGGCCGACCGCCTTGCCGTTCGGCCCGTCCTTGCCATGCAGCACGCCGACCAGACCCGTGCCCGCGATGCCGCGATGCACCTCGATCCCAAAGGTCTTCAGCTTTTCCGCCACGAAATCGGAGGTTTTGAACTCCTCAAACGCGGTCTCGGGATTCTCATGGATATGGTGGCGCCACGCGGTCATGTCGGCGTGGAAATCGGCGATACGGTTGATGATGGGCATGGTCCCTGAACTCCGGCAGGCGGCAACGTCCTTGTTGATCAAGGCCTCGACGGCCGCCCTGGTCACACGAAAAGTCGCAAGCGACATTGACGGGTAGTTTATCGGCTTAACTCTCTGCTGGGAACCGGGGAAACATCACTGAAAGAGCAAAGATGAATATTTTGAGCATTGTTCATTTCGGTGACGCCCGTCACATCTGCCGCTCGGGCGCTTTGTCACAGTGCCGGCGCGGCGATGGCTGGGGCAACGGGCCGGTGCCGCTTCATGGATCGGAGAGAAAATAATGAACACCCGTTCGATCGGGCGGATGCGCATGGTGGCAGCCATGTCCGCCCTGCTTTCGCTCACCTGTGCCTCGGGCGCCCTAGCCCAGCGGCCCTCATCCGACGATGATGGCTGGTACGTGCGGTTGGGCACGTTCGGCTTCGTGATGCCGGAATATGAAGGGTCCGACAACTACAAGGTCAGGCCTGTTCCTGATATCGAAATCACCTATGACCGGTTCTTCCTGTCCCGTCAGGGGCTGGGCGCCAATCTGATCAGCACCGATAACCTGACATTGGGTGCTTCTGTCGCGTTCGATGGCGGGCGTAAGTCGAAGAAGGATAAGGCCCTGACCGGCTATCGCAATGTCGGCGACACGGCGGTCGGCCATATCTTCGCGGAATACACGGTTGATCAACTGATGCTGTCGGTCGATGTCGGCACCGATCTTCTGGGTGACGGGCACAAGGGCACCGAGGCGACGCTGTCGGCCACCTGGATGTTGAACCCGGTCGGACGCACCATGCTGATGATCGGCCCCTCGCTGACCTGGGCCAGCGACGATTACATGAACTCCTATTTCAGCACGACCGTGGACCGCCTGGCCCCCACCAACCCGACACAGCTGGTGCTGCCTGGATCGCGCACAGGATACAAGGCCGATGCCGGGTTCAAGAATGCCGGGCTGACGGCCATCATGATCCATCCGCTGGACGAAAACTGGTCCGTCACGGGCTTCGCGGGCTATTCCCGCCTGCTGGGCGACGCTGCCGACAGCCCGTTCGTGAAGGATAATGGCAGCCGCGACCAGTTCATGGGCGGCCTTGGCCTGTCCTACACGTTTTGACGAAGGTGGGGGCGGGCGTGATTGCGCCCACCCCCATCATTCATGCCACGCTGGGTTCCACCGGCAGCACAATGGTCACCCGCAACCCGCCCTCGGGCCGATTCGACAGACGGATTTCGCCGCCATGCGCCCGGATGATGTCATTGGCCACCGAGAGGCCAAGGCCCGTGCCGCCCGTATCGCGGGACCGCGACGCCTCCAGCCGGAAGAAGGGCCGGAACACATTCTCGAACTCGATTTCGGGAATGCCGGGCCCTTCATCATCGATGGTGATGGTGACATTCTCCCCCGTCACGGCCAGGGCGACCTGCGCCGCCTGCCCATATTTGACGGCGTTTTCCATGAGGTTACCCAGCGCGCGGCGCAGCGCCATGCGACGGCCCGCAATGGGGATGGAGAACGGGGCCGGCGTCACGCCCACCGGCTTGCCGGCATCGCGCATATCCTCACCCAGTCGGGCCAGCAGCGCGTTCAGCTCCAGCGGCTCGATGGCTTCCTTGGCGGCCTCGTCTCGGGCAAAGGCCAGGGTGGAGCCGATCATGGCCTCCATCTCGGCCAGATCCTCCAGCATCTTGTCGCGCACGATATCGTCGTCGATGAACTCGGCACGCAGGCGCAGGCGGGTCAAAGGCGTGCGCAGATCGTGGCTGACCGCCGCCAGCATGCGGGTCCGGTCCTCCACGAAGGCGCGCAGGCGCCGCTGCATCTTGTTGAAGGCCGATGCGGCCAGCCGCACCTCACGCGGACCCGCCTCGTCCAGCGAGGGGGCGTTCATGTCGATGCCCAGCCGGTTGGCCGCCGCCGCGAACCGGCGCAGGGGCCGGGTCGTAAAGCCCAGAACCCAGGCCGACAGCAGGATGGCGACCGCCGCCGATCCGCCCAGGGACGCGATGAAGCCCGGTTCCCGCAAGGCGTCGGTGGCCGTGACGGGCGCATGGAAGCGCATCCAGGTGCCGTCCTTCAGCTGCCGCGACACCTCGATCACATTGGGCTGCGGCGGGGGCGGCACGGGCAGGCCGAAGGGCGGGATGGACACAGCCGGGGACATTTCCGGCTTGCCCGGCGTCTTGGGCTGCTTCTCGTAAACGTCCAGCAGGACGGTATGGCCGGCACTGGTCCGCACCGTCAGTTCGCGTTCCTTCAGGCCGCGCAGGACGGAGAGGCGTACCTCGGTCGGCTGCTCCTCGATCACCTGCGCGAATCCGGCCAGGCAATTGGCAAGCTGCCCGCCCTCGGCATCGGCCACGGCCTCCGCCCGGTCGGACCGGTACAGGCCCAGGGCGATGGCCTGGGATAACAGGATGCCACCGACCAGCACGGCGAAGATCGAATAGGACATGCGGTCGGTGAGCGCCCTCATGATGCCGGCACCTCGGGTGAGAAGATATAGCCGCCCGACCGCACCGTCTTGATGATGGTCGGTTCGGCGGGGTCGATCTCGATCTTGCGGCGCAGACGGCTGATCTGCACATCGATGGACCGGTCGAAGGGACCGGCCGACCGGCCCCGCGTGATCTCCAGCAGGTCATCGCGCGACAGAACCCGGCGCGGGCGGGTGGCCAGCGCCACCAGCAGCTCATACTCACCAGCGGTCAGCGTGACCTCCTCCCCCTTGGCGTCGGTCAGACGGCGCTGCGCCTGATCCAGGGTGAAGCCCGCGAAATTGATGGCGCCCGCCGTCACCTGTGCCGCACCCGATGGGGCCGCGGCCCGGCGCAGCACGGCCTTGATACGGGCCACCAGTTCACGCGGGTTGAACGGCTTGGGCAGGTAATCGTCGGCCCCGATCTCCAGGCCCAGGATGCGGTCCGCATCCTCCCCCATGGCCGACAGCATGACGACGGGCGGACCGCCATCGGCGCGTACGGCGCGGCAAAGCGACAGACCATCCTCGCCCGGCATCATCAGATCCAGGACGATCAGGTCGATATTGCGATCAGCCAGATAACGGCGCATCTCCTGCCCGTCCTTGGCCGCCGTCACACGGTAGCCATGGCGCGTCAGATAGCGCGTCAGCAGATCGCGGATTTCACGGTCGTCATCGACGACCAGGAGGTGGGTGCTGCTCTCGGTCATGTCGCTATCATAATCGAAGGGCAGACGGGCTGCCGACGGCCATGTTGTTACCACAATGTAACGTCCTGGGCCTTTGGAAACAGAGTGTTTCACAAAGCCCCTTTTCCCGTCATGCAACGGCAAAGCGTGGGTGTTCAGATGAGCCTGTCGCCGGAAACAACCGGCAACCGGAAGTCAGAGATGAAGAGGAAAGCACCAATGCGCACCCTGATCGCCCTCGCCTTTGTCGCGGCCCTTGGCGTTACCGCCGCCCATGCCAGCGACAGCGCACAGGTCGCGGCAAAGGAGCCTGCGGCCGCCGTTACCCGCACCGAGCCCGTGACCAGCTCCGAGGCCCGCGACATCGCCAAGACCTGGATGAAGAGCAACAATTACCGCTTCGGTCGCGTCGGCGACGTGCGGGAAAAGGATGGCGTCTTCCTGGTGGAACTGAAGTCCGCTGACGGTATCCGCTTTGCCACGCTGAAGGTCAACGCCGCCACCGGCGAGATCGTCAGCTAACCATTTCCCCGACCATGTTCACGGTCGGGGAAGGCCGGCGACCGCCGGCCCGCCGCCCATGCGGCGTAAGCCAAGCCGCCGGATGGCGGCGCCCGGCGCATGAGGGAACATGACAGAGATCATCACCGGCAAGCCCCGTCGCCGGTGATGGTGGAGCGGCCTTCCCCGGTTGTCCGGTCGCTCCAAGGTTTGCCGGCGGACCCATGGGCGACCCCATCAATGCCCCGGTCCGCCGGCATAACCACCTTCCTGCCCGCCAATCACGGAACGATACGGGATGCCGTTCCGCCCGAGGTCCGGAATGACACCCGGTTGAGCGCTTCGAGGTCGCCACGCATGAAACTCAGCCAAGGCCCCCTGCTTTCCCTGTTCGACGGTTCCGACGGCACGCCGCTTCAGCAGCGCCTGTTCGACCGTCTGCGCGGCGCCATCGTGAATGGTGCCATCCGCCCTGGGGAAAGGCTGCCCTCCACCCGAACGCTGGCCGCCGATCTGGGCGTGTCGCGCAATACGGTCGTGGCGGCGGTGGACCGGCTGACATCCGAAGGATATCTGGAAGCCCGTATCGGGTCCGGCACCTTTGTCTGCCGCACCCTTCCCGACGATGCCATGGCACCCGCCGTGCGCCTGGCCCCCAATAACACCGCCCGCGTGCCGCAGGCCGCCGCGCCTAAGCCCGCCGTGCCGGTACCCGCCGCCGGGGCAGAGCTTCTGCCGTTCGAGCCCTGCACGCCGGCCTATGACCAGTTCGATATCGACACCTGGCGCCGGCTTCTGGCCAAGCGCTGGCGCGATGCCGGCGGTTTGCTGCTGGGCAATGATACGTCCGGCGGCTGGACCGCGCTGCGCCGTGTGTTGGCCGGTCATTTGCAGACCAGCCGGGGCATTGCGTGCGATCCCGAACAGATCCTGATACTGCCCGACCGCCGGTCCGGCCTGGAATTTGTCGCCACCCTGCTGCTGACGGCGGGGGACACGGTCTGGCTGGAAGAACCGGGCTGCCCCCTGCAGGCGCTGACCTTTGCGCATCGTGGCTACAATGTCGCCCATGTGCCGGTGGATGCTGACGGCATCGACCCGGAACGCGGCGCGCGGCTGGCGCCCGATGCGCGGCTGGCAGTCGTCACGCCGGGCTGGCAGTACCCGACCGGGGGCACCATGCCGTTGCGCCGCCGCATGGCCGTTCTGGCCTGGGCCCGGCGCAGCGGGGCTTGGCTGCTGGAGGATGACCGCGACGGCGGCTACCGCTACACGGGCCGTCCCCTGCCGGCCCTGCAGGGGCTGGATGAGAATGAACGCGTCCTGCATCTGGGCGCGCTGGACAATACGCTGGTGCCGGCCCTACGCCTTTCCTGGCTGGTCGTGCCGTCATCGCTGGTGTCGGCTGCGCAGAACCTGCGCGCCCGCATGGGCATGCATGTGCCGCTGCCCGAGCAGATGGCCGTGCATGATTTCCTGGTGGAAGGCCATTATGCCAGCCACATGCGCCGCACCCGCCGCCTCTATGCCGAACGTCAGCAAGCCCTGCTGTTCGCCGCCGAACGCCACTGGTCAGGTGCCATCGCGGTGGATGCGGCCAGTTCCGGCCTGCATCTGGTCGGGCGCCTGTCCCCCTCAGTCGGTGTGGACGACACAACCCTGTCGGCCCTGGCCGCCCAGGCCCGCATCGCCCTGCCCGCCATCTCCGCCTGCCGGCGCGGACCCGGAATCGCCGGTGATCCGGGGGCCGTGGTCCTGGGCTATGCCGCCTTCACGCCGGAACGCCTGTCGCGTGCCGCCGAACGTCTGGCCGGCGTCATCGACAAGGCCCGCAGCACCCAGACCCACCGCGTGCTGCAGACCCGCCGGCTGGTTCCGGCGGAGTAAGACACTGACGGTTGCACCGCCCCGGCATTCGGAGACGAACACAGGTTCACTCCGACCGGGGCGGGTTCGTGCAACCATGTGAAACAGAAAATATACCCCTGTTCCATGGGGCAGGCCTCTTCCAGGCCGAAAGCCCATGGCTCCGAATGGGGGTAGGCGCGGATATGGCGTTGATAAACGTAGCTTAGCAAAATCAGGTGGGAAAGTCAGCATCGTAGCGCGGATTAGGCGCAAGCCGTAATCCGCGGAAAAGCCCCCGCCGTCGCACCGCGGATTACGGCTTGCGCCTAATCCGCGCTACATAACGTTGTCTGATCGGCCCTCAAACCACCTCCGCCACCACGCCGCCGACAATGCTGGCCAGCGCGTCGGGGGCGATGGGGAAGACGGTGTTGGGGGTGCCGGCGGCGGCCCAGACGGTGGTGAAGTTCAGAAGGTCGCGGTCGAACAGGGTGATGGGTGGGACATTGTGGCCCAGGGGCGGAACGCCGCCGATGGGATAGCCCGTCTTCTGCCGCACGAAATCCGCATCGGCCTTGGTCAGTTTCTCGCCGCCCAGCGCCGACGCCAGATGACGGATCACCGTCGCCTCGTTCACCCGGTTGCTGCCGGATGTGACGACAAGGATGGGGCGGCCCGTGTCGCGGGTGCGGAACATGATGGATTTGGCGATCTGCGCCACATCACAGCCGATGGCCGCTGCCGCCTCTGCGGAGGTGCGGGTGGAGGCGGCGAATTCCAGGACATGGATGGGATGGCCCAGATCGTTCAGAAGGTTCTGTATCTTCTGCGCACTGGGGCTCAACGGTCCGGCCATCCCAACCTTACTCCCTATATAGTGTTTTCAACCAGCCAACTCGCGCGACCGGGCGGTGCCGGCGGCGATGGCGCGGGTCAGCAGGTCCTGCATGCCGCCCGACCCTTCGGCCATCAGCACGTTCAGGGCCGCTTCGGTCGTGCCCTTGGGGCTGGTGACGTTGCGGCGCAGCTGTTCGGCTGATTCGTGGCTTTGGCGCAGCAACTCGCCCGAGCCCATGACGGTGGCGCGCGCCAGCTGCATCGACAGGTCCGGCGGCAAGCCGGCGGCCACACCGGCCTTGGCCATCGTCTCCACCAGCAGGAAAACGTAGGCCGGGCCGCTGCCCGACAGGGCCGTCACGGCGTCCAGCAGGGTTTCGTCCGCGACCCAGGCCACCTCCCCCACCGCCGACAGCAGAGTACGGGCCAGCGCCTTCTGCGCGTCGGAGCAATTGGCATTGGGTACGGCGGCGCTGATGCCACGGCCCACGGCAGCGGGCGTATTGGGCATGGCGCGGACAATGGCCGCATGCCCACCCAGATGCTTTTCGAAATAGGCGATGGGCTTGCCCGCCGCGATGGACAGGAACAGGGCCGTCCCGGCATAGCGGGCATAGTTGGGCAGCGCCTGGTCCATCATCTGCGGCTTGACCGCCAGAATGATGGCATCGGGCGTGAAATCAGCCGGGATTTCAGAGGCTTCCTTGACGACCAGGACGTCAGCGGGCAGGCCACGCGGCACACCGAACGGCTCCACCACCACCACGGAACCGGCGGCACCGGCGGCTTTCCAGCCGGCCAGCATGGCCCCACCCATCTTACCGCACCCGACCAGCAGCAAACTCGCACTCATCCGGTGTTTCCCCCTTATTTCCGGCGGGGTCGCGGGGTTCATCCCCGACGGCGTTGGCCCCGTCCGGCTTGATCAGGCCTCGCCCACCGTATCCAGGATGGCGGCGGACACGGCCTCAGCCGGGGTCTTGCCGCCCCAGATCACGAACTGGAAGGCCGGATAGAAACGCTCGCATTCCGACAAGGCAATGTCCATCAGGTCTTCAAGCTGTTCGGAGCTGGCCCCGCGCGCACCGCGCAGCAGGGTGGTCTGCCGGAACATGGGTGTATGCTGATCGTGGCAGACATCGAAATGGCCCAGCCACATCTTGGGATTGACCTCGGCCAGCAGTTCGGCCACGGCATTCTTGCGGCCCGGCGGCACCTTCATGTCGTACTGGCAGGAGAACTGCATCGCACTGACCTCTGCCTGCCACATGAAGAACAGGCGATATTCGCACCAGCGGCCATTGATCTCCACCACCATCTCCTCCTCGGAGACGCGGTCGAAGGGCCATTCGTTGGCGACAACCATCTCTTCCAGCATGTCCAGCGGATTATGCGTCGATGCCTGGGTCTCGATATTCAAGGCCGTCATGCCGTCCCCCTCACTCCCAAATGCCCTGCCGCAGCGCCATCCCCCAGGCGAAGCGGCGGGCCACATATCGGGGTGTCCAGATATTGTGGCCCTGTCGGCGTTGGAACCACCAGGAATACGGTGCCAGCGCCATTTCGCAGGCGCAACCGGATTCCGGTTCCTTGCCGTTTCGTGAAACAAAACCGATGTGATCCCCGGCAATGGCCGGGACCGTGTCAGCCTTCGGAAGCCTTGGAAAGCTTGGCCTCCAGGGCCGCCAGCTTTTCCTCCAGCGCTTCCTGACGGGCCCGCGCCTCGGCGGCGACGGCCTTCACCGCCTCGAACTCTTCCCGGCTGACAACGTCCATCTGGGCCAGGATACGTTCGAACTGCTGGCGAATCTGGCCTTCGACCTCGCCCCGGATGCCGGAGATGGCACCCATGGCCCCACTGGCGACACGGGCCAGATCATCGAACAGCTTGTTTTCCACCTGCATGGCGGGTCCCCTTCAAAAAAGCGCCGCATTATGGGGATAGGGCCTATCCCTGTCCATGGCGTTAGATACGGGTCCGCCCCGCGCCTTGCCGTCATGATCCCCAACCCTCTATATAGGTCGCGTCTTCCCCGCCGGGGATGGAACGTGACGGGATATCGCATGATTTTGGCCATCCCCTTCCCCGACCTGGACCCTGTGGCGCTGGCTCTGGGTCCGATCTCCATCAAATGGTACGGGCTGGCCTATGCCGCCGGCATCGCCTTTGCGCTCTGGTACTGCAACCGGCTGGCGCGCAATAGCGGCCTGCGCCCGACCGAGGATGATCTGGGTGATTTCGTTGTCTGGGCGGCGGGCGGCATCCTGATCGGCGGACGGCTGTTCTCCATCCTGTTCTATAGTCTCGACACCTATATCAATGACCCACTGGAGGCGCTGCGCGTCTGGCATGGGGGCATGTCGTTCCATGGCGGGCTAACGGGGGTCATTGCCGCGATCCTGCTCTTCTCCTGGCGGCGTGGATTTTCGCCCTTCGCGCTGGGCGATCTGGTCGCCTGTGCGGCACCGGTGGGGCTGCTGCTGGGCCGGCTGGCGAATTTCGTGAATGCGGAACTGTGGGGACGGCCCACGGATGTGCCCTGGGCCATGATCTTCCCCACCGACCCCGCCGGTCTTCCCCGCCATCCCAGCCAGCTTTATCAGGCGGGGCTGGAGGGCGTGCTGCTGTTCATCGCCATCTTCCTGCTGGCCCGCAATCCCAATATCCGGGCGCGGACCGGCACCCTGTCGGGCGCGTTCCTGATCGGCTATGCCATTGCCCGTCTGGTTGGGGAATTCTTCCGGCAGCCCGATGCCCAGCTGGGCTTCCTGGCCTTCGGCACCACCATGGGGCAATTGCTGTCCATGCCCATGCTGATCATCGGGGTATGGATGGTGCTGCGCGCGCCGTTCGGCACGCCGGTGCCGGCCCCCGCACCCGCCCAGAAATGACGGGCGCGCTGCATGACCTGCTGGTCCGCCGCATCGCCCTGACCGGGCCGATCAGCATCGCCAGCTTCATGGGCGAGGCGCTGGGCCATCCCCAGCATGGCTATTACATCACCCGCGACCCGTTGGGGGCCAGGGGTGATTTCACCACCGCGCCCGAGATTTCCCAGATGTTCGGGGAGATGGTGGGGGTGTGGCTGGCCGATTGCTGGATCAACCAGGGTTGCCCGGAGCGCGTGCAACTGGTGGAACTGGGGCCGGGGCGCGGTACGCTGATGGCTGACGCCCTGCGCGCCACGGCCCGCGTGCCGGGTTTTCATGAGGCCATCCGCCTGCATCTGGTGGAAACCAGCCCCACCTTGCGGGAGCGGCAGGCGGCGGCCCTGACCGGTTTTACCCCCATCTGGCATGACCGGCTGGATAGCGTGCCCGACGGGCCGATGCTGCTGGTCGCGAACGAGTTCTTTGACGCCCTGCCCATCCGGCAGTTCATCCGCACGCCCGCCGGCTGGGCCGAGCGCAAGGTGGGTCTGAACCCGGCAGGGCAGCTGGCCTTCACCTTCGACCCCAGCCCTGGCGGCGCCCTGCTGACGCCGCTGCACCGGGAAGCGGAGATACCGCCCGGCGCGGTTGCAGAGACCTGCCCGGTGGGCATCGCCGTAGCGGCGGAGATCGGGCGGCGGCTGTCGGCACAGGCCGGGGCCGCCCTGATCATCGATTATGGCTATGATGGCCCGGCTATCGGCGACACGTTGCAGGCCCTGCGCGCCCATCGGCCCGTTGCCGTGCTGGACGATCCCAGCAGTGCCGACCTGACGGCCCATGTCGATTTCACGGCCCTGGCGCAGGCGGCGCGACAGGCCGGCGCGACGGCGCATCCGGGTGTGGGCCACAGTGTCGAACAGGGCGAGTTGCTGCTGACGCTGGGCATCGCGGCGCGAGCATCCGCCCTGTCGGCGCGGGCCACACCGGCGCAGCAGGCCGATATCCAATCGGCACTGACAAGGCTGACGGCGCCCGACAGCATGGGCCGCCTGTTCCGCGCCATCGCCATCACCCATCCGGCGGCCCCCGCGCCCGCCGGCTTTGCCCGTTCGACCGGAGACAGCGCATGATCACGCTTGACCATCTGACCGCCGTTCCCGGCCTGCGCCACGGGTTCTTCACCCGTACCGACGGTGTGTCGACGGGCATCCTGGCCGCCATGAATTGCGGATACGGGTCCAACGATGATCCCGCCAATGTCACCGCCAACCGCGCCCGCGCCGTGGAACTGCTGGGCGTTCCCCCCTCCGCGCTCACCACTGTCTATCAGGTACATAGCCCCGATGTGGTGACGGTCACCGAACCGTTCCCGCACAGTGCGGCGCCCAAGGCGGACGCCATGGTCACCGACCGGCCCGGCATCGCGCTGGGTATCCTGACGGCGGATTGCGTGCCGGTCCTGTTCGTGGACCCGGTCGCCCGCGTCATCGGTGCGGCCCATGCCGGGTGGAAGGGGGCGGTGACGGGCGTGCTGGAGGCCACGGTGGCGGCCATGGTCGCGCTGGGCGCCGACCGGCCCCGCATCCTGGCCGGCATCGGCCCGCATATCGGCTGGGACAGCTATGAGGTGGGGCCGGAATTCCGCGAACGGTTCGTGTCCACCGATCCCGGCCATGACGTGCTGTTCCGCCCGTCGGAACGGGCCGATCACTGGATGTTCAATATCGGCGGCTATGTTCTGGGCCGGTTGCAGGCCGCAGGGTTGGGACAGGTGGAAACCACCGGTCTGGATACGCTGGCGCGGGAGGATCTGTTCTTCAGCTACCGCCGCGCCTGCCTGCGTCAGGAACCGGATTATGGGCGCGGGCTGTCGGCCATCTGCCTGACGTGACTACGCCAATTTCTACCAAAGAGCGTCATAGTCGATCCACTTTTACATTGCATGCGTGTTTTTGCCCGCGCATCATGGGGTCCTCATCGTCAAGGTAGAGGACCCCATGCGCGCTTTCGCCCTGCTGCTGACCGGATTGCTGCTGACACCGCCCGTCTTCGCAGGCGAGGTGACAGAAGTGACGGCGGACAAGCCGGCCTGGCGCAAGGTGGCCCTGCAGCGCATCCCGAAAGCCAGCGAGCTGGTGGTTCTGCGCATCGGCATCAAGGAAGCCAGCTTCCATCAGGGGCGGCACATCGTGGTGGATGTGCCCACCGGCCCCGCCTTCGTCACGCAGATCATGCGCGATCCCAAGGCGCCGCCATCCGAAGACGGGATGCTGTGGTTCGACGGAATCGTGCCCGCCTATGCCTTCAACAGCACCCACCCGGACCTGAAGCTGCGCTTCCTGTTGGATGAAGGGTGCAAGCCCGGCGAGGCGGTGCCGCCGGGCCGGGGTCCCTTGCAAGTGGCAGAAATCCAGGCGCGCCTGACGGCAGTGGATGGGTATTAGAGCAGGTTTACGTTGACTGGAACTACCCCCTATCGTCATCCCGGCGAAAGCCGGGACCCAGCGTAAGGCGCGGTTAGCGCCGATACGATTCATATCGCGGCGGACGCCGCTCTACGCTGGGTCCCGGCTTTCGCCGGGATGACGAAGAAAACGCGTCTCCAGTCAAAAGAAGTCCGCTCTAGTTCACCACCTGCCAGGACCCGTCCGGCTGCTGGCACGCCGTGCCATAGGCATCCTCGGTGCGGCCACCGATGGTCACCTGCTGCTGGAATTCGCGGCAATAGGCACCGTCGGCGGCGCGGCCTTCACGCAGCGACGTGACGGCGCCCGTCGCCCGGCCATCGGACCAGACGATGGGCTGGCCGATGGGGGCGAAGGTGGCGCGGACCTGCGCATCCTCATGCGCACGCTGCTGCGCCTCCGACAGGGAACTGAGCGCCACCAGGCTGATCGCCGTCAGGCCCAGGAAGAACAGGGCGTCGTCATCGCTGCGGTAGCGGCCATAGCCGGAATACCAATGGCCATAGGGCCGCACGACAACCACATCGCGGTAGACGCGGCGGCGGGCCGGCGGCACGTCCCAATGCCGGACCGGATAGCCGCCATGGGCGTACCAGCCCGGCGGCGGGGCGCGGTAACGATAGTCGCGGTCGCCCCAATGTTGATCACGCCGGTCATCGCGGCGGTCGTAACGATCATCGCGGCGGTCGTCGCGACGATCATCGCGATCATTGCGCCGGTCATCCCGGTGATCATGACGGTCGTCGCGGTGCCCGCGCCCGTCCCGGTCCCAGTCGCCGGCCATGGCCGAGGGCGTGCCCAGCGACAGGGCCAGAACCGCCGTCAGCGTCAGTTTTCCAAAATCGCGCAACCGCATGATAGCCTCACCAGCAATCGGGACGTCCGTAACGAACGTCGTTCATGCTGATAAGGTGCGCCCGGCTCTGGGCGAATTTATGGCAACCGCGCATGCCTCTTTCGGGTGGGGGAGCGGCAGGGTCCATTGACAGAATCCAGCCATTTCATGTTGTTTCCAATAGGCGATGATCTAAGGGAACGCGTGGAAATGGCCGCAGGCGAGATCAAGACGGGTACTATCCAGGATGATACAATCATTGGCGGGAACCTGGATGACACGATCACGGGTGTTTCCGGCAATGACAGCCTGTCGGGAGGCGATGGCAATGACAGCCTGACCGGCGGTGCTGGCTATGACACGCTGGATGGCGGCGCGGGGGATGACCGCATCGACCTGACATCCGCCGCCTATGGCGATATCGACCTAGCCTATGGCGGGGCGGGCAATGACACAATCACCAGCAGCCTGGGTGAGGAACAAATCGATGGCGGGGCCGGCGATGACGTTCTGACCGCACAGCGCGGCACCATCGTCGGCGGCACCGGTGCCGACATCATCACCCTGTCCGACGGCATCGCCAGCGGCGGCAGCGGGCGCGACCGGTTTGTGATCGGCGCGCTTGGCAATCCCGACCAGGGACAGGAATGGTCGGTCACCATCACCGATTTCGCGGTGGGCACATTCGGGGACAGTCTGGATCTGACCGGCATCCTGTCCAGCTTGACCGGATACACGGGTGGCAATCCGTTTGGCCGCTTCCTGTGGCTGGAACAAAGCGGCAATGACACGCTGCTACGCCTGGACCGCGACGGGGCGGGTGCCACCCATGCCACGCAGACACTTGTCACCTTCCGCAACCTGACCCTGTCGGCCCTGAATAGCGGGCATTTCACGGGCGGTTTCAAACCAACCACCCGTATTGATAACGAAATCGCCACGCTTCAAGGCTCCGACGGTGACGACACGCTGGCCGGCGGCTGGGGCCCGGATACGATCACAGGCGGGGCCGGGAATGACGTCATCTCCGACACCAGCAGCCAAGGCAACAACCTGTCGGGCGACGATGGCAATGACACCATCACCGGCGGTCGGGGCGCCGACACGATCAGCGGTGGGGATGGCAATGATGTGATCTTCCCCGGCGGCGGCAATGACAGTGTCACCGGCGGCAATGGCGACGACCTTATCGACAGTTCATCGAACCCCGACTTCTATAGCAGCATCCTTGATGGCGGGGCCGGCAACGATACCATCATCAGCGGGTCCGGCTTTGACCAACTGTCGGGCGGCGACGGCAATGACATTCTGACCGCCGTGAACGGCACCCTACAGGGCGGCATGGGCGACGATGTCTTGACCATGGCGGGTGGCCGGGCCACGGGCGGTGGCGGGCGCGACCGGTTTGTCATCACCGACTATCGACAGGCGCCCAATTCCATATCCGAACTGTTCATCACCGATTTCACGCCCGGCGCAGGCGGCGACACCCTGGACCTGACGGCCATCCTCTCCACCCTGCTGGGGTACAAGCCGGGTGCCGATCTGGCCCGCTATATCTGGCTGGGCCAGATCGGGGCCAACACCCATATCCTGATTGACGAGGATTCGGGTGGGGGTCAGGCCGGGCGGACCCTGGCCGTCCTGGCCAATGTCCAGGCCAGCAGCCTGGTGGCCGGGAATTTTGCGGGCGGCATCGTCGCCACCACCCGGTTCGACCAATCCGACCTGACCCAGACGGGAACCGATGCCGGGGAGACGCTGGTCGGCGGCCATGGCAACGATACGATCCGCGGCAATGGCGGCAATGACTTCATTTCCGACGCCACCGGCACCAACAACCTGTCCGGCGGCAGCGGCAATGACACGATCCGCGGCGGCGGCATCAATGATGTCATCAATGGCGATGACGGCAATGACGCACTGACCGGTGGCGTCGCGGCCACCATCAACGGTGGCGATGGCGCCGACCGGATCAGCGGCGGCATGAACAGCCAGTTGTTCGGCGGGGCCGGCAGCGACACGTTGATGGGATCGGAAGGGTCAGAACTGCTGGAAGGCGGCGATGGCAGCGATGTCCTGCAATGGTATTCCGACCCGATCTATGCCCTGGGCACCGGCGATGCATCGCCCGACACGATGCGCGGTGGTGCCGGCAACGATATCATCCGCAATGCCGGCAGCGGCGACCTTGTGTTTGGTGACGATGGCAATGACACGCTGATTTCCACCTATGGCGCATCGACCCTGGATGGCGGGGCCGGCGATGATGTGATCCAGGCCAGTGCGGGCAGCCTGACCGGCGGCGCCTGGGCTGACCGTTTCGCGCCCGCCGGCCTTTCATCCGTGTTTAGTGGCCTCCCCGTCACCACGGTGACCATCACCGATTTCGACAAGGGCGCCGACGTGATCGACCTGTCGCGGGTGATGCCGAACCTGTGGAATATCGAATCGGGCGCGCCACTGGGCCGATATCTCTATCTGGTCAAGGATGGCAGCGACACGCTGCTGATGGTCAATGCCGATCCTCTGTCCCAAAACCCGTATGTCAAGAGCCCACCAGGGGCCTTGATCCGCTTCTCCAACATTGACCCAACGGCCCTGACCGCCAGTAATTTCATTCAGGATTTCGACCCCACGTCGAAGGATTTCCAGCCCGTTACGGTCACGGGCGGCGCCGGCTCCGATCTGCTGCTCGGCAGTTTCAGCAATGATCGGATCGTGGGTGGTGGCGGCATCGACGCTGTGCGCTACGCGGGCAGCGCCGACATGATCGGGCGACAGATTTTCATTAATGATATCTGGCAGTCGGAGGGGCAGTTCCACTACCGCGTCACCGATACAAGGGCCAATGGCAACGGTATCGACGAACTGTTCGGGGTGGAAATCGCCGTTCTGGGCAATTACGCGATCCCGCTGCGCGCACCGCAGCCGAACACGCCCTATCGCCCCTATGACACCACACAGTTTGATGAAGCCGCCTATCTGGCGCTTTATCCTGACGTGGCGGCCATGGTCAAGGCGGGCCAGTATGCCAGCGGGGAAGCCCATTATCTGGCCGTTGGCCGGGCGGAATTCCGCGCGTCACCGGCTCGGCTGGATGGCACGCTGGTGCTGTTCGATGAGTCCTTCTATCTGGCCCAGAACCCCGACGTGGCAGAGGTCAGCGGCGTCGGGCGCGCCTTCCGCAGCGCGTGGGAGCATTATCTGCAATATGGCGCTCGCGAGGGGCGTGATCCCAACATCTTCTTCGACACGGACTGGTATCTGGCCACAAACAAGGATGTGGCCGCTGCGGGCATGGATGCCCTGACCCACTATAACACCTATGGCTGGAAGGAAGGGCGCGACCCGTCACGCTGGTTCGATACCAGCACCTATCTGGATGACAATCCCAACGTCGCGGCCATGAACATGAACCCGCTGACCCATTATCTCCTGTACGGCTATGTCCAGGGCCGGGCGGTGGCCATTACCGAACTGGGATAGAGGTTAAGCCCAGCCTGCCCACAGATGCGCCGTGGCCAGACTGCGCCACGGCGCGAAGGGGCGCATCAGGGCGTCTTGTTCCGCAGGGCCGGGCCGATGGTCCAGCCCATGGAAATTCTGGAGCGCCGCCGACAGACCCGCATCCCCGATGGGGGCGACATCGGGAAAGGCACAGGCACGCAGCAGGACATAGGCCCGCGTCCAGGGACCGATCCCCTTCACCCCCGTCATCGCCGCCTCTGCCGTGGCGGCATCGCCATGGGGCAGCCCTTCGAAATCAATCCCGCTGCGCGCGGCATTGATCAGATAGGCCGCCTTGGAGCGGGAGAATTTCAGCGTACCCAGAAGGTCGGGGTCCAGGGCCGCAATGCCGGCGGGCGTGGGATGCGCCTTCATGCCCGACGCGTGCGGGATGCCCGCCAGTTCGATCAGGGTGCGGCGCAGCTGCCCCGCGAAACGCAGATTGACCTGCTGCCCCACCACGGCCCAGCACATGGCCTCGAACACCCCTGCCGTCTGCGGCAGGCGCAGGCCGGGGCCACAACGCGAGAGCAGGCGTTCCACCTGCGCATCCTGTGCCGCAAGCGCCTCCAGCCCCGATACATCGCCCGACACGCCCAGCATGCGGGCCACGGACGCCGACAGGCTGCCCACCTCTGCATCCGTCAGGTCGGCGGGATCGGTAGTCAGAGCGGCATGGGTGGGGTGGATCGTGATATCGACCCGGATAGCCCGGCCCGCCGGGGCCAGGATCTTGGTGATGACATTGCCGACTACCCGTTCCGACAGCCCATCCGGGTCGCGACCATGATAGGAAAGCACCCAATCGGCACGGTAACCGGCAGGCAGGGCGATATCGGGCAGGTGTGCCATAGGTCAGCCCGCCACCAGCAGACCGTCGCGCATTTCCACCACCCGGTCCATGCGCCGCGCCAGATCCAGATTATGGGTGGCGACCAGGGCACCAAGCCCCTGCCCCCGCACCAGATCGCCAAACAGGGCGAACACTTTTTCCGCCGTGTGCATGTCCAGATTGCCCGTCGGTTCATCCGCGATCAGCAAGCGCGGGCGGTTGGCCAGCGCGCGGGCGATGGCCACACGCTGCTGCTCCCCGCCCGACAGTTTGGCCGGGCGGTGGCCGGCGCGGGCGGACAGGCCGACCAGGCCCAGCAACTCCTGCGCGCGGGCCTTGGCGGCGGATCGGGAGGCACCGGCCAGCATCTGCGGAATGATGATGTTTTCCTCTGCCGTGAATTCCGGCAGCAGGTGATGGAACTGATAGACAAAGCCGATCTTGTCGCGGCGGATGGCGGTGCGTTCAGCGTCAGACAGCCCGTCTGCCTTCTGGCCTGCAATCTCGATCCCGCCCTTGTCGGCGGGTTCCAGCAGGCCCGCGATATGCAGCAGGGTGGATTTGCCGGCCCCGCTTGGCCCCACCAGGGCCACCATCTCCCCCGCCCGGATGGCGGCATCGACCCCGCGCAGCACATGCAGCGGGGTTTCCACTTGGGTAAAGGAGCGGTGAATGCCGGTCAGGCGCAGGACAATCTCAGCCATTTGTCACTCGTATCGAAGGGCTTCAACCGGGTCCAGCTTCGCCGCCCGCCAGGATGGATACAGCGTGGCCAGCAGCGACAGGGCCACGGATGCAACAGCCACCTGCGCCACCTGCCACGGATCGGTGAAGGAGGGCAAGGAGGACAAAAAATAGATGTCCGAATTAAACGGATCGACACCCGTGGCGGCCTTCACCAACTGCCGCACCTGTTCCATATGGCCCGACAAGGTGACGCCCAGGATCAGGCCGGCGGCGGTGCCAGCGATACCGATGGAGGCGCCGGACATCAGGAAGATGCGCAGGATGGTGCCGCGACCGGCCCCCATGGTGCGCAGGATGGCAATCTCCCGCCCCTTGTCCTGCACCATCATGATCATGCCGGAAATGATGTTGAAGGCCGCCACCACCACGATCATGCCCAGGATCAGGGACACGACATTGCGCTGCGTCTCGATGAAGCTGAAAAAGGCGCCGTTCACCTGCTGCCAGTTCTGGACATGCAGGCCGGCGGGCAGGCGCGCCGCCACATCACCCATGCGGGCAGGACCCAGCGCGGGATCGGTGAAGGTCACCTCCACCGCCGTCACGTTGCCGTCCAGCTGAAAGAATTCCTGTGCCGTGGCGAGGTCCATCAGCACCAGCGTGTTGTCAAACTCCGACACGCCCAGGGCCACGATCCCGGTGACGGTGAAGGCCCGCGACCGGGGCGGGCCGCCGCCCGCATCCACCTGCGGCGACAGGATGGTGACGCGGTTACCCAGCTTGATCCGGCCATTTTCGGCCATGCGCTTGCCGATGGCGATGCCGTCGCCCTCTGCCAGGGTGCCCTCCACCAGGGCATCGGCAAAGGCCGGGCGGGCGGCCATGTCGGCAGGGCGCAGCGCCTTGACCAGCACGCCGCCGGCAAAGTCGCGGGTGGAGAGAAGCCCCTGCGCATCCAGGCTGGGCATCACCGACACCACGCCCGGCACACCGCGCACCCCCTCCACCAACGCGTCGGACGCCTGGAACGGGCCATACTGGCCCACGGCCACCACATGGCCCTGGAAACCCAGCACGCGGGACAGCAGGTCGCGCTGAAACCCGTTGAACACCGACAAGGAGATGATCAGCGTGGCGACACCCAGAGCGATGCCAAGGAAGGAGAAGCCGGCAATGACGGAGATGAACCCCTCCTGCCGGCGCGCACCCAGATAGCGAAAGGCAATCCAGCGCTCCAGAATGCCGAACATGCGGGAACGGTCAGCCATGGCGCAGCGCCTCCACCGGGTCCATCGAGGCCGCCCGGCGGGCGGGATAAAGCGTGGCCACCACCGACAGGAACAGGCCCAGCGCCACCACCAGGGTAACCTCCGACCAATCAATGATGGCCGGCAGGGTGGTCAGGAACAACAGCATCTGTGACCCCGCAATGCCCGGCACCTGACCCAGCGCATAACCGATGGCCTGCACATTCACGGTCAGCAGGATACCCAGGGCAAAGCCGACCAGCGTGCCGACAGCCCCGATGGAGGTGCCGGCCAGCAGGAAGATGCGCGACACCGACGCCCGCTGCGCCCCCATGGTGCGCAGGATGGCGATGCTGGCCGCCTTGCCACGCACCAGCATGACCATGGAGGAGACGATATTGAAACTGGCCACCAGGATGATCAGGGTCAGCACGACGAACATCGCCACCCGCTCCACCCCCAGCGCGGTCACCAGCCCCTTATTGGCCTGCCGCCAGTCGGTGACGGTAAAGCCGGGGCCCGCCGCCGCCGACAGGGTGGCGCGCATCATGTCCACATCGCGCGGATCGTCCACGAACACGTCAATGGCGCTGACCCCCTGGCCCATGCGGAAAAACGCCTGGGAGGCCGGCAGCGGCATATAGATCAGGTTGGCATCCTGTTCGGGCATGCGCAGATCGACCACGGCGTAGACGGGAAATTCCTTTCGCCGCAGCATGGTCCCGAATGCGGTCACGGTGCCCTTCGGGCTGATCAGGGTGACATTGCCGCCCGCCGAAATACCCAGCGACCGGGACAGGTTGAAGCCCAGCGCCACCCCATCCTCGCCCAGGTCGGACAGGCCACGGATAACGCTACGCCCCACGATGGGCCGCGTCTGAAAATCCGCGACCGCCAGCCCGCGCACCTTCACGCCGACGGCGCGGCCATTGACGGTGGCCAGCGCCTGGCCCTCCACCACGGGCATCATCTGCGTCACCCCGGGGGCGGTGCGCAACCGCTCCATCAGGGCGGCGTAGTCGGTCAGCGGCCCGCCGCCGGCCACACTGACGGCGGCATGGGCCGACACGCCCTGGATACGGCTGACCAGCTCGGCCCGGAAACCATTCATCACCGACATGACGATGATCAGGGTCGCCACGCCCAGCGCCACCCCGATGAAGGAGAAGCCGGCGATCACCGACACCGTCCCCTCCTGCCGCCGCGCCCGCAGGTAACGCCATGCGACCATACGCTCAAAAGGGGTGAAGATCATTGCGGCCCTGGATACGGGGTTGGCTGTGCCGTGGGTTTAGCCTTGCTTATAGGCGGAAATGGGGCCGGGGCGGAAGGGTGGTGGCATCGGTACACACATTAAGGCAATTGGCGGCGCTTGACGACAATAGGTCAGTTGACCTAAATTATGTTTTAGGTCAGTCGCCCTAGAGATCATCATGCCCGATACAAGCACACAGATCGTGGAAGCCGCCGACGCGCTGTTCTATCAGCGCGGGTTCGACCATACGTCGCTGGCAGATATCGCGGCGGCGGTGGGGATTGCGCGGGGCAACCTGACCTATCATTTCAAGGCCAAGGACGAGATCCTGGCTGCCGTCATCGACCGGAGGCTGGCCAATACCCAGGCCATGCTGGACGCGTGGGAAGCGGCGGGAGACGGGCCGGCGGCGCGCATCACCAGCTTCATCCATATCCTGATCGCCAATCAGGCGAAGATCATGGCCCATGGCTGTCCCGTCGGCACCCTATCGAACGAGTTGGCCAAGTTGAACCATGCCGCGTTGCCCGACGCAGCGCGCATCTTCACCCTGTTCCGTTCCTGGCTGGCGCGGCAGTTCACGCTGCTGGGCCATGATGGCGCCCGCGCCGACGAACTGGCCCTGCATCTGCTGGGCCGCAGCCAGGGGGTGGCGACGCTGGCCACCGCCTTCAAGGATGAAACCTTCATCCGGCGGGAAGTGGCGGCGATGCGGGATTGGCTTTCCACCCTGGCCCAGCAACACTGAGGGTACGACATGAACAAGACCCTGCCCGGCCCCGATGGCCGCCCCCGCTGCCGCTGGTGTGCATCGGCACCGGAATTTCCGCATTACCACGACACGGAATGGGGCTTCCCCGTCGCCGATGACCGGCGGCTGTTTGAGAAACTGTGCCTGGAAGGGTTTCAGTCGGGCCTGTCCTGGCGCACCATCCTGGCCAAGCGGGAGAATTTCCGTGCAGCCTTTCATGGGTTTGAGATTGATGCCGTGGCGGCGTTCGGGCCGGCGGATGTCGAACGGCTGCTGGCCGATGCCGGCATCGTGCGCCATCGCGGCAAGATCGAAGCGGTCCTCAACAATGCCCGCCGCGCCCAGGATTTGATCGCCGTCCAAGGGTCATTGGCCGCCTGGTTCTGGCGTCACGAACCGCCGCCGGGCGAACATGGGGCTCCGCAATCGGCCTCCACCTCCCCCACGTCGGCAAGGCTGTCCAAGGACCTGCTGAAGAAGGGCTGGAAATTCGTCGGCCCCACCACGATCTTCGCCTTCATGCAGGCCATGGGCCTGGTCAACGATCATGCGGAGGGCTGCGTAATCCGCGAGGAAGCGGCGAAGGCGCGGGCGGCATTCCGGGTGCCGGGGCGGTAGAACCGGCCCCTTACTGTCGTGCCTGCCAGAGAGCAGGGTCGCGACGCTCATGGAAAATTGCGATAACCCTGGGAACGCCATCAGCATCAATGACGAAAAACACGTCATACGGGTATGATCGCAGCCGTGCCCGCCTTACCCTTGGCGATACCCAGGCGAACAGGGCCGGACGTTCTTCAATAAGCCGCAGGAGTTGATAAAGCTTTTCCCTAAACCGGTTCGCTGCTTGGACGTTGCTGTCAAGATACCATTGATAGGCGGATCGGATGTCAGCCTGCGCGGCACGCGATATCGCGATCATGAGCGGGGGTTGGCTTCAAGCGTTTCCAACTCCGCCAGGACATCCGACCATTCCAGCCATTCAACCCGACCGGCATCAATATCGGCCAACCGACGCTCCAATTCCCTCCGGTGACTGTCTGGCAGGGGCAGTTCATCGGGGTCCAGGCTATCTACCAAGCGCTCGATCAGTTCCAACTTTTCTGCGGTGGTCAGCTTGTCGATGGCAATGGCTAACATGACACCCTCCGTTGACTGAGTTTGATGTTCGCACCGGCCCATTCCCCTGTCGAGCTTGCAATAGAAAAGGGGCGGCACGATGGCCGCCCCTTCCCGTTCAAACAAGGCCTGGCCGCTTACACCATCACCTTGGCCAGCGCTTCTTCCAACGGCAGTTCCAGCTTTTCGCCCGTAGCGCGGCGCTTCAGTTCCACTGTGCCAGCCTTCAGGCCACGGGGGCCGATGGTCAGTTGCCAGGGGATGCCGATCAGGTCCATGTCGGCGAACTTGGCACCCGGGCGTTCGTTGCGGTCATCATAGATGACGTCCAAGCCGGCATCCTGCAGGCGAGTATAGAGACCATCGCAGGTGCTGCGGCAGGCCTCGTCATCGGCCTTCAGGTTGATCAGGGCCACCTTGTAGGGGGCCACCTGATCGGGCCAGATGATGCCGGCATCGTCATGGCTGGCCTCAATCAGCGCCGCCACGACGCGGGACACGCCGATGCCGTAGGACCCCATCTCCACCGTCACCGGCTGCCCGTCGGGGCCGGTCACCACAGCACCCATGGGGGCCGAGTATTTGGTGCCGAAATAGAAGATGTGCCCCACCTCGATCCCGCGCGCGGTGACCAGATCGGCGGGTGCCTTGGCGGCGTCGTGCATCTCCTCCGTCGCGGCATAGATGGAGGTGTATTTGGTGAAGAAATCCTTCAGATCGCCATTGGCGTCGGGATTGTCGGCCAGCACGTCCATGTCCAGCCAAGCCTTATCGCAGAACACCTGGCTTTCGCCCGTCTCGGCCAGGATGATGAATTCATGGCTCAGGTCGCCGCCGATGGGGCCGGTATCCGCGCGCATCGGGATGGCCTTGATGCCCATACGGGCGAAAGTGCGCAGATAGGCCAGGAACATCCGGCGATAGGACAGGCGGGCGCCCTCGGCATCCAGATCGAAGGAGTAATTATCCTTCATCAGGAATTCACGCCCGCGCATCACGCCGAAGCGGGGCCGCACCTCGTCCCGGAACTTCCACTGGATATGGTACAGGTTGCGCGGCAGATCCTTGTAGGACTTCACGAAGGTCTTGAAGATGTCGGTGATCATCTCCTCATTCGTGGGGCCGAACAGCATCTCGCGGTCATGGCGGTCGGTGATGCGCAGCATCTCCTTGCCATAGGCCTCGTACCGGCCCGACTGCTTCCACAGGTCCGCCGACTGGATGGTCGGCATCAGCAGTTCCTGCGCCCCGGCGCGGTCCTGCTCCTCGCGCACGATCTGGCTGACCTTCTGCAGCACCTTCCAGCCCAGCGGCAGCCAGGCATAGATGCCGGCCGAGGTCTGGCGGATCATGCCGGCCCGCAGCATCAGACGATGGCTGACGATCTGCGCCTCCGACGGCGTTTCCTTCAGCGTGGGCAGGAAGTAGCTGGACATACGCATGGGACGGGAACTCACGGGATTGGAGTGACGATGGCGCGGACTTTATGGGCTGGCGGCGTCAGGAGCAAGCGGGCAAGCAGAGGAGCGGCCCTGCCTAGAGAAAGGCATGAACCCGACCCGTATCGTTCAAACGGCGGACCAAATCCACCGCCTGTGCGTCTGACCTGCCATTCTTTCGTGCTGCTGCGACGATATGCATGGCCTCACCACGCAATCCGCAGGCAAAGATGCCGGGATCGTCACTGCCAAGCGTAACCAAGGGCCGCTCTCCTTCCCCATCAAGCCAACGGAAAAGGTGGTGTTCGCTATGGTCGCGGTAATGGGAGATGCGGACATTGCTGGTAGGCAGCGTCTCGATAACCACCCCGCGACGCTTCAGATCTTCTAGCACCTGTTCCTGCATCTCCCACAGCAATGCCGGCGGGATTTCGCCAGTCTCCACTTCCACGAACTGGCGTCCTGAACGAACCGCTTCGGCACGGTGATAGCGACGCCAGAGATCGAAAACGCGCGGGTTTCTGAGCCGCGCATCAAGCAACAAGTCAAGTTCAGCGATATCATCGGCGTCGATCCGGTCGTTCAACCCCGTCTCAGTCACAAAGGAAAGCATCCTGGCGTCCAGCCCCCGCAATCGCCACGCTTCGTGCAGCAGATGGATTTCCGGTTCTTCATTCAGGATAGCCGTGGAGTGCTGGGCAATCTGGCGATGAATGCGGGGAAGCAGGGCCAACGCCTTTCGGCTACCTATCCGCAGCAACTGCTCATCAATGAACAGAAGATCATCCAGCCGATCCTGCTTTCGCATGCAGAACCGCGCGGGCATGCGCCCGAGCCAAAGTTCTGGATCAATGCCGATGGCCGTCCCGTGGCCAATGCGGTTACCTTCACTGAGGTCCAGGAAATCCAATGCCTCGTGGACAGCACGCATGCCTGTCGTCAGGTGCGGGAAGTCTTCCCCGACATGGAAGGTGAAGTGCAGCAGACCGCTGCGGCGTGCAGCACGAAAGAGAGGTGCAAACACCTCTGGCGGTGCATGCATCTCGTTGGCAGCACCATCGATGCCTGTGATGAAATGTCTGGCGAGGCTACGCTGCGCACGCAGCGTGCGCAACACTCGCCATTGTCTGGCAAACCTTCCGCGCAGGCCATGAAACCGGCAAAGGATGTCACCACCACTGTCGGTCCTTGCCAGTTCATCCGATTTGATGAAATGAGCGATCAGACGCAGGAGGGGCCGGACCGGCTGCTGCTCCAGCCGCTCAGGTGGATCGCCCAAACGCAAACGCGGGCGGGCGATCGGTGGGGCCCCTCCGACAGCCAGAACCTGATCGCGCAGAAAACCCTCATATCCCCGAAGAATGTCCATAAGCAGTTGTTCTGATTCAGCAAGGCTGCTACGTGGCGCAAATCTTCCCTCCAACAGGGCAATATCGCTTGATGGACCGTTGCAAAGTTGGTGGAAACGTTCCCGATAGTCACCACCTTCTGCATCATTGCGCGTGCCGGTAAAGGTGAATTTTTGAAACTGATCAAACCCCTTCTGTTCCACCGTCTGCACGGCGAACGGCAGCAGCGTGGCGTTCAATGTCAACAGATAACAGTGCAGGACCCTGGCCAGCCACTCGTCAGGACCAGCCCGGAGACGGGTCAGGACGGCGCCCAACAAGCCTGCCTCAAGTTGTAGATCACTGAGATCACTGCCCGGAGCGAGGCGATGCAGCGGGTGCCAGGTTCCCGGAAACATTCCGTCCAGGAATTGAAACTGGGCCAGATCATGATCGCCGGTCAACTGGCCGACAGATCGTTGGTTAGGCATGAACGCGGTCACCGGCACTTCCCGCGCCAAAGCCGTGACACTTACGGACATGGCCAACCGCAGACGCCGTGCCATATCCAGCCGGGCCCCCATCTCCGGCGGCGTCAAGCCAGGCTCAACCTGCTCGTAAAGTTCGCGCAGCATCTCCCGCTGGATGGGCACCTCTCCCTTGAAGGTCAAACTGCTATCCAGGTTATGGCGAAACCGGTAGGGGCTGCGAAGACTCACCTGCCAGAGCTTGTCGATCTCCGTGCTACCGTTCAAGTGAAGATGCGTCTCGTACAACCCTTCGCGCTGAATCAAATCCTGAATAGGCGGGTGAAACGGCGTGACAAGTGCTGTATGGCGGAACTGCGCGCAGTCCTGCTCCATAAAGGTAGCCAGGGCCACCCGACTGCCGCCGTCCAATGGCCGCAGCCGCGCCTTGACAAGAGCGTACACGGCAAATGGCAGAGGGGCAGTACGCGCCAGTTCGGTCTGCCAATCGCTGAAATGCTGCATCCGCGCATACACGCGCCCATCCCGTACATGCAGGTACTGATCGGCCAGAGTATCAAACAGGCGCAGTATCACCGCCTGAACACCCGGCAATTCATGATCGGCCCCGACCCGAAGCTGTCGCCAACCGCGATAAATCTGATCGGGCAATGACGGGTTCCCTTCCCGCTCACGCAGGAACGCCCTGCGCAGAACGGTAGCGACATTGGGGGCCTCGCCACGCCGATAATCAGCCAGCGTTTCCGTATCAGACAGCAGATGGCGCAGGACCTCGGTAGCCATGGCTTAAGACGAAAGACGGGAACGGGTGCGACGACCTGAGGCATCAGACGGCGTAGCCCCATCTGGCGCTGATGAGGGAGTGCTGGATCGGATCACTGGTATTGAGTTATATAAATCATATAAATTTTCAAAATTTACGTGCGTGCTCAACTCGCCATCGTTGCCAGCTTGATCTAAATGAAACTGAAGCTGCCTGACATGATAATATATTTTATAATATGAGTCAATACTATTGGCGCATAGCGGGTATTTTTCAAATATATCTGATCTTGTGTTTAAAAAAAATCCCCAAATAGGAAAAGACCAAATGCGAGTAAAATATGAAAGACCTTCTATTTTTGATAGGTTTCTTTTAAAAATCTCATCGTCATTTATAGGATTTTTCGTGGTCACGACCCCCAGTCCCTTTCTATGAAGCGCTTCTTCAACAAGCACCGAATTCAAATATGCAACTATGTGGCGATGCATCAATTCGCCGAGATAAAAATTGTTGGACTTTGTATCTTCATCTATGCTCGACAGACTATTCATAAAACGCGCATAGATACGAGCATGTGTATCCGGCGGCAACAAATCCTCCCCCGCCAAATTTGCATTATTCACCCACTCACGTAGCAATTTTATCACCGTAAAATTATCCAATTCTTCGATATTCTCCGGATCGTGGTCAGTGGCGCTTCCAGAAAACAATTCGTCATCCAGGACAATTTGCGGGTCGCCTTCATCACCAGTCAAAATCCCTCCCGCATCCCCTACAGGCAAGGGGTAAGATCGTGTTAATCCATCCTCTCGCAGAATGTTAATAATGTCAGTCTCCGTACAGTGCGCGGGTAAATCCAAGAGACGCCCCATGACCGCAATCAGCCTATGAATACTGAAATAGGTTGGCTTCTCCCCGCTCGTGCGCATGCCACGCAACACCGGAAGCCCAGCCACCCATTTGTCAACATGATTCTGAACGCTTTTAAGCATAGAATCCGAGTCATTATAATAATTTCCTATTATACTATACCTAAGTATATTTATATCATTATATGATGCCAATTCATAAATCTCCTGCACTCCTTTTATGAAAAAATACCCTGGGGATTTCCTGGGCGAAAACTTCAATATATCTTGAGTTGCCAACGGCTCCACTCCATGGATAGCAAGCGCCAATTTTGAAGCGCCCCTTGCACTTCTATTGTATACTTGGACTGCACCTAGGCGTTGGGTGCGATCCTTACCAAAAGAACCTACGATCAAGCGAGAAGCAATACCGCTCAATGATTGGCTGCGCGACAAGCCCGTGTAAGAGATGAAGCCACGAAGCAGATCATTGTGCCCCGTGCCGGCGAGCATTTCCGGAAGCCGCGCGGTCAGCAGTTCATGCGCCAAGCATATTCTGATCCCGTAGTGGACGGCGAGGCCGGGACGACGCCGGAAATTCCAGGTCAACCATACATTCAAGGTCAGCAGGACGAGATCCAACTCGTCAACTTCCTGATTTGGATATAGCGAGTGACCATTTGCCCAAAGCCCCCGCTCGGTCAGCAATTGCACCAGTATTGAAAATACGCCGGTACCATCCGCTGCACTCAACGCATCCGGCGACACCCCTACGCGCAGCAGCAAATCCGTGAATACCGTCGGCAATGCCTGCTCATCAAATGAATCAAGCGTATCAAGAGTGGGGTTAAAGCGCTGTAAAACTTGCAGCACTGTCCGCAACGGTTGACGCAGGATCAGCTCGGCGACCTCACGCGTGTAACGTCGGGATATGCGAAATCCCTGCGCCACCAGCAGTTCCATGAAAGCTGTCAGCGTTTCTGGTCCTCCACCACTGGTAGCAACAACACGTATCGGATCGGCCATCAGCCTGTTCATCGGTAGCAAGCCAATACGACTATCAGCCCGCAGGAGTTTGAGCAGATACTGGCCCTGCAGGTGATTGACCATCTCCCGGATTCCGGCCTTCTCCGGTTCATCATAGCTTGGGTAATGTTCGCTAAAATTCTTCCACTGCCGGCCTCGGACCAGCATGGCATAAAGGTCCATGTCACCAGAGAGGATCGTGATCAGGTTGGGCGAGGTCAGGTAGCGGCGCAGCATTTCGAGAATGGGCCAGCCGCGCCGGAAGTCGGTGTCAATATCATCAAGTGCGAGAATGAAGGCGCGTTTTTCAAGAAACTTGAGGCTGACGATCAGGAACTCGTGGAATTCCCGTTCCAGCCCCTTGCCTGCCCCCGCCTTGTCCAGTCCCTGCTGCATGACATAGACGGCATCCTCCCAGGCATCGGTGTGAAGCGGCCGATCGGTACCGATGTCCTTCAGCAGCACCATGCCCTTGGCCAACGCCTTCAGCGCCTCCTGCCACTCACGATAGCTGGGACGGCGCCGGCCATCCCCATCGCCATATCGCTCGCGGTGGGCCTCGACCGCCTGCTTGACCTTCTTCACGATAATGACGAACAGATGTTCTTTCCGCTCGATCAAGGTCGGATCGACGACACCCAGCCGCACCACCGACCGGCTAAGCTGGTGGCCATCGGAGCCCAGCGCCTCATCCAGTTCACCACGCTCCAGCAACGCCAAGGCATTACGGATAAATGACGTCTTACCGCTACCTCTCCCACCATGAATGGTAATCGTGCTGTGGCGACGATCCATAAAAAGTGGTGTACCATCAGCATCCACCAGCTCTTCATCGGCTATGTTATAGTCAAGACGGGCCTGAGCATCCAGAATGCGTTGCCGCAGCAGGCTGGCAAAGCGCTCCAAAGCCCGCCGCTGCACGATCTCGTTGAATTTAAGCCGTCTTACATCCTGTGGCTTTGAAAGGTCGATGATGATTTCGGCTGGAGCGGTGGTCATGGTATGGTGCCATGCTGATGTGATTATTCGCCTTCCGGTATAGCGGAGATACGCCCAGAGCACACCACTAATATTACACTTCCCATCATCCAAACACGAATATAGAGTATGAGCCATATGCAATAATATTAAGACTTTTGATCATAAAAATTTGAACTCTATCGTATTCTGAATTTAGTGATTCAAATAAATTTTAATATAATTTAAAATAACAGTCGAATACATTGAGAGAAAACCCTAAGTATTAAAGAGATAGCTCTTCAATAAGCATGTAAAATCGCGTCCGACATTGCCACCCCCGGCAAGGTGATGACAAACCGGCTGCCCAGGCCGGGGGCCGTTTCCAGCACGATGGAGCCGGAAAGCGGACCCGCCACCAGATTATGCACGATATGCAGGCCCAGGCCGGTGCCGCCATGCTCCCGGCTGGTGGTGAAGAACGGGTCAAAGGCCTTGGCGCGCACGGTATCATCCATGCCCCGGCCATTATCGGCGACGGTGATGATGGCCGTGTCGGCGATGGCCGACAGGGTGACAGTGAGGGTCCCGCCCTGCCCCGCCGGCCAGGCATGCTGGATAGCGTTCAGCATCAGATTGGTCAGGACATTGACCATGGCGCCCGGTTGCACCAGGGCGGTCAGGTCCTTCACACCGTCAATATGAAAGGCGATCTGCGCATCCCGGAACCGAGGCTGCAGGGGGGCGGCGGCTTCGGCGACCAGGGTGGACAGGCGTTGACGCTGCTTCGGCCCGGCATATTCTTCTGCCGAGACCTGCTTGAAACTCTGCACCAGTCGGGCCGCGCGCTGCAAATTGGCCTGCAACACCCCCATCGCCTCCCGCCCCGTGGCCAGGAAATCGGCAAGCGCGCCGCGCGTCAGGGCCTTGGCCTCCACCTGGGTGGACACACCCCCCATCTCCTCTGTCAGGAAGGTGGAGGTGGTGATGGCCACGCCCAGCGGCGTGTTCAACTCATGCGCAACACCAGAGACAAGGCGGCCCAGGCTGGCCAGCTTTTCCTCCTGCACCAGCCGGTCCTGGGTGGCGCGCAAATCCTCCAGGGCGCCGGCCAACTCATCCTTCTGCCGGGCGATGACCTCGGTCCGTTCCGCCACCTCGCGTTCCAACTCCCGCTGGCGCCGGCGTAGCGACAGGGTGCGCAACTGCACCGCCCCCCAGGCCAGGGCCAGCAACGACAGCAGGGCCAGGGCCCGGAACCACCAGGTCTGATACCAGGCGGGCAGCACCGTCACCGGCACCACCAGCGCCTGTTCGGCGAACAGTCCGGCCCGGTTGCTGCCCCGCACCTGCAACCGATAGGAGCCGGGCGACAGGTTGGCATAGGCGACATGGCGGTGATTGCCATCGCCCGCCGCCCATTGTTCCTCAAACCCATCCAGACGGTAGAGGAAGCGGGTGCGATCGGGGGCGGTGTAATCCAGGGCCGCAAATTCCACCGACAAGGACCGCTGATCCGGCAGCAGGCTGAGGGTCGGCGGGGCCGGCAGGTTGAAGGGGTCGGACGGCACGGATTTGCCATCCACGCGCAGTTCCGTCACCACCGTCGGCGCCAGCATCCGCCACGCGTCCAACCGGTCGGGACGGACCACGACCAGACCGTCACGCCCGCCGAACATCATCTGTCCATCACCGTCCATCGTGGCGGAATTGGCCCAGAAACTGCCCACCCCCACGCCGTCAGGCCGGCCAAGCACCTGCACAGACAGGTTATCGCCATTGATCACGGCCAGACCGGCATCGGTGGATGCCCAGATGCGCCCCGCCGCATCCTGCCGCAAGGCATTGATCAGCAGGGTGGGCAGGCCATCGGAAAGGCCCAGGCGGCGGAACTTCGCCGGCTGCCCCGGCTTCCACCCGGCCTCCATAATGTTCAGGCCGCCACCCAGCGTGCCGACCCAGACACGGCCCCTGGCATCGGTCAGGATCGCGGTAATGAAATTGTGGGAGAGCGAAGCGGGATCAGCCGGGTCATTGCGGATACGCTGAAACCCGCCGGCGGGATCGCGGTAATGCAGGCCGGCATTGCCCCCCACCCACAGCCCGCCATCGGGACCCGGTGCCAGCACCCGCAGACGGTTATCGATCAGGGAACGCGCATCGCCCAGCCTGGTGCGGTCAGCCTTCATGGCGCCGGTGGCAAGGTCGAGCGATAGGAGGCCATCCGCCGCCATCCACAGCGTATCGCCCTGGCGCATCAGGAACCAGACCGCCGCATTGGGCGCGGGCGGCGGCAGGGCCACCGGCTCCACCCGCGCCTGACCGGGGCGGCGGCGGAACAGGCCCCGCTGCGTTCCGATGAAGGTGGTGCCGTCGGACGCCATTTCCAGCGCCAGCACGGCCCCGTCGGGCAACCCGCCACTGCCGGGGCGGATGCCGTCGCGCGTCCCGGTGCCGGGGTCCAGAATGTCGATGCCATTGGCCTGCAACCCCGCCCAAAGCCGGCCATCGGGCGCCAGCATCAGGCTGCGGACCTGCGGGTCGGACAGGCGGTCGGCGCGGATATGGGAGGCGGGAACCGACAGTACCGCCTGCGTCTGCGGGTTGCGGCGGCAGACCCCGCCGCCCCAGGTGCCGACCCACAGGATGCCGGACCGGTCGACCAGAAGGGCGCGCACATCGCTGGCGACCAGCGAACTGGACAAGGTCGGGTCGTTGCGGCGGACCAATACCTTGCCCGTTGCCACATCCAGTTCCACCAGACCGGCCCCTTGCGTGCCGATGACGATCCGGTCGGGCGACAATTCGGCCAGGGCGTGTTTGGCCACGGGGGCGGAGGCCGGGTCGCCATCGCCCAGCAGGGGGAACAGTTTCTGCTCCCCCGTGGCGGGGTCCCACATGGCGACACCGGGGAACTCCCCCGTCACCCACAGCCGGCCCTTGCCATCCCGCAGCAGCCCCTGAATCGGTGCGTCGGCGGGCACGATACCGCCCAGGGAGACAGGCGTGGCCAGATCGCCCGACGGATCAAACCGCACCAGCCCGCGCCCGCTGGCCAGCAGCAGGCCACCATCGGGCAATTCAACCATGTCACGGATCTGATCCAGCGGTGGACTGTCCGGTTCCGGCCCGCGCCGCGTGTAGAAGCGGCCCGTGCCCGTGGCCGGGTCGCGGACATGTACCCCGCCCACCGTACCTGTCCATAACCGCCCCTGCGCATCGGTCAGGATGGATAGGATGGACAGGTTCTGCAGCCCTTCATTGGCGCGCACAAACCGGTCGGCGGCAGCGTCATAGCGCGCCAGCCCGCCGGCATTGGTGCCAACCCACAGCACGCCCTTGGGATCGACATGCAGGGCCGTTACATAACTGTCGGGCAGGCTGTCGGGATTGCCGGGATCGCTGGTGTAATGGCGGAAGCGGTGGCCGTCGAACCGGGCCAGCCCACCACCCGTCCCAAACCAGACAAACCCCGCCCGATCCTGCGCGATGGCACCCACCACATCATTGGGCAGCCCCTGTTCGCGGCCCAACCGTTCGAACAGGGGTTCGGAAAAGGCGGACCAGTCGGCGGCCGGGGCAATCGGCGCTGCCAGTATGGCAACCAGAAGGGCGGCGATGCAGCGCGCCCGTTTGTTCCACGATTGCGCAGAGTGCGACCGATCAAAGGACATTGCTGTAACCGGCCCGTTAACCCGCTGGCGAATGACGCCACCATAGCAAGTCGAGGAACGGAGGGAAATCCTCATAGAAGCGAAAGATCATCATCCTGCAATCTTAACGGGCTGCGGCTATGATATGCCAAACCGCCACCCATTCATTGAAAGGCCCGGAAAGAGCGAACGCATCCCAGGCGATCCCTGACCATGCGCGTTGACGCAAGTACATCCCGCCACCAGTATGGCGCAAACAATCAAGGCGCGGGTTATGGCAGAAATTGACCTGATCTACATTAATCTGGACCGCGCCACGGAACGGCGGGAAAGCCTGGAACAAAATATCCGGGACGCCAATTTTTCCAGTGCCTGGCGGGCGCGCCGCTTTCCCGCGGTGCAGGCAAATTCCGAACAGGTCGCGCAGATGCCCGGTTCCGCCTCCGGTAACTTGAAGGGCAATTGGCTCAGCCATATTGGCTGCATGTGGCAGTCCATCAGCAATGGCTGGGGGGCACATCTTCTGATCGCCGAGGATGATGCCAAATTCTCCAGCACGGCAGAAAATGTGGTCAATCTGGCGGTCAACCAGTTGCCTGCCGATAGCTGGGATATCATCTTCCTCGACCTGATCATTGGCCGCGCCATCGACATGCCCTACTTCTTTTCATTAAGGCAAAGCTGCGCGATGAATGACAATAGTTCAGTCATTGTAAATATGAACTGGCTTCATGACCGCTTCGCCCTTACGGGTGCCGGCGCCTATATTGTCAATAAGGCCTCACTGATCAAAATATTCAAACAATTCAATGTCGATGAAGTATCCGTCGCCTATGATGTCGTCCTGCGGCACATGATCATGAAGGATATGCTCAAGGCGTTTGCCGTTTTTCCTTTTCCGGTGACGGTCAGCGCCCACAGCGATACCCCCACTGTCGACCATACCGATGCATGGGTCTATGAATGCAGCCTGATGAATGAATTCCGGCGCCTGATCTGGACAGAGTCCGAGTTACAGCTTCAAAAGCGGGCGATCGAGCGCGGTGAGGTGACACCGGATGTCGAGAAGTTCCAATCCATCTTCAACCGCCTGCTGAGCATTCAGCACGGCGTCATTTGATGGGGCAACCGCCCCCCTTCACGCCGCCACCAGCTCAAACTTATCCACATCGACCAGCCCCGTGCCGGTGCTCTTCAGGTGCGGGATCACCGGCAACCGCAAGAAGGTCTGCCCATGCCGATCTTGACCCTTCCTGCGACAACATTCATGCTACATGTAACGAGGAGGCCGATATCATGAGCATGTCAGGCGCCATGCGAGTACAGAAGCATCGCGCGCAATTGCGCGCCGCAGGCCTCCGCCCCATCCAAATCTGGGTGCCCGATACACGCCGCCCCGGCTTTGCCGAGGAATGCCGGCGACAGTCCCTGTCCCTGCGCGATGATGCGCAGGAACGGGAGGTTGGGGAATGGCTGGAGCAGGTCGCCGATCATGAGGGGTGGGAATGAGGCGCGGTGACGTTGTCACCGTCGTTATCCAAGGCGACTTCGGCAAACCCCGCCCTGCCCTGATCATCCAGTCCGACCTGTTCAGCGAACATTCCAGCGTCACCATCCTGCCCATCACCAGCGACCGGCACGATAGCGCGCCGCTGTTCAGGCTGAATGTAGAGCCTGACGCCGGCAACGGCCTGCGCCTGCCCTGCCAGATCATGGTGGACAAGGCACAGACCGTACGGCGGGAGAAGATCGGCAACCGGATTGGGCGGTTAACCGATGACCAGATGGTTGCGGTCAATCAGGCTTTGGTGCTTTGGGTGGGGTTGGGGTAAAGAACAATGCTACGACTCTTCAATATCTGATCCAAAAATTTCATCATTCATGAGTAAAATCCCATCTCCAATCTCAATACCAACCATTAAATTTGAAGAAATGAATATCTTTACGATTCTTCTGCACGATCTATCAAATATAGCAACGAGATAGAACATCTTTCTAATCATAAATTCACAATCCTGAGCATTCATATCACCCGCCCAGATACCATTACGATATATTTTATGAACAAACCAATCTCTTTGCCTTTTTATCCAGCGGAGATAATTAATATCTTCTTCAGAGAAATCAGATTTCCTGAGATAATCAATTAAATTTCCGAACGTTTTTCCCTGCAAAACATTACTTTTTTCGGACATTTTTTCGATAAAGCTAAGCGCATCTGGCTGTGCTAGAATCCCCTTTGAATCCAGTTTTGAACACATAGACGAGACATTAATTATTTGGTTCTCAACTCTATGAATTCCAGTGATAACATGCCCCATTGCACACAGATAGGCCATTCTAGCAGCCTCATCCGTAGAACATGACTGCATATATTTCCTAAAATTCTCGACATACCCCTTATTCTTCACAACCAGCCTCCGTATCCCCGCTCACGCCGCCACCAGCTCAAACTTGTCCACATCCACCAGCCCCATATCGGTGATCTTCAAATGCGGGATCACCGGCAGGGGCAGGAAGGCCAGTTGCAGGAAGGGTTCGGCCAGGGGACAACCAAGCGCCTTGACCGAGGCGCGGAGCGCCTCCAGCTCGTGTTCCACCGCCTCGAACGGTTTCAGGCTCATCAGGCCGGCCACGGGCAGGGCCAGTTCGCCGACCACGGCCCCGTCCTTCACGGCCACGAAGCCGCCGCCGATTTCGATCAGGCGGTTGATGGCGACGACCATGTCGGCATCGCTGGACCCCACGGCACAGATATTATGGCTGTCATGGCCGACGGAGCTGGCCAGCGCGCCCGAACGGATGCCGAAGCCCTTCACAAAGCCCTTGCCGATATTGCGGGTGAAGCCGTGGCGTTCGACGACCACGATCTTCAAGATGTCATTGTCCGGGTCGGCATGGCGGCGGCCATTGCGATAAGGCACGGTCGCCTGCAACGCCTCTGTGATGATCTTGTTGGGCAGCACGCCGATGACGGGCGTGCCGGGGCCGCCCGCCGGGATGGCGAGGTCTTCGGCCACGATCCGGTCGCGCTTGATGGAGTTCAGGCCCACGGGCGGTGGGGATTGGCGTCCGGCGAATGTGTCCGCCGACACGGGCTTGCCAGCGCGGATCACCTGGGACACGGTGCATTGAGCCAGATCGTCCAGCAGGACGATATCGGCCAGATAGCCCGGTGCCACCAGCCCGCGATCCTTCAGCCCGAAACCGCGCGCCGCCGACCATGTGGCCGTGCGATACACGGCGGCGATATCAGCCCCGTGCGCGATGGCGCGGCGGATCAGGTGATCCAGATGCCCTTCCTCCGCAATGTCCAGCGGGTTGCGGTCATCGGTGCAGAAGGCCAGGAAGGGGCTGGTCACGGGGTCGATCAGGCCGGACAGCGCATCCACATCCTTGGACACCGACCCGTCCCGGATCAGCACCTGCATGCCCTTGGCGATCTTCTCCCGCGCCTCCGCCTGGGACGTGCATTCATGGCAGTTGCGGATGCCGCAGGAGAGATAGGCGTTCAGTTCCTTGCCGGTGACCAGGGGGGAATGCCCGTCAATATGCGCGCCATAAAATTCCGCCAGTTTGTCCAGCGTCTCCTCATCCTTCCACAGCACGCCGGGGAAGTTCATGAATTCGGCCAGACCGATGACCTTAGGATGGTGGCGATGGCGGGCCAGATCGTCGGCCTTCAACCGCGCGCCCGCCGTTTCCAGATGCGTGGCCGGCACGCAGGATGACAGCTGTACTCGCAAGTCCAGCGCCGTCGTCAGGGCCGAATCCAGGAAGTACTGAAGCCCCGCCTCCCCCATGACATTGCAGATCTCATGCGGGTCGCAGATGGCGGTGGTGGTCCCTCTAGGCAGGACACAGCGGTCGAACTCCGAGGGGGCGACCAGCGTGCTTTCGCAATGGACATGGGTGTCGATGAAGCCGGGCACGGCGAACCGGCCCTTGCCATCGATCTCCCGCACCCCGTCATAGCGATCATAGGTGCCGACGATGGTGTCGCCGCAGATGGCGATGTCGGTTTCATCAATGCTGCCCGTCGCGACATTCAGCAGCCGCACATTCTTGATCACCAGATCGGCGCGGTTGCGCCCCATGGCCTGATCGATCCGCTGTTTCAGGATGGCTTTGGCGGCGGCGCGGTCCATGGCGGCGGTCCTTATCTGATCAAGGCGGGTTCTTGGCGCACAGAGCGATCAGGTCCGCCTCAGCCGCCGACTGCATCGGCTTGCCGTTGAACAGGACCTGATTACCCTGCACCGTTACGGTACCGATCTGCGCCTCACCCCGGTAGAGGTTATTTGTTGCGATGCCGAAGCGGCGCGCAATATCGGCGGTGATGGCGATATCGATGCTTTTCGGCAGGTCGATGGCATAGCTGTCGGGAAGGTCGGCGGGGGCCACGGGCTTGCCGTTCAAATCGACGCCAGGCTTGTACTCCACATCCGCACTGGGCTGATGCCGGGCGACATAGCGGCAGGCGGCAGGGTCGATGCGGATGGTGGGGGCGTCGGTCTGGGCCAGGGTGGGGAGAGGAGCCAGGGAAAGCAGCAGGGCCACCAGGGTCAGGCCCAGGACCCTCACCCTCCCGTTGGCTGACGCCAACGGGCCCCTCCCTCTCTCACTGCGTGGGCGAGGGGCGAGAAGAGACGTTGCGTATAATCCGCCCCTCGCCCGCTTGCGGGAGAGGGAGGGGCCCAAGCCTGCCAAGGCTTGGGAGGGTGAGGGAACGACGCCTGCCGGTCTTGCCGCACCTGCGAAAAGCCCTACCAACCCTATGGCTCTCAAGGTCCTTTCCGGGAATACTGGCATTCCTTCCCCCTTCCCTTTCGCCGCAAAGGGCGCCCACAGATGCTGACATCCTACTTCAAGCTGAAAGAACTGGGCAGTGATGTCCGGACGGAGCTGCTGGCCGGGCTCACCACCTTTTTGACCATGGCCTATATCATCTTCGTCAATCCACAGATCCTGTCGGCGGCGGGCATGGACCATGGGGCGGTGTTCGTCGCCACCTGTGTGGCCGCCGCCATCGGGTCGGCTATCATGGGGCTTTACGCCAACTACCCCATCGCGCAGGCACCGGGCATGGGGTTGAACGCGTACTTCGCCTTCACCGTGGTCGGGCAGATGGGCTATTCCTGGCAAGTGGCGCTGGGGGCGGTGTTCCTATCGGGCATCCTGTTCATCATCCTGTCGGTGCTACCCGTGCGCGAAGCGGTGGTGAATGCCATTCCCCGCACCCTGAAACTGGCGATATCCGCCGGCATCGGCCTGTTCCTGGCCATCATTGCCCTGGAAAATGCCGGCCTGATCAAGGCGCATCCCGTTACCCTGGTCACCATGGGCGACCTTACAAAGCCGCAGCCCGTGCTGGCCGCCATCGGCTTCATCCTGCTCTGTGCGCTGGCGGCACGCAAGGTGATGGGGTCGGTGATCCTGACCATCCTGGCAGTGGCGGTCGTGGGCATGGTGATCGGTGCCTCGCCCTTCAACGGGCAGATCGTCTCCCTGCCACCCGACCCCAGCCCCACCTTCCTGGCCATGGACGTGAAAGGCGCGTTCAGCGTGGGGCTGATCACGGTGGTCTTCGCCTTTTTTTTCGTCGATCTGTTCGATACGGCAGGCACCCTGATCGGGGTGTCGCACCGCGCCGGCCTGCTGGACCAGGATGGCAAGCTGCCGCGCCTGAAACGCGCCCTGTTCGCCGATGCGGCGGCCACGACGGTGGGCGCGGCGCTGGGCACCTCCACCGTCACCTCCTATATTGAAAGCGCGGCGGGCACCAATGTCGGCGGGCGCAGCGGCTTGACGGCGGTGACCGTCGCCGTCCTGTTCCTGGCCTGTCTGTTCTTTGCCCCGCTGGCCGCAAACATCCCCGCCTATGCCACGGCCCCCGCCCTGCTCTATATCGCGTGTCTGATGGCGCGCGGCCTGACGGAGGTGGATTGGGAGGATGTGACGGATTATGCGCCCGCGGTGATGACGGCGATTGCCATGCCGCTGACCTATTCCATCGCGCATGGCATCGCCATCGGCTTCATCACCTATGCCGGCATCAAGATCCTGGCCGGGCGCTGGCGCGATGTCGGGCCGGTGGTGGCGGCGCTGGCGGGACTGTTTCTGCTGAAATTCATCCTGCTGGCATGACTGATTCTCGCGGATTCGATGACAGGGGCCGTACCCGCCGGGGCGGCCCCTTTTTCATTCAACGCCTTGAAGCCCGTTCAGTAAGCAGGCAAAAATATGATAGCGGTAGCAATGATTATTTAATAAGCATTTGCATAATTTATAGTCAGCACTGCCGTTGACGTAAACCGCCGGTATGGCGCGGGCGATCACAAAAAATTCATTTTTTGAGAATATCTATATTTATCAATTCATTAGGCCAATCAGTCATCATCCGGAAGCCATGCCGCTATGGCATGAAGACGATTGGATGCATGCAATCGTGACAATGCAGCCACAGTGGCCGCTGCATTTTTGTGCGGGCCGCGCATGGATTGAATTTTGATGGTGACGGGTTTCGCCGGGGCTGCCTATACTCCGCCCCACAAAAGAAAAGACCGCGCCAGCAAGGCAGCGCGGCCTGAGTTTAGGGAGGAATCGCCACCAGGCGGTGTCAAAACAGGGACTCAACCCCGTTCGACAAGATAAGTTTTTAACTTTCTGAATATGAAGGCAAGCCGATTTTGTCGGCTTGCCTTTTTATTTGGTCGATTTTTAGGTTTATGCACAGCGCTTGTGCAAATGCCATCCATCCGAACAGATGTTTGCCCAATCAGAAGGCGGCGTATCCAGCGAACCCGCTGGTAGTGGCTCGACGCCAGGGCAAATCATGATTCGACAGAGCGATCATTGCGGGGCAATCGGCCCGGTGCGCGCCCGGCAGAAAGCCGATGCTCATCAGGAACTCGCCCACAATCTCCCCACCCGTAAAGCGGAAGGTCTTGGCGAACAGCCTCACCCAATCCGCCTTGGATTTCGGATGATGGGTCAGCAGCCAGCCATGGAAGGAACCATGGCTGTCGCGCAGCCGCTGGATCACCTGGGCATTATGGATGGCGGCGTGGACCTTCAGCCGGTTGCGGATGATGCCGGGATCGGCCAGCAGCCGATCCACATCATCCGGCCCAAAGGCCGCCACGCGGTCCACGGAAAACCCGGCATAGGCAGCGCGGAAGCTTTCCCGCTTTTTCAGGATGGTCAGCCAGGACAGACCGGCCTGATTGATCTCCAGGATCAACCGTTCAAACAGCTCATCATCGCCCGTCAGGGGCACGCCATATTCATGGTCATGATAGGGGCCATGCCATTCATGGCCCGGTGCTATATCGCAATAGCCCGACATCCTGTCCACCTTGCTTGAAAGGCGGACAGGATAACTGATCACATAGCCGCTGTCGCGGCATTTGTTCTTATTTTGTACTCATTCAGCCGCGAGGATCAGTCCTGAAACAGCCCCTTCCAATCCACCAGCCCGAAATGGCCGCTGGCCCAGGCGATGGCCACGATGATGGCGGAGATGATGGAGGTCCAGATAAACTTCTTGATGATCATGGGCCGGGCGGGCGCGCCGGGCTGGTGCCCGACCTCATTCGCGTTGCCCTCCTGCTTGCGCCCGAACGGCAGCACCATGAACAGGACGGTCCACCAGACGGTGAAATAAATGGCGGCCCAGGTTGCCCAACCCATGCTCTCAACTCCTTGATGCGGTCAGACCTGTTCGATTTCGACCAGGGTGCCGAACAGGTCCTTGGGGTGCAGGAACAGCACCGGCTTGCCATGCGCGCCGATCTTCGGCTCGCCATCGCCCAGCACGCGCAGGCCGTCGGCCTTCAGCTTGTCACGCGCGGCGATGATATCCTCCACCTCGTAACAGACATGGTGGATGCCGCCGGCAGTATTGTTGGACAGGAACTTGGCGATGGTGCTGCCGTCGCCCAGCGGATGCAGCAGCTCGATCTTGGTGTTGGGCAGCTCCACGAACACCGTGGTCACGCCATGGTCGGGCAGGTCCAGCGGGTCGGAAACCTTGGCGCCCAGGGTGGTGCGGTAGGTTTCCGCCGCCACGGCCAGATCCGGCACGACAATAGCGACATGGTTCAAACGGCCGATCATCGCCCTCTCCTCATTCTTATGGTTTGCCCCGTAGGTCAGCGCCAGAGATAGCCACGGGTGACGCCGCCGTCACCCGTGACAAATCGCGCCACCCCGATAGTTAGATACGGACCAGATGCACTTCCGTCAGGGGCTTGCGGCCCTGGCTGGTGCTGAAGGAACGGCGGATGGCCACACGCGCCGCGTCCTTCACCTGCGCATCATCCATGCGGGCCGCCTTGGACAGGTTCTCGATGGCCAGACGCACGCGGGCGATCAGATCCGCCGTCTCCTCATCCACCTCATCCTCTTCCAGCAGGCCGATGGATGTGACCTTGGGATCGGCCAACAGATCACCGCGCGGCGTCATCACTAGGGTGACCATGGAGACGCCGGCCTGGGCCATGCGGGTGCGCCCGCGCATGGCCATGTTGGTCAGCGGCACGATGCGCTTGCCATCGATACACAGCTTGCCGGCATGCACATGACCCAGATTGGCGGCAGGACCCGGCCCCAGGCGAATGACCATGCCGTCATCGGGCACCACAACCTCCGGCACCTGACAATCCCGCGCCAGGGCCGCATGGACGGTCAGATGGCGATGTTCGCCATGCACCGGCACGGCGATCCGGGGCCGCACCCACTGATACATCTGCACCAGTTCATCGCGGGCCGGATGGCCGGAGACATGGACAAATTCCTCATCCGCCGTGATCACCTGAATGCCCTGCCGCATCAGGCCGTTCTGGATCTTGGCGATCCCCTTTTCATTGCCTGGAATTTCGCGGGCGGAGAAGATGACAACGTCGTTCCGTTCCAGCACCACATCGGGATGATCATCATTGGCGATGCGGGCCAGGGCCGCGCGCGGTTCCCCTTGGCTGCCGGTACAGATCACCACCAGCTTTTCACGCGGGACGTAACCCGCCTCCCGTTCCGTCAGGAAGGGCGGCAGGTCGGACAGATAGCCATTGGCCCGCGCCGCCTCATTGATGCGCCACAGCGACCGGCCCGCCAGCGCCACCTGCCGGCCATGGGCATGGGCGGCGGTGGCGATGGATTGCAGGCGCGCGACATTGCTGGCAAAGCAGGTGACGGCGATGCGGGTGTCGGTGAAACGCCCGAACAGTTCCTTGAAGCTTTCCTGAACCGCCGCTTCCGACCCCGACGTGCCCGGCACCATGGCATTGGTGCTGTCGCAGATCATGGCCGTCACACCCTCCCGCCCCAGCTTCTTCAGCGCGTCCTCATCGGCCAGCAGACCGATGACGGGATCGGGGTCCAGCTTCCAGTCGCCCGTATGCAGCACCGTACCGGCGCTGGTGCGGATGACCAGGGCGTTGGGCTCGGGGATCGAATGGGTCAGGCTGATCAGTTCGAGATCGAAAGGACCGATGCTGGCCTTGCCACCCAGCGGGATGATGTTGATCGGCACCTTGTTCTGCAGGCCGGTTTCCACCAGCTTGGCCTTCAGGAAGCTGGCCGTAAACGGCGTACACCAGACGGGAACGCGCAAATCCTCCCACAGATGCGGGATGGCCCCCAGATGATCCTCATGCGCGTGGGTGACAACGATGCCCAGAAGGTCGCTGCGGCGATCCTCAATGAAGCTGGTATCGGGCAGAATGATATCCACGCCAGGGGTTGTTTCGTCACCGAAACTAACCCCCAGATCGACCATCAGCCATTTGCCTTGGTGATGGTAGAGGTTCAGGTTCATCCCGATCTCGCCCGCCCCACCCAGGGGAACGAAATGCAGTTCCTTCGGGTCGAAATCCTTGGTTTCCAGATGCTTTGCTTGCGTCATTCGGTCCTGGTTTCAGTTGGCGGCAGCGTTGCGCGCATAGATCAACCGGAGACCCCGCAACGTCAGGTCCCCATCAATATGGTGGATCATGTCGGTCCCCTCGGCGAACAGGCGGACCAGACCGCCCGTGCCGATGACCGTTACCGGCGTCTGCCCATCGGGCGACAGCTCGGCGATGATCCGTTTCAGGATGCCTTCAATCATCCCGGTATAGCCCCAGAACATGCCCGATTGCATGGCCGCCACGGTTCCGCGCCCAATGGCGACGTCCGGTTTGGCGATATCGACCTTGGGCAACTGCGCTGCCACCCGGTGCAGCGCGTCAAGCGACAGGGCCGGGCCGGGCGCGATGACGCCGCCGGCAAAAGCCCCCTCGGCATCCACCACGTCAAAGGTGGTGCCGGTACCGATATCGATGACGATCAGCGGCGTGGGGTAGGAGGCAACGGCGGACACGGCATTGACCAGCCGGTCAGCACCTGCCTCCCGCGGGTTCAGCAGCTTGTTCTGCAAACCCAGATCGACCGACGGATCGCCCACCCGCATGGTTACGCAACCGAAATGTTCCTCGGTCAGCTTCATCAGGGCATAGGTTTGCGACGGCACCACCGACGACAGGATGGCGGCATCAATGTCGGCGGGGGTCAGGCCCTTCATACCCATCAGGCTGACCAGCCAGACGGCATATTCATCGGCGGTGCGCTGACTGTCGGTGGAGATGCGCCAATGGGCCCGCTTCTCATCCCCGTCAAAGACGGCGAAGACAACATTGGTGTTGCCGGCATCGATGGCCAGAAGCATCTCAGTTCCCTCCACCAGGGAAAAACACATCGCCCGCCGTCACACGGCGGATGGTACCGCCGACATCGACCAGCAGCACGCCGTCATCATCCATATCGATCAGACGGCCCGTGAATGTCTCATCATGCAGGCGCACGGTCACCGGCCCGCCCAACCCCTGCGCCGCATTCAGCCAGGCCGCGCGGACCGGCGCGAAACCCTGGGTCAGGAAACGATGATACCAGGCGTCGAACGCGCCGGCATAGGCGGTCAGCACCTGTTCCACCGTGACATCGGCCCCGGCGGCCAGCAGCGCGGTGGCCGGATACAGCGCCTCTTCCGGGAAATGCCGGATATTGACGCCCACGCCCAGAACCAGCCAATCGACCGATCCGCCGCGACCCGCTTCGGACTCCAAAAGGATACCGGAGATTTTGGCCCCATCGACCAGCACGTCATTGGGCCATTTCAAGGTGATCTTGCCCGGCACCAGCGCCGACACGGCCTCCCCCACCGCGATAGCGGCCACGAAGGAGGTCAACGCCGCCTGCCCCGGCGGCAATCCGGGGCGCAGGATCAGGGAACAGGCTAGATTACCAGGCTGTGAACTCCATGCCCGCCCCCGCCGGCCCCGGCCAGCGGTCTGGCGCAGGGCCCAGACCAGGGTACCTTCGGGCGCGCCGTCACCGGCCATCTGCTTGGCCAGATCATTGGTGCTGCCGCATTCATCGATGCTGTGAAGATGAAAAAACGCGGGCAGCAAGGCCGCCCGCGTTTCATCAGATCGGTTCTGTCCGGTCGGCATCGCCGGCACGCCGGTTACCGGGCCCCGAACAGGGCGGCGGCCGCCGCCGCCGCACCAGAGGTGATCGGCGACAGGAAGACGATATAGACCGGGAACACGAACAGGGCAGCACCGGCGACCACGAAACCAGCGGTCGGCGAGGGACGGTCCAGCGGCTCCGTCACGTCATCAAAGTACATGGCCTTGATGACGCGCAGATAATAGAAGCAGCTGATGCCGGACGCGATGACGCCGACAATGGCCAGCGGGTACAGGCCCGCCTGGATGGCCGGCAGGAACACCGCCCACTTGCCCCAGAAGCCCGCCGCCGGCGGCACACCGGCCAGCGACCACATGAACACGGCCATGGCAAAGGCCAGCATCGGATGGGTCTTGGACAGGCCCGCCAGATCGGCAACCTCTTCCACGGCACGGCCCGACTGACGCATCGACAGGATGACGGCAAACACACCGACATTCATGGCCAGATAGATCGCCATGTAGATCAGCACGCCGCGCACACCCTCCACCGAACCGGCGGACAGACCGACCAGCGCGTAGCCGATATGGCCGATGGAGCTGTAGGCCATCAGACGCTTGATGTTCTTCTGCTGAATGGCGCCCAGGGCGCCGATGATCATGGATGCACCGGCGCAGAACTGGATCACCTGCTGCCACTGCATGGCCAGATCGCCGAACGGGCCAACCAGGACACGGATGAACAGGGTGATGGCCGCCACCTTGGGCGCCACGGCGAAGAAGGCCGTGACGGAGGTGGGGGCGCCCTCATAGACGTCCGGCGTCCACATATGGAACGGCACGGCGGAAATCTTGAAAGCCAGACCGGCGGCCACGAAGACCATGCCGATGACCACACCGACCGACGCGCCGCCTTCCAGCACGGCGGCCAGCTTGTCAAAGCTGGTGGTGCCGGCAAAGCCATAGACCAGCGACGAGCCATAGAGCAGCAGGCCCGAGGACAGCGCTCCCAGCACAAAGTATTTAAGGCCGGCTTCCGTCGACTTGGCAACGTCACGCTTGAACGCAGCGATGACGTAGAGTGCCAGCGACTGCAGCTCCAACCCGACATAGAGCGAGATCAGGTCATTGGCCGACACCATGGCCAGCATGCCGAGCGTAGCCAGCGCGATCAGCACCGGATATTCGAACCGGGCCACCCGCTCCTTCTCCAGGTAATTGACCGACAGGATGACGGACAGGGAGGAGGCGATCAGGATCAGCAGCTTAGCAAAGGTGCCGAAGCTGTCGGCCACGAACAGGCCGTTGAAGGTGACATTCCGGCCCTCCGGCCCCTGCAACAGCAGGAAGCCGGTGGCGATGAAGGAGGCGACAGTCAGCCAGGAGACGAGGCGCAGGCTGCCTTCACCCCGGAACACGCCGATCATCAACAGGGCCATGCTTGCGCAGGCCAGGAAGATCTCGGGCAGGGCCGGGGCCAGATCAGGGAAAGTTGCCATGGCTCAGTTCTCGCTCGCCGGTTGGGTCGCCGGGGTTTCGGTACGCAGTTCCGCCGTCTTGGGAGCCCCGGCTTCGATCAGGCCTGCCGCCTTCAGCGACGCCTGATGGTCGGCCAGGATCTTCTCGACCGTCGGGTTGTAGACATTCTGGAAGCTGGCCGGATAGACGCCCATGATGATGACGATGGCCACCAAGGGCGCGAAGAACGCCACCTCACGCGCGGACAGGTCCGACATGGCCTTCACTTCCGGCTTTTCCAGCTTGCCGAAGAACAGCTTGCGGAACAGCAGCAGCATATAGGCGGCACCCAGCACCAGACCCGTGGCCGACAGCATGCCGTACCAAGTGCTGACCTGGAACACGCCCAGCATCGTCAGGAACTCACCCACGAAGCCCGACGTGCCGGGCAGACCGACCGAGGCGAACATGAAGATGGCGAACACCACCGCATAGCGCGGCATGTTCTTGGCCATGCCGCCATAGGCGGCCATTTCGCGGGTATGCAGGCGGTTATAGGCCACACCGATGCACAGGAAGAGCGCCGCCGACACGAACGTATGGCTCAGCATCTGGAACATGGCGCCATCCAGACCCTGCTGGTTCATGGCGAAGATGCCCATCGACACGTAACCCATATGGGCCACAGAGCTGTAGGCGATCATCTTCTTCATGTCGGACTGCGCCAGCGCCACCAACGAGGTGTAGATGATGGCGGCGATGGACATGAAGAAGACCACGTCCTGGAAGAAGAAGCTGGCTTCCGGCAGCATCTGCACGTTGGCGCGGATCAGACCGTAACCACCCATCTTGAGCATCACGCCGGCCAGCATCACGGAACCCGCCGTCGGCGCTTCCACATGGGCGAACGGCAGCCAGGTATGGGCCGGCCAGATCGGCGTCTTCACCGCAAAGGCGATGAAGAAGGCCAGCCACAGCCAGATCTGCATGTTGGACGGGAACGGATAGTCCACCATCACCCGCATATCCATGGTCCCGGCCGTCAGATACATGGCCAGGATGGCCAGCAGCATCAGCACCGAACCGATGAAGGTGTAGATGAAAAACTTGTAGGCCGCATAGACGCGGTTGGGACCGCCCCACACGCCGATCAGCAGGAACATCGGCAGCAGCACCCCTTCGAAGAAGAGGTAGAACAGCACGAAGTCCAGCGCCGTAAACATGCCGATCAGCATGGTTTCCAGCACCAGCAGCGCGATCATGAATTCCTTCACGCGCTTTTCCACCGCATCCCAGGAGGCCAGGACGCAGATCGGGGTCAGCAGGGTGGAGGCCAGCACGAACCAGATGGAGATGCCGTCAACGCCCTTGATGTAGGCGATGTTGAAGGCCGGCAGCCAGGCCACCTCCTCCACCAGCTGGAAGCCGGGGTTGGAGGGGTCGAAGCCGGTCAGGATGAACAGCGAAACGATAAAGGTAATGACGGACGTCCACAGCGCCACGCTCTTGGCGTTACGGGCCACTGCCTCCTGCTCACCACGGATGAGCAGGATGAACAGGGCACCGACGAGGGGCAGGAACGTCGTCAGCGAAAGGATCGGCACATCGGCCATTTCGAAAGACTCCCTACCTCAACGCGCCAGGAGGAACCAGCCGGCCAACGCGACCACGCCGATCACCATAACGAATGCATAATGGTACACGTAACCCGACTGAATCCGGCTGGATGCCAGCGACAGGCGGCGAGTGACAGCGGCGACCCCATCGGGACCCAGCCCGTCGATGACGCCGATATCGACACCCTTCCACAGGCCAAAGCCCAGCTTCATGGCCGGACGCACGAACAGCGCGTCATACAGTTCATCGAACATGTACTTGCGGAACACGAAGGCATGGACAGCCTTGAAGGTGTTGACGAAGGCACCGGGCAGGCCGGGGCTGAACATGTAGAAGACATAGGCCAGCACGATACCGGAGACGCCGGCGGCCAGCGGGGCATAAGGCACCCAGCCCGGCACATGGTGCGCGGCCTCGATGATGGTCCCATGCTCACCGGCCAGCATCACGATGCTGCCCGACCAGAATTCAGCCATGTCATGACCGACGAACCAGGGATAGGCGACAAAGCCGGCGAACAGCGCACCAATCGACAGGACGATCAGCGGCACCAGCATGACAGCGGGGCTTTCATGCACATGGGCCATCACCTTCTCCGACGCACGCGGCTTGCCATGGAAGGTCATGATCAGCAGGCGCCAGGAATAGAAGGCCGTCATGAAGGCGGCGGCGATGCCCATCCAGAAGGCGAATGAACCGGCGGCGCTGTGCTTGGCATAGGCCACTTCCAGGATCATGTCCTTGGAATAGAAGCCCGCGAAGAACGGGATACCAGCCAACGCCAGATTACCGATCCACATCATCACATAGGTGCCGGGGATCAGCTTCCAGATGCCGCCCATGTTGCGCATGTCCTGTTCATCCGACATGGCGTGGATGACCGAACCGGCGCCCAGGAACAGCAGGGCCTTGAAGAAGGCATGCGTCATCAGGTGGAAGATGGCGGCCGGATAGGCGCCAACACCGATGGCGAAGAACATGTAACCAAGCTGGCTCATCGTCGAATAGGCGATGACGCGCTTGATGTCGAACTGGGTCAGGCCGATGGTCGCGGCGACGAAGGCGGTGGCGGCACCCAGATAGGTGACCACTTCCAACGCGGCGGGCGCATATTCGAATACCGGGCTCATCCGGGCCAGCATGAAGACACCGGCGGTCACCATGGTGGCCGCGTGAATCAGCGCAGACACCGGGGTCGGGCCTTCCATGGCGTCCGGCAGCCAGGTGTGCAGGCCCAGCTGCGCCGACTTGCCCATGGCGCCGATGAACAGCAGCAGGCAGGCGCAGGTCAGCGCATGCACGTCCCAGGACAGGAAGTGGAAGCTGGCATCGGCCTTGGAAGCGGCCTGGGCGAAGATGCCGTCAAATTCGACGGTACCGAAGATGATGTAGATCGCCATGATGCCCAGCGCGAAGCCGAAATCACCGACGCGGTTCACCAGGAACGCCTTCATGGAGGCGTCATTGGCGCTCTTCTTCTCGTACCAGAAATTGATCAGCAGATAGGAGGCAACGCCCACGCCTTCCCAGCCGAAGAACATCTGCAGGAGGTTATCGGCGGTCACCAGCATGAGCATCATGAAGGTGAACAGTGACAGGTAGGCCATGAAGCGCGCCCGGTGCGGGTCGTGGCTCATATAGCCGACCGAATAGACATGCACCATGGACGACACGCCGTTCACGACGACCAGCATCACGGCGGTCAGCGTGTCGATGCGCAGCGACCAGGACACCTCGAAGGTGCCGCTGTCGATCCAGGTGAACAACTCAATGGTGCGCGCAGCCTCCGGCCCGCCGAAACCGACCTTCGTGAACAGGATCACGGACAGGGCGGCAGCAGTCAGAACACCGGCGCAGGTGACGATCTGGGCCCCACGGTCGCCAATGATGCGCCCGAAGAACCCGGCGATGAAGGCGCCCAACAGGGGCAGGAAGATGGCAGCGATTTCCATGATGCCCGCCTCAACCCTTCATCATGTTGATGTCTTCAACCGCGATGGTCCCGCGGTTACGGAAATAGACCACCAGGATCGCCAGACCGATGGCGGCCTCTGCGGCGGCCACCGTCAGGATGAACATGGTGAAGATCTGGCCCACCAAGTCGTTCAGATAGACGGAGAAGGACACCAGATTGATGTTGACGGCGAGAAGGATCATCTCGACCGACATCAGGATCACGATGACGTTCTTCCGGTTCAGGAATATCCCGAACACGCCGATGGTGAAGAGGATGGCCGACAGCGTCAGGTAATGCGCCAGGCCGATAGAGCCGAATTCCATGATCAGACGCCCCCCCGCGTCGGGACCTTGCGTACCTGCACCACCTCGGCGCGCTTGCGATCAAGCTGCTGGCCGATCTGCTGGCGACGGACACCGGGGCGCGACCGCAGGGTCAGCACAATGGCGCCGATCATGGCGACCAGCAGGATCAGGCCGGAGACCTGGAAGGCATACACATAGTCGGTATAGAGGATGTGGCCGATGGCTTCGGTGTTGGTCACCTGATCGACCGGCGGGATCGGCGCATTGTTGGCCTGACCGCCCACGGGGCCGCCAGCCAGCTGCGTCGCCGCCAGGAAGACCAGTTCCACCGCCAGAATGGCGCCGACAACCAGCCCCACCGGCATGTAGCGCATGAAGCCTTGCCGCAGTTCCTGGAAATTGATGTCGAGCATCATCACCACGAACAAGAACAGCACCGCCACCGCGCCGACATAGACGATGACCAGGATCATGGCCACGAATTCAGCGCCGATCAGGACGAACAGGCCGGCCGCGTTGAAGAAGGCGAGGATCAGGAACAGAACCGAGTGTACCGGGTTCTTGGCCGTGATCACCCGCACGGCAGAGGCCAGCAGGATGATGGCGAACGCATAGAATGCGATTGCGGTCAGGGTCATGTTACGCCGCCTCCGGCGCTGTGGTCATCGGGTACTGGGTCACGGAGGATACTCCGGGCGAAGGAATGTGGATGGCCGGGGACCCGGCCATCGATGAAATCAACGGTAGGGCGCGTCAGCGGCAAGGTTGGCCGCGATCTGCGCCTCCCAACGGTCACCATTCGCGAGCAGCTTGTCCTTGTTGTAGTACAGCTCCTCGCGCGTTTCCGTCGCGAATTCCAGGTTCGGCCCCTCGACGATGGCATCGACCGGGCAGGCCTCCTGGCAGAGGCCGCAATAGATGCACTTCGTCATGTCGATGTCGTAGCGCGTGGTGCGGCGGCTGCCATCTTCACGCGGTTCGGCCTCGATGGTGATGGCGAGCGCCGGGCAGATGGCCTCGCACAGCTTGCAGGCGATGCAGCGTTCTTCCCCATTGGGATAGCGGCGCAGCGCATGCTCACCCCGGAAGCGCGGGCTCGTGGGGCCACGCTCATACGGATAGTTCAGGGTCACACGGGGCTTGAACATGTAGCTGAAAGTCAGCGCCATGCCCTTCACCAGTTCCCACAAGAACAGGCCGCGCGCCGTACGGTCGAGCAAGGCCATGTTTCACCTCCATAATCGGACCGGCCAGACGGCCCGCCCACAAGCATCACCGGCAGGGGGTTGAAAAGCCCCCTCCCCCTCACGAAATCACTTGGGCAGCAGGTCGAAATAGACCAGCACGCCGGACGTCAGCACCACCCAGATCAGGGAGAATGGCAGGAACACCTTCCACCCCAGACGCATCAGTTGGTCATAGCGGTAACGCGGCAGCGTCGCGCGGACCCAGATGAAGCAGAACAGCACGAAGCAGATCTTGGCGATGAACCAGAGCGGGCCCGGAATCCAGTTCAGCGGTGCGATATCCAGCGGTGGCAGCCAGCCGCCCAGGAACAGCACCGTCGTCATACCGCTCATCAGGATCATGTTGATGTATTCGCCCAGGAAGAACAGGGCGAAGGTCATCGACGAATATTCGACGTTGAAGCCGCCCGACAGCTCCGACTCACCTTCGGGCAAGTCGAACGGGGCGCGGTTCGTCTCGGCCAGGGCTGAGATGAAGAAGATGATGAACATCGGGAACAGCGGGATGAAGAACCAGACGGTCTTCTGCGCTTCCACGATCTTCGACAGGTTCAGCGAGCCGACGCAGAGCAGGACGGTGATGATGACGAGGCCGATGGAGACCTCATACGACACCATCTGTGCCGCCGCGCGCAAACCGCCCAGGAAGGCGTATTTGGAGTTGGACGCCCAGCCGGCCATGATGATGCCGTACACGCCCAGCGAGGAGATCGCGAATAGGTACAGGACACCGACATTGATGTCGGCCAGAACCAGCCCCTCACCGAACGGGATCACCGCCCAGGAGACCAGGGCCAGGAGGAAGGTCAGCATCGGGGCGGCCACGAAGACACCGGCATTGGCACCCGTCGGGATGACGGTTTCCTTGGCCAGCAGCTTCAGACCATCGGCAAACGGTTGCAAAAGACCAAAGGGACCGACAACATTCGGGCCCTGGCGCAGCTGCATCGCGGCCATCACCTTGCGTTCAAAATAGGTCAGCATCGCCATGCCAATCAGCAGCGGCACCACGATGGTGACGATGCCCGCGACGATGCGGACGATCAGCGGCAGTTCAGCCCACAATTCCCACATCGTCACTTACTCCGCCGCCGCGGCCGCCAGGGCCGGCTTCAGAAAGGCTTCCGTACAATCGGCCATGGTCTGCGACGCACGGCTGATCGGGTCGGTCATGTAGAAATTCTCCACCGGCGAGGTGAAGTGCGCGTCGGCCACCGCACCCTCGGTCCCAAACGGACCCCAGGCGGACGGCACCAGACGGTCCAGCGCGCCGAACACCGGGTTCAGCGCCACCATGCGCTGACGCAGCTGCGCCAGCGTGTCGTACGGCAGGGTCTGGCCCAGCTCCGCCGACAGGGCGCGCAGGATTTTCCAATCTTCGCGCGCCTCGCCCAGCGGGAAGGCAGCCAGACGGGCCTGCTGCACACGGCCTTCGGTATTGACGTAGGTGGCATGCTTTTCCGTGTAGGCGGCACCCGGCAGGATGACGTCGGCGCGATGGGCACCACGGTCGCCATGATGACCCTGATAGATCACGAAGGCCTTGCCGAAGCGGTCGGCCTCGATCTCGTCAGCACCCAGCAGGTACACGACTTCGATCTCGCCCTTCTGCGCACCCGACAGGATACCGCCCAGGTCATGACCACCCAGACCCGGCAGGAAGCCGGCATCCAGCGCGCCCACGCGGCCGGCGGCCAGGTGAAGCACATTGAAGCCGTTCCACCCGTCGCGCACGGCGCCGACCGTTTCCGCCAGCTTGCGCGCCGCCGCCTGCACTGCCGGGCCATCGCCACGGCGCAGCGCGCCGGCACCCAGGATGATCAACGGGTTCTTGGCATTGCGCAGGGTTTCGGCAAAGGCATGGGTACCATTGGCCAGATCGGTCAGGACCGAACCGGCATTGCCCAGCCACTCCGTCGGGTAGGTCAGGTCTATATTCTGACCGATGACCGCAACCTTCTTCAGCTTGCCGGTCAGATAGGTCTTGCGGATGCGGGAATTCACCAGCGGCGCTTCCCAGCGCGGGTTGGTCCCGATCAGCAGAACGACATCGGCATTCTCAATCCCGGCGATGCCGCTATTGAAGATGTAGCCGGCGCGATTGCTAGCGTCAAAGCTGGCCCCGTCCTGACGGCAATCCAGGTTCTGCGAACCCAGCGCGGACAAAAGGTCCTTCAGCGCCACCGTGCTTTCGACATCGACCAAATCACCGGCGACAGCGGCGATCTTGGAACCGGCAACACCGGACACCTTGGCCTTGATGGCGGCAAAGGCTTCCGCCCAGGAGGCGGGCTTCAGCTTGCCATCGGCACCCCGCACATAGGGGCGGTCCAGACGCTGACGCTTCAGGCCATCAATGGCATAGCGCGTCTTGTCGCTGATCCATTCCTCGTTCACATCCTCGTTCAGGCGCGGCAGAACGCGCAGAACCTCGCCACCGCGGGCGTCGATGCGGATGTTGGAACCCACCGCGTCCATGACGTCGATGCTTTCCGTCTTGCGCAGTTCCCAGGGGCGGGCATTGAACGAGTAGGGCTTCGACGTCAGCGCGCCCACGGGGCAGACATCGACCAGATTGCCCGACATTTCCGAATTCACACCAGCCTCAAGCGCCGGCGTGATTTCCAGATGCTCACCACGGGCCAGACCACCCAGGGCCGGCACGCCCGCGATTTCATCCACAAAGCGGATGCAGCGCGTGCACTGGATGCAGCGGGTCATGAAGGTCTTGATCAGCGGACCCATATATTTGTCGCTGACGGTGCGCTTGTTCTCTTCAAAGCGGCTGCGATCATAGCCGTAGGACACGGCCTGATCCTGCAGGTCGCATTCGCCACCCTGGTCGCAGATGGGGCAGTCCAGCGGATGGTTGATCAGCAGGAATTCCATCACGCCCTTACGGGCCTTGTGGACGTTGGGGGTGTTGGTCTTCACCACCATCCCCTCACCCACCGGCAGCGCGCAGGATGCGGCCGGCTTGGGCATACGCTCCACTTCCACCAGGCACATGCGGCAATTGGCCGGCACGGACAGGCGCTCATGATAGCAGAAGCGCGGCACTTCGATGCCGAGCTGCTCGCAGGCCTGAAGCACGGATGTGCCCGGCGCGACCTCGATCTCGACCCCGTCAATGGTTAGCTTTGGCATCCTGTCAGTCCTTCACACGCTCGTTCCCGGCACGACCAACCGGGAACCAGTTCATGTCGCGCGTCTGTTCCAAACTATAGGGGCAGTCCTCGGGCAAGTCCTTCAGCGACAACCCGTCCTCTTCCAGGCCGATGGCCGCTTCCCGCCGGGCATAGTGGTAGGCCCGGTCCAGGATGTCGGACAGTCGGGGCTTCAAGCCCGGATTGGCGTCCAGCCGCTCCTCCGCCTCAAGTCGCTGGAACTTGATCTCCCTGCGCCAGTGCGCCTTGGGTTCTTCCGCCGGGGAATAATCCAATTTCAGAAGATGGCTCAAGACATTACGCAGATGCGACGCGAGTGCCCGTTCCTGCTCCCTGCCCAAACTCTCGATCTCCTCGATGACATTATCCCAGTCCACGATGTTGGACTTCCGGCCGGACGCAACGGCACGCAGGGCATCCGCCTGCTGCTGCGCCCAGCTGTAAAAGTCCGTGTCGTGGAGCCGGTTGTCAGGCATCGGGCGATCCTTACTCGGCCGCCACGCGGGCGCCGCGATCGGCGCGCGTGCGGTATTCCAGGATGCGGCGCTCCACTTCCGGGCGGAAATGGCGCATCAGACCCTGGATCGGCCATGCCGCCGCGTCACCCAGGGCGCAGATGGTGTGGCCTTCAACCTGCTTGGTGACGTCCAGCAGCATGTCGATCTCCTCGACATGGGCCTGACCCTTCACCAGACGTTCCATGACGCGCCACATCCAGCCCGTGCCCTCACGGCAGGGCGTGCACTGGCCGCAGCTCTCATGCATGTAGAACTTGGATAGGCGCGCGATGGCCTTCACGATGTCAGTGGACTTGTCCATGACGATGACGGCAGCGGTGCCCAAACCTGAGCGGACGTCACGCAGGCTGTCGAAATCCATCAGGACGGTGTCGCAGATTTCCTTGGGCAGCAGCGGAACCGAGGAGCCGCCGGGGATGATGGCCAGCAGATTATCCCAGCCGCCACGCACACCGCCGCAATGCTTCTCGATCAGTTCCTTCAGCGGGATGCCCATCTCTTCTTCGACGGTCGCCGGCTGGTTCACATGGCCCGACACGCAGAACAGCTTGGTGCCGCTATTCTTGGGACGGCCCAGATTGGCGAACCAGGAGGGACTGCGACGCAGAATGGTCGGCACCACCGCGATGGATTCGACATTGTTCACCGTCGTCGGGCGGCTGTAGAGGCCGGCCATGGCGGGGAACGGGGGCTTGTTGCGGGGCTGGCCCTTCTTGCCTTCCAGGCTTTCGATCAGCGCCGTCTCTTCACCGCAAATATAGGCGCCGGCGCCCAGATGCAGATAGACGTCGTGATCATAGCCGGAGCCACAGGCATTCTTGCCGATCAGGCCCGAGGCGTAAGCCTCGTCGATGGCGCGCTGAACGTTGGCGGCCTCGTAATAGAACTCGCCACGGATATAGATATAGGTGGCGGTGGCACCGATGGCGAAACCGGCGATCAGGCAGCCCTCGATCAGCTTATGCGGATCATGGCGCATGATCTCCCGGTCCTTGCAGGTACCGGGCTCGCCCTCGTCGGCATTCACCACCAGATAAACGGGGCCATTGCTGGTCTTGGGCATGAAGGACCACTTCATGCCGGTGGAGAAGCCGGCGCCGCCGCGGCCGCGCAGACCCGATTCCTTTACCAGATCAATGATCTTGTCCCGGCCCAGGTCCAGGATTTCCTTGGTGCCGGACCAGTCGCCACGGGCCTTGGCCCCGTCCAGGAACGGGCTTTCAAAGCCGTAGAGGTTGGTGAAGATGCGGTCTTCATCGCGAAGCATGGTTCCACCCTCCTCTTAGGCCTGGCCGGCAGGCTTCACGCCCGCCTTGATGGCCGATTCGATCAGCGTCGTCGGCCCGCCCACGGCGCAGGCCCGGATACGGCCATTCTGCGGGCCCGTCGCCGGCTTCTCGCCACGCGCCAGGGCGTCCAGGATCTTTTCGGTCGTTTCCGCCGTCAGATCCTCATAGAAATCGTCGCCGATCTGCATCATGGGCGCGTTCACACAGGCGCCGAGGCATTCGACCTCGATCACCGTGAACTGGCCGTCCGGCGTCGTCTGCCCCGCCTTGATGCCCAGCTTCTTCTCACAGGCATGCAGCACTTCATCCGACCCGCGCAGCCAGCACGGCGTGGTGGTGCAGACCTGGACGAAGTGCTTACCAACCGGCTTCAGATTGTACATCGTATAGAAGCTCGCCACCTCCAGCGCGCGGATCGGCGCCATGTCGAGATAGTGAGCCACATAATCGATGGCGACCTTGGGCAGCCAGCCGCCGCACTGGCGCTGGGCCAGGTCGAGCAGCGGCATCACCGCACTTTGTTGTCGGCCTTCGGGGTACTTGGCGATGATGCGCTTGGCCAGCTCGATATTCTCTGCGGTGAATTCGAAGCTGGTCGGCTCCGCCACCGCGGGGCCATGGGAATGGGCGGCACTCATCGATCAATCTCTCCGAACACGATGTCCATGGAGCCGATGATCGCGACGGCGTCGGCGAGCATGTGGCCCTTGGACATGAAATCCATCGCCTGCAGGTGCGAGAAGCCCGTGGGGCGGATCTTGCAGCGGTACGGGCGGTTCGTCCCGTCAGCCACCAGATAGACGCCCAGCTCGCCCTTAGGCGACTCGGTCGCCGTATAGGTGTCGCCAGCCGGCACGTGATAGCCTTCGGTGTACAGTTTGAAATGGTGAATCAGCGCTTCCATTGAGCGCTTCATCTCGCCACGGCTCGGCGGGGTGACCTTGCGGTCGTTCAGCTTCACCGGACCCGGCGTCTTGGACAGCTTGTCCAGCGCCTGGCGGATGATGTGCATCGACTGCTTCATCTCCTCCATGCGGACCAGATAGCGGGCGTAGCAATCGCCCGTCAGGCCCACCGGCACGTCGAAGTCGAACTCTTCATAGCTGTCATAGGGCTGCGCCTTGCGCAGATCCCAGGCGACGTTGGAGCCACGCAGCATCGGGCCGGTGAAGCCCCAGGCCAGCGCATCCGCCGCCGACACCACACCGATATCCACGGTACGCTGCTTGAACACCCGGTTCTCGGACAGCAGCCCTTCCAGGTCGGCCATGAACTTGGGGAACGTGTCGAAATAGGCGCCGATATCATCGGCCAGCCCCGCCGGCAGGTCCAGGTTCACGCCGCCGGGACGGAAATAGTTGGCGTGCAGGCGCGCACCCGACACCCGCTCATAGAACTCCATCAGCTTCTCACGCTCCTCAAAGCCCCAGAGGGCGGGCGTGATGGCGCCGACGTCCAGCGCGAAGGTGGTGAGGTTCAGCAGGTGGTTCAGGACGCGGGTGATTTCCGCGAACAACACGCGGATATACTGGCCACGCTTAGGCGGGGTGATGCCCAGCAGCTTTTCCACGGCCAGCACCCAGGTATGCTCCATCGACATCGGGGACACATAGTCCAGCCGGTCGAAATAGGGCGTGGCCTGGGTATAGGTCTTGTACTCGATCAGCTTTTCGGTGCCACGGTGCAGCAGGCCGATATGCGGATCGGCCCGCTCCACGATCTCGCCATCCATTTCCATCACCAGACGCAGCACGCCGTGAGCGGCCGGATGCTGGGGACCGAAATTCATGGTCAAGGGCTTGATCTGCACTTCGCCCTGGGTGGACGGTGCCGACAGGGACAGCCCGGTTTCGGTCGCGACGTTGGTCGTTGCCATCTCCTGGCCCCCTTAACGCTTGTCCGCGATGGCGGGACGGGCCGCCAGCGGGATAACGGCCTTTTCATCGCCCGGCAGCTGCACATCCGTCATCCCTTCCCAGGGCGACAGGAAGTCGAAGCTGCGGAAATCCTGGGTCAGCTTCACCGGCTCATAGACCACACGGCGCTGTTCAGCGTCGTAGCGCAACTCGACAAAGCCGGTCAGCGGGAAGTCCTTGCGCAGGGGATGCCCCTCAAACCCATAGTCGGTGAGGATGCGGCGCAGATCGGGATTGTCGGCGAAGAAGATGCCGTAGAGATCCCAGGCCTCACGCTCGAACCAGCCGGCCACGGGGTACAGCGACACGATGGAGGCCACGGGCGTGTCCTCGTCCGTCGCCACCTTCACGCGGATGCGGTGATTATGCTTCACCGACAGCAGGTTATAGACAACCTCGAACCGCTCTGCGCGGTCGGGATAATCCACACCGGCAATGTCGGCCAGCATTTCGCAATGGGTCGTCGAATCGTCGCGCAGGAACTGGATACCCTTGAACAGCGCCGCGCGCGTCAGGGTAACGGCCAGCTCGCCATGGGCGATCTCGGTCTTCACGACAGCAGCGCCCAGGGCGTTGCCGATATAATCACCGAGTTCCTTGAGGGCCTCGTCGCTCATGCTTAAGCGTCCTCGTCCAAAAACCAGGGTCAGGCGCGGATCAGGCGGTTACCGCCCTTGATCTTTTTCTGCAATTGCAGAATGCCGTAAACCAGCGCCTCCGCCGTGGGCGGGCAACCGGGCACATAGATGTCGACGGGCACGATGCGGTCGCAACCGCGCACCACCGAGTATGAATAATGATAGTAGCCGCCGCCATTGGCGCAGCTGCCCATCGAGATCACCCAGCGCGGCTCGGCCATCTGGTCGTAAACCTTGCGGAGCGCAGGGGCCATCTTGTTACAGAGCGTGCCGGCCACGATCATCACGTCGGACTGACGCGGACTGGGGCGCGGAATGACGCCGAACCGGTCAAGGTCATAGCGCGCCATGTATGCGTGGATCATTTCCACGGCACAGCAGGCCAGACCAAAGGTCATGGGCCACAGCGAGCCGGTGCGGGCCCAGTTCAGCAGGTCATCATACTTGGCGACCAGGAAGCCCTTGTCGTTCAGTTCGGTGGTGACCGCGTTCAGGTACGCCTCCTGCGCCGCGCCGGGCGGCAGGGTGCTGGTGTTCCCGACAATTTGATTGGTGGTGACGAGGTTACTGCTGCTCATCATATCGCTCCCAGGCTGGCCGGATGGGATCACTCCCACTCCAGCGCGCCCTTCTTCCATTCATAGATGAAGCCGATGGTCAGGATGCCCAGGAACACCATCATCGACCAGAAACCGAACATGCCGATATCACCCAGGGATACCGCCCACGGGAACAGGAAGGCCACTTCCAGGTCGAAGATGATGAACAGGATCGAGACCAGATAGAAGCGGACGTCGAACTTGCTGCGCGCATCCTCGAACGCCTCAAAGCCGCACTCATAGGCGGACAGCTTCTCGGCATCGGGCTTCTGCTTGCCCACCACCAGGGAGGCCGCGATCATCGCGCCAGCCACAATGGTGGCGATGGCCAGGAAGACCAGGATCGGCAGATACTGCACCAGCAGCGGGTTGGACATCGGATCGGACATCGTCACACCGGTTCAGCCCGACGCTGCGCCACAGATATCCGTCGGGCCGACAGGCTCGGGCCGAGGATAATTTGCGTCGCAACCGCGGGCGGTTCATGGACCAGGAAGGCCACCGGGGAACCCGGAGCCCACGGGAATATAGGCCCCGTCCGCGCCGGAAGGAAAGCGAATTACGCCATTTTCGGGGCTGAGAAACGTTCGCAACTGGGCGGAAATGCTCACAGTTCCGCCGATTGGTGCGTCGCGGCAAACCAGCGTTGCGTTGCAGGGATTACTCAATGGCGCCAATTGCATGGCGCACGCGAACCATTCGGAAATGCAAAAATTCAGCATATTCCCGTGTGGGGAACGCTGATTTTAAAATCTATCTCGCATATGGGATTTTTCAAAAATGCAATAAAGCGCGCTTGGCCGCTTTTATCGTATTTTGAGGGAGGGTGGCGCGAGTGACGGGACTTGAACCCGCGGCCTCCGGCGTGACAGGCCGGCGCT
>NZ_JBMDKE010000034.1:0-75330 GCF_057809555.1 Niveispirillum sp. FG156 | reverse complement strand
ATTCTCGAAAAACTCCGATGCACCCCTGCATCTCTTCAATGAGTCAATGCACTAGTAAGTGTCGAAAGGTAGATGCCGCCGGAACGAACCAAGTCGATCTCGGCATTGGTGAGGCGAGTATAATGCCAGGAGCGAATCGTCCGCTTCTCCATCAGTCCCATAATATGTTCTGTCACATGGTTGAACCTGTCGGAATAGGGGTTCTGAGGGCATGGCATGAGATGATCCGATGCCTCATGCTCGAGCAAAAGTCGACTTGATGTGAGAAAATAGTCGCGGATCAGGTCAGCATGAGCGTCGAGGTCGCCAATTAGCTCGTCGTCGAATGTCTCCAAATTCCATACGTCGATGAGGCCAAAAAAACGGTGTGCATCACTCATGAGCCGGCTCCAGAATCGTATGTCGAACAATATAATTCATCTTTTTTCTCCATCGCATTTCCAACTGGATCGATGAAATCGCCCCGAAATTGTTCACTTTGACCTGTTCCAACATGTGAGTGAGCGCGAACTCCATTGGGACTGTGTTACAGAAAAGGAGATGGCTTTCAATAGCATCGACACTTAAGCGCCCAACATAAGTGGCGACACGCATAAGGTGCTGTCGGATGACGTCCATCCGGTCCGATGCTTGCGCACTTCGTCCCGCTTGCCGTTCCGGCGGATCTCACTACGAAAATCGGCGAGTTGTTCCGCCATCTCGCCCAAGGTCTTGCGAAATTGTCGCAGAATTGGACTTTGGTCATGTCTGGGATAGACTGTAGCGTGCTTTCTCAAACGCCTTCTGGCAGTCAAACGCGAGCTGCTTGAAATGCTCTTTTAGGCTTCCATTTTTCGTGCGCGCTGCCTTGATGAGCTGTTGCCTTTGTGCCTCGGCGGCATGTCCTTTCACCTTGGAACGCAGGAAATGGAGCTGGCGAAGTGGCTCCATAGCATCCGTGGCATCAGATGCTGCGAAACCCTGGGCGATCATCAGTTCCTGAAGTAGTTTTAACGTCCCCCAGTCCTTTTCATAGGCGTGCGACAGTTGATCAAGGCGAGAACGGATGGCCTTTGTTGCGAAGCCTTCGACTAGCACCTGATCTAGGATCAAGATGGAATTACCCCATTCGTCTGGTGATGTCGTGACCGGATAGTGTACGGTCAACAGCAACTCTGCGCCGCGCGGATGCCACCATTCCGGCGGCGCTTCATCAAGTTCGCGCACCATCGCTACCAATTCAACCAGTGGGTCCGGAATATCTGCCCACTGCCCCTGAATGTCAGTCTGATAGGCGCGCTGCGATATCGGGGCTTTCGGCCACTCATTGAATGCTTGCCAGTAAAGCTGCTCGTTGTATGGCAAATTACTCAGATAGTGCAGGTAGGTATGGACCTGGCCAGCTTCATTGATGTCGTAGGTTTTGAGGGACCAGCCAGCGCGGGAATGAAGCGACCGATGCTCAAGCGTATATTTCTCAGTATCGGCCTTGTAACGTTGAAGCACTTCCGGTCGAAAGAATGCCGGCGTGATCTGGAATGGCAGCGGGGATTCCGGCTCGAAATAGCTTGCCAGTGAGCTTGGCGCGCAGGAAATCTCTGCTAGCTGCTTATGCTTCCAGTCATAGGCCTTGAACGTGGCATACTGCCTGTCCTCGTCCTTCCGCCGCCTTTGGTGTTCGCGTACCAATTCAGCGTATTTGAGGCTGGGTCGTGCGATAACGATGCCGTTCGCATAGCTCGAATCAGCCTGAGAGGTGGCATTATAGAAGATGTCCTCACCGCGCTCCCGATATTCGCCATTCTGAGCCCACATGGTGAACGCATTTGGAACAAAGCGAGTGAAGTCGAATTTTTGAATTAGTACGGTGTTGGTCACCACCATGTAACGTGCGAGGTCATGTGCGTTGATTGTCACGAGAACATCTGACGATTTTCCTGTGTACGGTTCGAGGTTAATGACGCGCAGGACAGGTTCGATGTCACCATGTTCATCCAGTCGGCAGAATGCGCTTTCCTCGTCCAGCCAATACAGACCCAGAGCATGGACCAGCCGCTGACTCACCTCAGTGCGGGTTTTGCCTTTGTCAACTGAGGTAAAATTGCGCCGAGCGACAAGACTCTCGGCACCATCAAGTGCGCGGCTTCCGGTGTAGTCGTGGGGAGGGGCCAGATAGACGCGATCCGGCTGCCCGCCTCCCGATACGTGGTTGATCGACCAAGTGGAGTCCTGCATGAGCGTGGCACGAAGCAGATCAGCATGGTCGGGAGGAGTGACTTTAGCGCGGTCTGCCAAAACTCCATGCACAAGTGTGCATTTCAGGATCGCAAAAAGGACTGTTTCGTCATTGTGGAGCTGTGAAACGAGGTAATCAACCCCAGCCTCGGCATCGGGGAGCCATTCCGTCGGATTATCCGGAGGAATAGAAATGGTCATCAGTTTAGCAATATCGAACATCGGCACCCCGCGGTTCCCGAATGTCAGGGTATACTAAATGGGGTGGCTGTACATTAGTCCACCGATTGAACAACGTCTGCTTCTGGGTGCGCGGCCATCCCCGCGAACGACCACAAAAGAGCGCAAACCAGCTGTTCGCCATCATCCCTCAAATCCCCCGTAACCTTTTCCTTGCTCTATGCGAATATCCTGCGGCCCACCTCCAGGACCGCCCCCTTGCGCCTCGCCCTCCTCCTGTTCCTGGCCCTCCTCCCCCTCCCCGCCGCTGCGCAGACCACCGACCTGCGCTGCGGCCCCGATCTCTATCGTCCTGGCATCATCCTGACCGCCTCGCCCGTCTGCGGCGCTGTCTACAGTCAGCATGTCCCCGACCTGGGCCGCCTGCATCTGGGCGTCTTTCATTCCCTGGACCGGTCAAAGCCGGACGAGGCGGCGGGGCGGGTGATCAACCTCACCGCCGGTACTTTCTACCGCCTCTCCGACGACATTGCCGCCTTCACCGATTACGGTTTCCGGATCGAGGATGGGCACCCCGCCGCCGCCCTCTATCACGACTTCATCCATTACGCGTCCGACGACCTGCGCTTCTTCGCGGGCTATGAGGGGGTGCGCTTTCTCAAGGGCTTCACACGCGCCTATGACAGCCTGCATGTCGCGGCGGAACAGAAGCTGCGCCTGGATGGGGGCCGACTGGTCATCGATTTCGTCGCCATGGCCTACTGGACGCGTAAGGGCGACGGCCCCGCCGCCGACAGCTTCTCAGGATTGAACCCCTGGGTGGAGGCGACGTATCAGCCCTGGCGAACCACCGGTCCCCGCTGGCGGCGCGTCCTGCGCTTCTACGGCCAAGTAGCGGGCTTCACGGGACAGCCGGGCCGCCCCGGCCTGTACCTGACCGGTTTCGCGGGCATCCGCACCAGCTTCTGATCCGGCTTGCCACCCACCCCGCCCCTCATGCATGGTCGCGCGCGACGATGATTTGGGAAGGATGCGATGTTGGACAAGCTGTTGCGCGGCGTTACGCTGACGGATCTGGAAGCGGCCCTGGAACAGTTGGGCCTGCCAGCCACACAGGATTTGACGCCCGGCGGCGCCCCCGTCCTGCGTTCCGCCATTGGTGGCCTGACCTTCAATATCCGCCCCGGCGCGCAGCTGGACCCGGAGGCCGCCCGTTTCGGCGATTATAATTTCAACCTAATGTTCCAGGTGCAGGAGCATTTCGACGCCGCCATCCTGAACCAGTGGAACCGGCACAAGCGCTTTGCCCGCTTCTCCCTGCGCGATGATTTCCTGGTCCTGGAAATGGACAATCTGGCCGTCGGAATCACCGGCGATCAGATCCTGGCATCGCTCGAACTCTGGGGCCGGCTGGTGGTGGAAGCGCTGACCTTCCTGCGCACCGCCCATGGGGCCGAAGCCGGCCATTCTTAACTGACCGGCAGATTTGGATTTATGCCCCCCTTCGTCATCCCGGCGAAAGCCGGGACCCAGAGGCCAAGCGCCAGACCTGTCAGCAGGTCAGGTGAAACATTGATCCTGTGGCTCTGGGTCCCGGCTTATCGCCGGGATGACGAGGTAGGATGATTTCACCTTAACCTAACCACACCCTCAACTGACCGAATACGGCACCACCCGCCGCTCATGCGCATCCACGCGCAGCGCCTTGCCGATGGGTGGGAAGGCGCGGTGGCGGCAATCCTCGCGGTCACAGACCTTGCAGTTGGACCCGATGGGCACCGCCGCATCGACATTGCGCAAATCCAGGCCGGCGGAATAGACCAACTGGTCGGCATAGGCGATCTCGCACCCCAACCCCACCGCCGCCTCGCGCGGCCTGGAGAGGTAGGAGTTGCCCTTCGCCACCACGGTCCGCGCGATGCACAGATACGTGGCCCCATCCGGCATGCGCGCCTGCTGCACCAATATCCGCCCCGGCTGGGCAAAGGCCTGGTGGACGTTCCAGAGCGGGCACGCCCCGCCGAACCGCGCGAACTGGAACCGTGTGGCGCTGGAGCGTTTGGCGATATTGCCCGCCATATCCACCTTCACGAAATAGAAGGGCACGCCCGGCATGCCGGGCCGCTGCATGGTGGACAGGCGGTGGCAGACCTGTTCGAAACTGACATTAAAATGCGCCGACAGCCGGTCAATGTCGTACCGCATGCGCTGCGCCTCCGTCAGGAAGCGCTTATAGGGCAGGATCAGGGCGCCCGCGAAATAGTTCGCCAGCCCCACGCGCAGGATCGACCGCGCCTCGATGCTGGAAAGCCCGGCATCAGCCACCAGCCGCTCGATCTCCACCCCGAAATCCAGCAGCGCGATCTGGTGCGCGGCAAAGAAGGTGCGGCTTTCACGCGGCGTGCCTTCCGAGACCAGCAGTTCCTTGTCGTCCGGATCGTACCGCCACAGCACATCATGGCGCGCCAGCATCGGTGACACCCGGATGGTCACCCCATGCCGGTCGGCCAGATGCTGGGCCAGATGTTCCAGCAACCGGTCCTTGGAGAAATGCCCGCCCTCGAACAGATCCTCCGCCGAGCGGTCCAGCGTCTCAAAATGGTTGCGCTGCGCCTGCACGTAATCGCGCACCTCGTCATAGGGGAAGGCCGCCGGCCCCGCCACGGCATCCCCGCCCCCCACCTTGTCGACCAGCGCCTTATATTCCTCGTCCAGCCCCTGATAGGCGCGATAGAGCTTCAGCAGCGATCCCATGATGGCGGGGGCCGCCCGCACCGCGTCGCGGATGCCCGCGAACGTCACCGACGCGTCGCCAAACAGCGGATCGCCCAGCACCTCGCGCAGTTCTGACGCCAGCCTTGTGTCGCTGTCATCGGCGAAATGGCTGGGCTCCACCTGAAAGAAGGTGGACAGGCGTATGACGGCGGCGGCGGACAGGGGCCGCTGATTATTCTCGATCTGGTTCAGGTACGACGTGGACAACCCCACCTCGGTCGCCAACTGCGCCTGACTGATGCCGCGCGTCTCCCGAAGACGGCGGATACGTTCACCGGCATAGATTTTGGCGGTCATTTCCGCTCCGCTCCGTTCGCTTCAACTCCTTCGCGCAAGCTGACATATCATACTTACACGCCTGGCCGCCTCTTTAGGCGGCTAAACGTGCCATGAAAGCTTCAATCCAGGTTCATGTCATGGTGGAGTAGGGGGGGCAGGTGCGGCCATAGCCTTCGTGTGGACGAAATCCGCAAACTCCATCCTCGAAAAGCTGCCCTGTGCACCTCGTATTCCTTCAATGAGTCAGTTCATTCGCATCATATGCCTGATCAGAAATCAGAAGCTCGCAGCCTTTATGGGTACGGCGGAACAGCTCAACACCGGTGACGCGTATCCCATCGATCCAGTCCTGCGCAACCGCACGCGACACGCCATGGGCACGGATCGCCGCCTCCCGCATCAGATGGTGTTCAGCCAGGATCGTCGTGGGCATGATCGCCGGATCATCTGTATTCAAGCACACCGCCACTGGACCACGACGAAGTCCAAAACGATTATATTTTGCCCCCTCAGCCAGCATGGCGGCATTTGGTGGATTCCATCGGAAAACCGGATGTACGCTGTAATCCACAAAATTGCCGATATAGATGTTGGAGGTTGGGCAAGCCTCTATAAGAATTCCTTTATTATCGATAACATGCATCAAATTATCCTGGACAGCGACAATTGCATCCAACTCGTCCACAGCAGTGTAATCGACCAGCTTGTCTTGAACACGTCCGCTGACACCGTCACGCCCCAACCTGATGCGTACCATTTTATTGGAGCCATCCTTCTTCGCGACACCCCGCATGAATTGCAAGTATCTTCCATGCAGTTTGCATTCTTCGCGATCACGAAGATGGGGGTCCGCCACCAGATCAGGAGCCCAGTGACGCATATCGTTTAGATGGGCGTCGCCCTCGTGATCGGACAGAAGCCAATGCGGGCAATTGCGGCGAAGCCGCCAGGCGCGGTAAAGCGTCTCGAACTCCGGCACATTGTCCGGGTACAGTTCGTGCAGGAAAAAACCCAGTCGGCGCTGCAGACGTGGCAGAACCCCGGCAACCTTCTCCGCCTTATGGGCCCACTGGGTTACGTGGTGCCATAACCAGACCAGATTATCGACATGCGCGCGCAGCGGTACCATCGCCACATCCTGCGCCCTGGCCCATTCATGGGGGTCCATGCCCAGGGCCAGCGCGTGCCCCAACCGATCATCGACACCAAGGCCACAGAACTCGACGGTTTCCTCAAGATGGCGCAACCCTGAAAGGATATGGCTGAAATCCTCACCGGCATGGATGCTGAAGGTACGCCGTTCACTGATCCCGGCCTGGGGACGCAATGATCTTTCCACAATCGGCTTTTCACGCAGAAATCGCAGGGCGGGTGCGAATACCTCAATGGGTACCAATGTCTCATCACCTGCAACATCAAAGCTGCGTATCCAGCTCATGACATTCTGGTGCTTGCCGGGTGACGATGTCCTGTCCGTTTCTGACTTTCCAACGCCACCAAGAGTATAGCGCAATTCATGCGCTGTCCTATAAACCCCCTTGCGCTGCTTTGCATAAAGGATGTTCTTGCGATCATGGCTATTGATCTGCGTCTTCCCTCCCCCACCACTGCGCAGGAAATGGTAAGACAGATGATAACGGTGCCAGGCATGACCGTAAGGCTGCGGGCCGACCGGGTCGGCAACGGCCTTTGCCGCCTCCCGCGCATATCGTGACAACGCTTTGCGCTCATGTCTGGCGATCTTGGCATCCACCATATCGCGGCCATTCCCGATCAGTGACCGCCAACGGTCGCGATCGGCAAATTGCTCCCCATTAAATCGCGGGGCATTACCATAATACTTAACAAATGTTCGCAATCCAATCCCCGACACGACGAAGACAGACCGCAAAAGATGCATCGCATGAACATAGGCGAGAACAGAATAATGAAGTCTCCTGTGCGATTTATCCACATTGACGTGCAGATAAAGAGCCAGTGTCATCAAAATCTGCAACGCCCCAGCGGCATTATTATCCTGCCGGGCTTTCGCCAGTACCAATGTCAATTTCTGCGCTATAGACAGGTCGCTGTGTGACGATAGCCTGTCGATTAACATCCTGGCGTCAATTATCCGCTTCCGGTCTTTACCGCTCCCATCATGCTTAACATCCTCTTCCGGCAGATGACCATCACAGCAGGCAAATTCAACCAAGTAGGCTGCTGAATCGCACATCAGCCGTTCCAATGCACGGCAATCCAGTTCGCCACCAATGCCAAGGGTCGGGTCCAAGCTGACCTTCGGCTCTTCTTTCAGCCGATAGTTGGCGAACAACAGGGCGGCCAGCGGATGGGCCGTTAGCCCAACACCATAGAGATGGACATGATTGTCGGCATAGGGGTGATCAATATCGCTGTTCGGCATGGCCAGTGGGCTCTGCCGCCGCATCACTGTCTCCAGCGTATCAACCCTCACATCGCCGCCAATCAGCAGATCAACATGCCGGATGCCAATCAAAAGACTGGCATCAATATACCGCAGCGCTCCACAATATCTCTCCAGATTGCTGGTTTCTACTTCATAATAACCACCATGGTCTTGCAAATACTCGAACGCAATAGGCGCAAATACGCCGCCTCCGTGACCAGTGCACAGATCATACAGGCCGTCATCGCGCCGTGCCGTCGACAGAATATCGTCGACCAACGCCTCCGCATCGTCACGGCGCAGGACGTTCACCCGTGGCTGAAACAGCGTCCCGACCAGGGCGTCACGCAAAGAGTCCCCCGCAGCCTGTGCCGTCTTCGCCCTGGGCGCTACGACCTGCGCCAACTGATCCCGCAGCCACCGGCACATGCCCGCAGACCGGACAAACGCCACCGAGGCCGCCAGTTCATTCGATGGAATGATGGTCATTTAATGGCCACTAGCACTTTAATCAGGTCATCCAGCCGGCCCGCCCATTTCATCACCTTTCGTATTTGGCCCGGATTGCCGGCCGTGTGCTGTATTTGTGCAGCCATCGGATCCGCAATCGACCTCAACTCACGCCACTTCTGTTTTACAGTTGCGATCAGCGTTTCTGCCACCTCAGCAGCATTTTTTTTGTCCGCGTCCCATATCTCTTCCCATACTGCCTCACCAAGAACGCGCCGAAGATGATTTGTATTACTAACTTGCGTTGCCCGATTCATCTTAGATGCAACACGTGACAGTCGTTCCGTAAGATTCTCATCAGGTACAATAGAATCAAAATCAGGCTCTTCTACAGCTTCATCCACGCCTTCCAATTCAACATCTGGTCGGGGGATACTTGGTGAATTTCCTGTAACTACCTGCCACGCTTTATTCTTTTTGAACAGCGGGTGGTCATCTATTGCCATTGTCAGCGAGTTTTTCTTTAACAACGGCGCAATATTTTGAGTCCAAACATTCGATTGCTTATATGATTCCAAATTGCGAAGGCCAAAATTTTGTTGGACTACCACTTCTTCTTGACTTTCAAAACTTGAAACAGCGTTCAATAGGATGAGCTTAAAACGATTATTCACTTCCTCAAGAGTCCCCGCCACCTCGCTAGGGGCGATAGAGGATTTATAAAGATTAACTTGCATGAAGAATTTATTGATAATCTTATATACTGTAAATGCCGAAATTCCTGGCATGAGCACTTCTTGATATTTCCACTGCCAGTATCTTATGTCCTTGATAAATGTGCCCCCAAAATTGGAACTTACATCAAATATGCCATTCTCCTCAATTTCTGCATCATCACTAGTATCGCTATCTCCATCAATAGTCTTCGCAGAATCGAAGTAAAAATGCGACCAATAGGGTGGCTCGCCCATGATCCTCTGAAGTGTACTAACGCCCACCCACCCCAAAACATTAGACATAATTAGATCAAGCGCACGCCCGAAGAACAACAGGTATGTCCGCTGATTGCTTGTATAATATCCATGATGCCCATAAATGTTCACATAGAATTTGATTTCATCATCACCAACGAAGTCTTTTACACGGTCTTTCCCAATAAAAAGCCCTTGGTGTATCGGCTCGAAAGACGGCATCGGCATCAACGTCTTAGGCAGCTCGTCCAATGGTATCGAACCAACCTTCTTATCTTTCTCGGTCGGACTAGCCAGCACCTGCGCCTTAATATCATAGGTCGCTATCTTCTGATCATGCTCCATGGGGTTAAAGAAGCTCATTTCGCTGAACCGCGCGACCGAACCTACATCGGAAAGCAACTGTATGTCGGCCTTCGCCCGTTCAACGGCGACCAGATCATCCTGGCTACGCCAATAGTCTCTCATGGCATTTGCCAGCGCAAGGCGCTGCTCGCGCACCTTCCAGTCGACCGCTGCTAATTCGGTGGTGAGAAGACCATGACGATGCAGTATCAACAGCAAATGGATCAATTCACGTGTGGTTTCCACCTTAATGGCCGGCCGGCTGCCCTCGATACCATTCGCCTTGTAACTCATGCCGACGGACAATCTGTCCAAAAGCGTTTGCTTTTGTTTGCCCGTTTGTATTTCGATATGGTTCAGCGGGATCTTAATATTCCCGGCCTTGACAACAATTGGCCGGGCACCCCGCAAAATCTCCGCCACAGGCAAAATACGAATCCGCTGATGCGGCGGCAGAATCTTCTTCAGATACTCGCCCGAAAGGTGCTTGGCCTTGGATAGCAAGGCGTTGTCGGATGCCGCATCCATCGCTGATGACAAGTGACGATGGCTCAGTCGCGCCATGCGGTCAGCGACATTTAATTCCTTCGCGAAATGCAACATCACCATTATTTCATACTGATCCAACTCTCCACTGATCACCGGAATGATCAGGGGAGACGCCAGATAGCGTCGCACCACCTCCAAAACTTCGAACCCCCATTTCAGGGCCATGTCGATATCGTCGATGGAGACGACCAGCGCCTTCACCCCCAATATTCGACATGCGGAAGCGAAGAATTGGCTAAGGTGAGACTCCAGTTTCGTATAATCCCGGGTCGCCAGAATTCGGTCGCCACCCGTCACCTCGTCGCTGCCAATATGGCTTCCTGCCTCCAACGCCTCCGCGACATTGCCAAAGTCTTTCCAAAATCTGTCCGTTGGCGGGCAGTTCCTATGAGAAGATACAACCTTGTATATTTGGGAAATGACTACGTTGAGAAAATTATCTTCGTTATTCAGTAATGTCGGGTCGATCGGATTGAAAAAATACAAACTCGGTTCGTCTCTTTTTTCGATTTCTGTCCAGTAACCCTTCAGATTGACCATGAATGATGTCTTGCCAGCCCCCCTTTTACCCTCGACAAATACGGCGCTATGCACGCGGACCGGCTCATTGATAGCGCCCCGATTATAAATCGCCCAGAAATCCAGTGCCTGATTCAAACAAAATTCCAAGGCTTTGGCCGCGTCAGTGTAGGCAGATTTCTGGAGAAGCCCATTGATATGAAACGACCGAACACGGTTTCCATCGGCAATATCGATAATGATTTCTTCGGTGCTCAAGGTGCGGCTCCACATCTAAAATTGCACCGGAACCTTCCAAAATAGCCATAGGATGGTCAAGCACAATATGCGGCAAATTCCTAATGATGCGTATGTCTGCAATAAAATTCATGTTAAAATCACCGCTAGCCTAATCAGTTTTGCAAATTCGCAAAATTTGCGATCTTCGCCACATGCCTTCGCAAATCCACACCCATCCACGCCTTCCCCTGCTGCGGCATAATTCGCAAACTCCGCCCAAACTCCCATGAACCATTCTACGGGGCGGATTTCCCATGCAGGACGTGCTGGTACGGTTGGAAAATATGCGGGCCGGCGCCCGTCTGGGCGGCGGTGAGAAGCGTATCGCGGGCCAGCATTCCAAGGGCAAGCTGACCGCACGGGAGCGGATTGAGATCCTGCTGGATGAAGGCTCGTTCGAAGAATGGGACATGTTCGTCGAACATCGCTGCGCCGATTTCGGGATGGAAACGCAGAAGGTTCCGGGCGATGGCGTCGTGACCGGTCATGGCACCATCAATGGCCGTCTGGTCTTCGTCTTCTCTCAGGATTTCACGGTCTTCGGCGGATCGCTGTCAGAGGCGCATGCCGAGAAGATCTGCAAGATCATGGATCAGGCCATGAAGGTCGGCGCCCCCGTCATCGGCCTGAATGACAGCGGCGGTGCCCGCATTCAGGAAGGTGTCGCCAGCCTCGGCGGCTATGCCGAAGTGTTTCAGCGCAATGTCCTGGCCTCTGGCGTCGTCCCGCAAATCAGCCTGATCATGGGTCCCTGCGCCGGTGGTGCCGTCTATTCCCCCGCCATGACCGACTTCATCTTCATGGTGAAGGACAGCTCCTACATGTTCGTCACCGGCCCCGACGTGGTGAAGACGGTGACGCATGAGGTGGTGACGGCGGAGGAGTTGGGCGGGGCCGTGACCCATACGGCCAAGTCCGGCGTGGCCGATCTGGCCTTTGAGAATGACGTGCAGGCGCTGCTGGAAACCCGCCGTCTGGTCGATTTCCTGCCTTTGTCGAACCGGGAAAAGCCGCCCTCGCGCCCCACGCCCGACACGGCCGACCGCCCGGAAATGTCGCTCGACACCCTGGTCCCGGCCAATCCCAACAAGCCGTATGACATGAAGGAACTAATCTCGAAGATCGTGGACGAAGGCGATTTCTTCGAGATTCAGCCGGAATACGCCAAGAACATCATCACCGGCTTTGCCCGCATGCAGGGCTCGACCGTCGGCTTCGTGGCGAACCAGCCCATGGTGCTGGCCGGCTGCCTGGACATCGACAGCTCGATCAAGGCCGCGCGTTTCGTGCGTTTCTGTGATGCCTTCAACATCCCCATCGTCACCCTGGTGGATGTCCCCGGCTTCCTGCCCGGCACGTCCCAGGAATATAATGGCATCATCAAGCATGGGGCCAAGCTGTTGTTCGCCTATGCCGAGGCCACGGTGCCCAAGGTGACCTTGATCACGCGCAAGGCCTATGGCGGTGCCTATGACGTGATGGCGTCCAAGCATCTGCGCGGCGACGTCAACTATGCCTGGCCCACGGCGGAAATCGCGGTGATGGGGCCGAAGGGTGCGGTGGAGATCATCTTCCGCGGCGATATCGGCGACCCCGCCAAGATCGAGGCGCGGACCGAGGAATACCGCCAGAAATTCGCCAACCCCTTCGTGGCGGCGGGTCGCGGCTATATCGACGACGTCATCATGCCCCACAACACCCGCCGCCGCCTGTGCAAGGCCTTGTCGATGCTGAAGAACAAACAGCTCCAGAACCCCTGGAAAAAGCACGACAATCTGCCGCTGTAACGCCGTAGGTCGCCCTCCTTTCGTCATCCCGGCGGAAGCCGGGACCCAGGGGCCAAACGCCCAACCTTCTCGCCGCTCCAACCAAACACAGCGTTGAGGTTTGATCCAGTGGCCCTGGGTCCCGGCTTCCGCCGGGATGACGAGAAAACACAGAACGCACAGCGCCCGCCTCGGAGGCACACGCCAAATGTTCAAGAAGATCCTCATCGCCAACCGTGGCGAAATCGCCTGCCGCGTCATCAAGACCGCCCGCCGCATGGGCATCAAGACGGTGGCCGTCTTTTCCGACGCCGATGCCGGCGCGCTTCACGTTGAGATGGCGGACGAGGCGGTGCATATCGGCCCCGCCCCGTCCGCCCAATCCTACCTGATCGCCGACAAGATCATCGCGGCCTGCAAGCAGACGGGTGCCGAGGCCGTCCATCCCGGCTATGGCTTCCTGTCGGAAAAGGCCCCCTTCTGTGAGGCGCTGAAACAGAACGGCATCGTCTTTATCGGCCCCGATGTGCATGCCATCGGCGCCATGGGCGACAAGATCGAGAGCAAGAAGCTGGCCAAGGCCGCCGGCGTCTCCACCGTCCCCGGCTATCTGGGCGTCATCAAGGATGATGAGGAGGCGATCCGCATCGCCCGCGATATCGGCTTCCCCGTCATGATCAAGGCGTCCGCCGGCGGCGGCGGCAAGGGCATGCGCGTCGCCTGGAACGAGGGGGAGGTGGCCGAGGGCTTCCGGTCGGCCACCAACGAGGCACGGTCCAGCTTCGCCGATGACCGCGTCTTCATCGAAAAATATATCACCGAGCCGCGCCATATCGAAATCCAGCTTCTGGCCGACAGCCATGGCAACGCCGTCTACCTGAACGAGCGTGAATGCTCGATCCAGCGCCGCCACCAGAAGGTGATCGAAGAAGCCCCGTCGCCGTTCCTGGATGCCGCCACCCGCAAGGCCATGGGCGAACAGTCGGTCGCGCTCGCCAAGGCGGTGCAGTACCGTTCCGCCGGTACCGTGGAATTCATCGTCGACAAGGACCGCAATTTCTACTTCCTGGAAATGAACACGCGGTTGCAGGTCGAACATCCGGTGACCGAAATGATCACCGGCCTCGACCTTGTCGAACTGATGATCCGCGTGGCCGCCGGCGAACATCTGCCCATCACCCAGGCCGATGTCGGCATCCATGGCTGGTCGCTGGAGGCCCGCGTCTATGCCGAGGAACCCACCCGTGGCTTCCTGCCCTCCACCGGCCGCGTCACCCGCTACCGCCCGCCGACCGAGGGCACCCGTGAAGACGGCTCCATCGTGCGCGTCGATACCGGCGTGTATGAGGGGGGCGAGATCAGCATGTATTACGATCCCATGATCGCCAAGCTGATCACCTGGGCCCCCACGCGCGATCAGGCGACCGACGCCATGGCCGACGCGCTGGACGGGTTCCAGATCCGGGGCGTGGGCCACAACATCTCCTTCCTCACCTCCCTGATGCAGAAGCAGCGCTTCCGCGACGGCCGCCTGACCACCAACTTCATCGCGGAGGAATATCCCGACGGCTTCCACGGCCTGTCGCCCGACCCCGCCGTGCGCGACCGTCTCCTGACCCTGGCCACCGTGCTGCACCATCGCCGCGCCAGCCGCGATGCCATGATCTCGGGTCAAGTGGCGGGCCATGCCTTCCATGTGGCCCAGGACTGGGTCGCCCGCGCCGACCGTCAGAACCACAAGACCCACCTGTCCTTCGCCGGCGGTGCCGCCACCGTCACACTCGACAGCGGCCCGCACACCGTCCTGGGCGACTGGGAAATCGGGCAAAGCCTGTGGCAAGGCACGGTCGCCGGTGTCGCCATGACGGTGCAGGTGGATATCAAGGGCACGTCGCTCGTCCTCACCCATGGCGGCTTCGCCTTCGTGGTCGACGTCCTGACCCCGCGCGCCGCTGACCTTGCCGACCTGATGCCGGTGAAGCTGCCCCCCGACATGTCCAAATACCTGCTCTCCCCCATGCCCGGCCTGCTGGTCTCGGTATCGGTGAAGGAAGGCGAGGCCGTGAAGGCCGGCCAGGAACTGGCCGTGGTGGAAGCCATGAAAATGGAAAACATCCTGCGGGCCGAGGCCGACGGTACCGTCAAGAAAGTCCACGCCGCCAAGGGCGCCAGCCTCGCGGTGGATGAGAAGATCATCGAGTTTGAGTGAGATAAGATGATCGGTGTGTAACGTTGACACCGTCTTTTTGCAGCAGGTAGATTGCCATCATGAAAAGCGCTGATCTGATCCGGGAAGTGCAGAAGGAAGGCTGGGTGTTGGACCGCATACGCGGTTCCCATCACGTCTTCCGGCACCCGGATCGGCCCGGCATCCTGGTCGTGCCGCACCCGAAAAAGGAGTTGGGCACAGGCTTGGTACAGGCAATCCGCAAACAGGCAGGTCTCGTGTGATGCGCTATCCCATCCTCATCGAACCCGGTAGCGACGACAGCGCCTTTGGCGTCGTGGTACCCGACCTGCCCGGCTGCTTTTCGGCCGGCGATACGCTGGACGAAGCGTTGGACGCCGCCAAGGAAGCGGCGTCGGCCTGGATCGACGCCACGCTGGATGCGGGCGGCACCATTCCCGCCCCGTCGTCGCTGTCGACCCTGACTGCCCTGCCCGATTATGCCGGCTGGACCGTCGGTATCATCGACCTGGATGATGTGGTGGCCGACGACACCATCGAACGCGTGAACATCACCTTGCCCCGCCGCGTGCTGCGCCGCCTGGATGATCTGGCCGCCGCCCGGCACAAAAGCCGGGGTGGCCTGATCACCGAACTGACCCTGCATGCCCATGAATTGGGCCTCAACAGCACCCCCTGATACCCTTTCCGGCGCAACCGCCGCCTTCCGGAGCCTCCCCATGACCGCCTTCCCCGCCAAGACCCTCGCCGACTGGCAGACGCTGGCCACCAAGGATGTTGGCGCCGATGCCAACCTGTCCGACCTGACCCGCACGACGGCGGAAGGGCTGGTGGTCAAGCCGCTCTACACCGCCGAGGATCTGGAGGGGCTGGAGACCACCGGCACCCTGCCCGGCTTCGCGCCCTTCACGCGCGGCCCGCGCGCCACCATGTATGCGGTCAGGCCCTGGACCATCCGCCAATACGCGGGTTTCTCCACCGCCGAGGCCAGCAACAAATTCTACCGCGCCAATCTGGCGGCGGGTCAGATGGGCCTGTCCGTGGCCTTCGATCTGGCCACCCATCGCGGTTATGACAGCGACCATCCCCGCGTGGTGGGCGATGTCGGCAAGGCCGGCGTGGCCATCGACAGCGTGGAGGATATGAAGATCCTGTTCGACGGCATCCCGCTCGACAAGATGTCCGTCTCCATGACCATGAACGGCGCCGTCCTGCCCATCCTGGCCATGTATATCGTGGCCGGCGAGGAACAGGGTGTACCGACGGAGAAGCTGTCCGGCACCATTCAGAACGACATTCTGAAGGAGTTCATGGTCCGCAACACCTATATCTACCCGCCCGAACCCAGCATGCGGATCATCGCCGATATCATCGAATACACGGCCAACCACATGCCCAAGTTCAACTCCATCTCCATCTCCGGCTATCATATGCAGGAGGCCGGGGCCACGGCGGTGCAGGAACTGGCCTTTACCCTGGCCGACGGCATGGAATATGTCCGCGCCGCGCTCGCCAAGGGCCTGAACGTGGACAAGTTCGCCCCGCGCCTGTCCTTCTTCTTCGCCATCGGCATGGATTTCTTCATGGAGGTGGCGAAGCTGCGCGCCGCCCGCCTGCTCTGGGCCAAGCTGATGGACAAGCATTTCCAGCCCAAGGACGCCCGCTCGCTCGCCCTGCGCACCCATTGTCAGACATCGGGCGTGTCCTTGACCGAGCAAGACCCCTACAACAACGTCATCCGCACGACGATCGAGGCCATGGCCGCCATCATGGGCGGCACGCAGAGCCTGCACACCAACAGCTTCGACGAGGCCCTGGGCCTGCCCACGCCGTTCAGCGCCCGCATCGCCCGCAATACGCAGTTGATCATCGCCGAGGAAACCCGCATCCCCCACGTCGTCGACCCCCTGGGCGGCAGCTACTACGTTGAACACCTCACGGCATCGCTGGCCGAGGCGGCGGAAAAGCTGATCACCCAGGTCGAGGAAATGGGCGGCATGACCAAGGCCGTGGAAAGCGGCCTGCCCAAACTGATGATCGAGGAAGCCGCCGCAAGGCGTCAGGCCCGCATCGACCGGGGCGAAGAAGTCATCGTCGGCGTCAACAAATACCGCCCCCAGAACCCCGAAACCGTCGACGTCCTGGACATCGACAACACGGCGGTCCGCGAGGCCCAGGTCGCCCGCCTGAAGCAAATCCGCGCCACCCGTGACGAAGCCAAGGTCCGCGAAACCCTGGCAGCATTGACCCAGGCGGCGGGTGAGAAGTCCGGCAACCTGCTGGCCCTCGCCGTCAACGCCGCCCGCGCGCGTGCCACCGTTGGGGAGATTTCCGACGCCATGGAAGAGGTTTTCACAAGGCATCGAGCCACCATCCGCTCCGTCTCCGGCGTCTATGGCGCCGCGTATGAGGGCGATGCCGGCTTCGCGCAGATTCAGAAGGACGTGGCCGACTTTGCCGAGGCCGAGGGCCGCCGCCCCCGCATGCTGGTGGTGAAGATGGGCCAGGACGGCCATGACCGCGGCGCCAAGGTCATCGCCACCGCCTTCGCCGATATCGGCTTCGACGTCGATGTCGGCGCCCTGTTCCAAACCCCGGAAGAGGCCGCCCGCCAGGCCATTGAAAACGACGTGCATGTCGTCGGCGTCTCCAGCCTCGCCGCCGGCCACAAAACCCTGGTCCCGCAACTGGCCGCCGCCTTGAAGGAACAGGGTGCCGGCGACATCCTCATCGTCTGCGGCGGCGTCATCCCGCCCCAGGATTACGAGTTCCTGCTGAACGCCGGGGCGTCGGCCATCTACGGGCCGGGGACCAACATCCCCAAGGCAGCGGCGGAGATCATGGGGATGATCCGCGCCAAACGCGGGGCATAGTACCAAGTCCTCGTTTCCGTGATGATATCCTTGTAAGAGGAATCAACGCCCCGTCCCACTTGCGCCACTTCCGTGCAAGCCAGGGACGGGATCGGACGCAACCTAATTCTCAAAAACTGTACCACAGTTACTAATGCAATCGACACATGCAAGAGTATTGTTGCGCTACTAATTTTAGCCTTACAGCGACAAGCAACAAGAGGGTATTCACTCCTCAATGGGACTGCTATGATAAATCTCCATCATAATATGGGGTTTTATCAGCATGCCCTCTGATTTTTACATAATGACAGCCCCGCAAGATGGTGCATCTGAACAAAGCGATGGAATAATCACCGTATCCAGTGGCGCCGCTCCAGTAGATGATCAGCGCTTTGTATTTAATATAAATGGGTATGAGATATACTATACATACAAAAATAAGAATTATGTTTTTTATGCGAACAAAAATAACTATGCTTATATGGAAGAACTTTTTTCAAAGTCAGTGAAAGGGGATTTTAGCAGATACGAAACGCTTACGGTTCCAGGTTCCCGTGAAATTATATATATATACTCCGATAAGACATATTCTCTATATGGCACTGATGGCACTGGATTTTCCACACAGAATATCCTGAATTACTCGACGAAAGAGACAACTAGTTATGTGAAAGACTTCTCCATTGTGGGCAATAGAAGTATTTTTTTATTTCAGCGACGATGGAGCTTTTGTATTCTATGGAACAAACGGAACGAGCGCTGGGACGGAAAATATATTGAACTACGAGTTTGGAAAAACTGGTGGCTACGTTAAAAATTATGCTTCAATTAATTCAAGGAATATTATCTATATAAACGATGGAAGCAAAGGGATATTTTATGGAACAACCGGAACAAAATCCGGAACAGAGAGAATAATATATCATGAATTTGGAAAAAACATTGGGTCCACTGATCTTTTTTCGATAATAGACTCTCGAGTAATATTAAAAATTAGCGAAGGAAGTTCGCTTATTTTGTACTCTACGAATGGAACCTTAAATGGAACAGAAAAAATACTAGACTACACCTCGGGCAAATTTGGTCACGGCATCAAAAAATTGTCTTCTATAGAAGGCAGGGATATTTATTATGTATCAGATGACAATAAGTTTACCTTTTTTGGTACAGATGGAACTAAATCAGGAACAGAAAATTTCCTGAGCCTCCAGAGTGAGAATAATGTATTAAATATTGATATCCTTTCATCCGTAAATTCGAAAGAACTTTTATACACCACAACGGGTGGGGTTCTAAATATTTATGGAACGAATGGAACCATTAAAGGAACAGATAGGATTTTATCATACACATACGGCAATGATAGTTTAAGTTTGAAGGATTTTATGGAATTTAACAAAAGAGATATGTTTTATGTCGTAAGCAATCACATTTTTTCAGTGTACGGAACGGATGGAACATTAGGTGGTGCAAGCAAGATTATAGATCACAATGTTGGAAAGAATGGCGGTAATATTCATGAGATATCAAAATTCAATGACAAGGGGATATTTTATATATACTCCTATACGGAGAAAAATTACACCCTATATGGTACTGACAGCACTAAAAATGGTACTAATGTTATTGCCACATATACGCCGAAGGACAGTGTAAGTAAAATAGAAGAGGTTTATAGGAGTAGTAAATATGAGATAATTAAAGTCCTTGATGGCAATAACTCAAAATATATTGCGACCGATGGAACTAGCAAGAATACAGACTGGGTTAACTTCCTCAATGGAAGCGCAAAAGATGACGTTTTAAACGGCAGCGCGGATAACGATTTTGTCAATCTTGGAGCTGGAAACGATAGGTTCATTCCAAGAAATGGAAACGACATTGTCGAAGGAGGTGCTGGCTTTGATATTATTGGGTTATCCAATGCGAAATTCAATTACTCTTTCAAAAAAGACAATGAGTATATGCATGTAACGGGAAGAGAGGGCACAGATATTTTTGGAAACGTTGAAGCACTTTATTTCTCAAGTGGTCAGATCATGTTTGTTAACTCAAAAAAGATCGGTCCTTTTGACGAAGGATATTACCTTTCCGAAAATCCGGATGTTGCTGATGCAGTCAAGGCTGGCAAACTCGCCAGCGGCTTTGAGCATTGGACGCGCTGGGGACAAGCAGAAGGGCGTATGGCCATTAACGCTGTCGCTAATCCCCTTTATGATGAAACCTATTATCTGTCAACGAACCAGGATGTCGCAGCGGCAGTACAATCTGGAGCAATTGCCAATGGATACCAGCATTTCGTTACGTTTGGAAAGGCAGAGGGCCGCACGTTTACTCCATTCTTCAATAAAGAATATTATCTGGCCAAAAACCAGGACGTTCGCGCAGCAAACATTGATCCGTTCACGCACTTCATGACTTACGGATGGCGAGAAGGTCGCGATCCCTCACCAATGTTTGATATTTCCGTCTATCTCGATATGTACGCAGATGTGAGGACTGCCGGCATCAACCCTGTTGAACACGCGACCTACTATGGCCTGAATGAAGGACGCGATGTTTTTGTAACGTCCGATTTCAGTTGGAATTGGAGCGGCGGTTAACATCGTAAATTGGCTAAATCGTAAGCCTATAATCTATGTTTGCCCTGGGGAGGGGTAAACTCGTCTCCCCCCCGCCCCGACGACCCCCACAGCACCCATCCAAAGGCATAGATCAAAAAACCACCATTCCGCGCATGGGCGCGTGACTTATTCGCGATCATGCCCTACCCTGCCCTCCACCATTTGGCATGGGGAGGATAGGGTTATGCGCGTATCACGACGCAATGTGCTGGCCACCGGCGGGGCGCTGGCGGGGCTGGGGGCGATGAGCGGGGTGGCGGGTGCCGCCACGAAGAAGCTGCCCGCCCCGTGGGTCCGCTATGATGTGTGGAGTGAAGATGGCCGGCGCATGCTGAAAGGCTATGCCACCGCGATTGAGGCGATGCTGGCCCTGCCGCCGACCCATCCGCATAACTGGTTCCGCACCGCCTTCACCCATTACATGGATTGCCCGCATGGCAATTGGTGGTTCTATGTCTGGCATCGTGGCTTTCTGGGCTATTTCGAACAGACGGTGCGCAAATATTCCGGCATGCCCGATTTCGCCTTCCCCTATTGGGACTGGAGCCAGAAGCAGGCTCTGCCCGATGGTATGTTCGACGGCGTGCTGACACCCGTCGCCGATGCCTTCGCCAGATATTCCAGGGACCTGCCGACCTTCACCAATTTCATCCAGGGTCCGCTGGAAGCCTATTACAACCGCCTGACGGCAGCGCAGAAGAACCAGCAGAACCTGCGCGGCAACACCAATTTCCAGAAGCTGTGGGACGGCGTGGCCGCGACCGGCGGGGTGAAAATCGGTGACCGCGCCTTCGCGCCGACGAACCTTTCACCCACGGAGAAGGCCCGTTACCCGACCCGCGCCAACCCGGAAATCGCCCCCAGCGTCGCTGTGCTCTGCCTGCCGGGCAATATCGCCGAGGGCCTGGCACCGATCCTGTTCAACAGCTCCGACCTGTCAAAAAGCTTCACCAGCGTGAAGGCCGCCTCCCACAATGTCACGCCGCCCGACGGTTCGGTCTTCTCCAAGCTGGAGGGGGAACCGCACAACAAGGTCCACAACTTCATCGGCGGCGCGTTCGATGGCGAGGGCAACTGGGGCAAGGGTCCCTTCGGCAACATGACCAACAACCTGTCGCCCGTCGATCCCATCTTCTTCCTGCATCATTCGAACATGGACCGGCTGTGGTGGATGTGGGAGGAGAAGCAGAAGGCCAAGGGCCTGCCCACCTTGCCCACCAACAAGGAGGAGCGGGCGCAGTTTGAGCGTGAACCCTTCCTGTTCTTCGTGAACGACAAGGGCGAGCCGATCCTGAACGGCAAGGCCGGCGATTATATCGATCCCAAGCAGTTCTGGTACTATTACGGCCCGCCGGTGGACCCGACCCTGCCGAACCTGGTGGAGGAGTTGAAGAAGAAGCCCGCCCCCACGCAGCGCCTGCTGGCCTCGGCACCCGATAAGAAGTCGGTGGATGCGCTGGCCCAATGGCCCATCGGCCTGAATACCACGAAGCTGCAGGCCATCATCACCTTCACCCGCCCTGCCGAATCGGCCCGCGAATATGCGCTGGTCGTCAATGCGCCGGCGGATCTGAAGGTGGCGGGCTTCGACAGCCCTTATTATGCCGGCAGCATCTCCTTCTTCGGCAGCCACACATCCGACATGCAGCACCGCGTGACCTACATCGTGTCGCTGGCCCCGGCGGTGGTGGCCAAGGCCGGCGGCCAGATGAACTTGCGCCTTGTCCCCACCCCGGCCTGGGCCGGCTCCACCGAACCGCAGATCGAAGCCCTGGAATTCCGCGGCTCCTGATGATCCGGGCACCCGGCGGCATCCTCATCCGATGCCGCCGGGCCGTCCTTCAACCAATCCCCTCCTCATACTGGCGCAGCAGACGGCGCAGCCGCTCCGCCTCCGGCTTCAGTACCCGGAAGTAACGCACGGCCATGATGCCGCCCGACAGGCCAAATCCCACCGTCGCCAGCAGGGCGAAGTCCCGGATATTGCTGCCCGTCATCTTGCCCACATCGCCCAGCTGCATGACGGCCAGCCCCAGCGCCGACAGAAAGATCGGCACCACCACCCCCATCACCCGCAAGCGCCCCATCGCCCCTTCCACCTGCGACAGCAGGGCGCGCAGGCTGCCCGGCAGGTTTTCGGGTGGCGGCGTCACCGCCCCTTCCCATCCCCGCCGTACCACCACGGCCAGGACGGCCCAGGCAATGGCCAGCAGCAGCAGGCTGCCCCATTCCCGCGCGGGATCGACATTGCCCCGCCCGGCGATGCCATAGGCCGCCACCAGGCTCCATCCGCCCAGTGCCACGCCGATCAATCCCATGCGCAGGCGAAAATCCCGGCCCCGTCGCGCCACCTCCGCCATGGCACTGTCGATCAGGTACAGGCCCGCCGCATCCTCCGCGCGGTTGGCGGCCCCGGTCCAGGCACGTTCCAGCCTTGCCATATCCATGCTCATATCTCTTCCTCCTGCGCTTCGATCTGGGATATAATTCCTGTCAAACGGGCCTTGGCCCGTGTCAGGCGAACGCCGACATTGCTTTCGCTCAGATCATGCATCTGGCCGATATCGCGGTACGGCACCCCGTCCAGCGACAGCAGCAGGATCGACCGGTCCAGCGCCGGCAATTGCCGGATGGCCACGTACAGCCGATCCAGCATCCGCACCTCATCCGGATCGGCGGACAGGGCGCTGCGCCGCATGGCCTCCGCCGCCGCCTCGGCATCACGCCGCGCCTTCCCGCCCTGGCTGCCCTGCCAGGTCAGCGCCCGGTTATGGGCGACGCGATAGATGAAAGTGACGGGCTGGCTGTCGCCCCGAAAGGCCGGCAAGGCCCGCCAGACGGCAAGCATCAGTTCCTGCAACAGGTCCGGCTGGTCGGCAGGGGGGGCAAAACCCCGCGCGATCCGGTGCAGCAGGGTCAGATGCTCCCGCATCCATTGCCTGAACATCGCCTCGCGTCCCGCATCCATCATCCGCTCCCGTTCGATCCGATGGATTAGACAGGACCCAGCATCCGTTCCTTACAGCGAAAGGACAAAAGATTTTGATTTATACGGTGGCTCCCTCACCCTCCCACGCCTCCCGGCGCGGACCCCTCACCCTCCCTGCCAAGCGGTCGAGGGGCAAACTTCTCCCCTCGCCCACGAACGTGGGAGAGGGAGGGGCCCGGACGCGCAAGCGTCTGGGAGGGTGAGGGCAACCCCGCTCCGACAGTCAGGAAGCCAATGGAAGCAACAGCCCTACGCTGCCGGGTCGCGCACGGGCGGCAGTACCGCCGACAGGGTGGCGATCAGATGATCCAGCTTGATGGGCTTGGCCAAGAAGGCCTGCATGCCGGCATCGCGGCATTGCTGGCGGATTTCCGCCGACAGGTTGGCTGTCAGGGCAACGATGGGCACCTGCGCGCCCTGTCCGCCCATGGCGCGCAGCCGTCGTGCGGCCTCCAGCCCGTCCATGTCGGGCATGGACAGGTCCATGATGATGGCATCGACAGGGCGTTCCTTGACGATGGCGATGGCATCGCCGCCATTGCCGGCCTGCAGAACCTGCGCCCCGCGCTGGATCAGCAGTTCGGTGGCCACAAACCGGTTCACCTCGTCATCCTCCACCAGAAGGATAACGGGACGGCCCGTGGCAACGGTGGGCAGGGCGCCCTGGATGGGGGCGTCCTGGCGCGGACGGTCCACGGCCAGCGGCACCAGCGGCAGGCACAAGGTGAACTGGCTGCCTTCCCCCGCTTCGCTTTCCACCGTCAGGCTGCCGCCCAGCATGTCGGTCAGGGACCGGGCAATGGCCAGACCCAGTCCCGCCCCGCCGAACCGGCGGGTGCTGGAGCTGTCGGCCTGGCTGAACACATCGAAAATCTGGTCCAGTTTTTCGGATGGGATGCCGACGCCGGTATCCACCACCTGGAACCGCACCCAATGCATGGGCGACGGCACGGCCAGGCCCGGCACCGACCCGGGCGCCTCCACCCGGTCCACCGACAGGGTGACCCGGCCCTGGTCGGTGAATTTCACGGCATTGTCCAGAAGGCAGAGCAATATCTGGCGCAGACGCTTGGCATCGGTCACCACGCCCGACGGCACCCCGTCGCCCGTCCGCAAGGACAGGATCAGGCCTTTGCGCTCCGCCCGCGGCCCCACATTGGACATCAAGTCGCCCAGCAGCAGGCCCAGATCGACAGGCCCCTGCTCCATCTCCAGCCGCCCGGCCTCCAGCCGCGCCATGTCCAGCACATCATCGATCAGCGTCAGCAGCGAGGCGCTGGAACTGCCCATCACCTCCAGCAGGCGGATCTGACCGGCATTGAGATTATGCGTCTCCAATATCTGAAGACAGCCCTGGATGGCATTGATGGGGGTGCGGATTTCATGGCTGATGGTGGCCAGGAATTCGGACTTGGCGCGGTCGGCGGCGCGGGCCTGCTCGGCCGCCACCTCCGCCGCGGCGCGTTCAGCGGCCAGCCGGTCCGTCATGCGCAGCAGGGCACCGCCCGCCGCCCCCATGGCGATGGCCATCACCACGAAGGGCTGAATAAAGTCGATGAGACGGTTGCCCAGCGTGGCCGGGTCGAACGCGTCCTGCGGTCGGTTCAACAGGATGTCCAGCCCATAGAGCGTATTGGCTACCAAGGTGGCGGCCACCGCGCCCAGAAGCACCCATTCCGGCACCCGGCGGGGATATATCCGCAGCAGCGACAGCAGCGCCATCGCCAGCACCGCCTCGATGAAGCCGACATTCAACAGTTCGCGCAGGACCCCGTCACGGCGCAGCAGGGCCAGCCCGACCAGAAGCGCCACCAGCGCACCCGCCGACAGCCAGCGGCGCCAGCGGTACCGGTGGCCGGCATAGATGGCGACCCCATGCGCGAACAGATAATAGGCCAGATTGTAAAGACAATCGGCCAGCAGCGCGGCAACGGCCATGACCGGGTCGGTGGGCGTGCCGACAGTCTCCAGCAAAGGGATGGACAGCATCACCGTGACAAAGGACAGCGCCCACCACAGCGCATAGGTTTCCCGCCGGCTATTCCACCAGATCGCGGCCAGCAGCGCTGCGGCACCCAGAAGGGGGGCCGCATTCACCAACAGCAAAGCGCGTTCAAGATCGATGTTCGTCAAAATGGCAACGGCAGCCATAAACAGAAGATTGAGCAGGGCCGACATCTTGCAACAATGGCGACGAATACGCAATCTTAACAGGCAACATGGCAGCTCATGGCCCCATCTATAGTCGCAGATGCTTTTAATGTGAATCGATGCGTGAACACATTAACATGTATTTTCGTCATTTTTTCCTCATCAACTTGAACAATGCGCCAGTTCGCGGCTATGGTGGGCTGGCGGGATGCCGGGCAGGGCTCGCGCGTTGCGACCCTCTTGTCCCACGCTTCGTTGTGGCAAATCCCGCACGCTTATGATTCAAAGGATTGCCCGATATACTTAACCCATCGGGACAGGTCATGCCGCCGGCGGGGCGGCAGGGGGAACGCCAATGCGGGGCGCGGTCATGAAACATTATCTTCGCGGTCTGATGCTGATGCTGGGGGCAATGCTGCTGGGCACGCTGCCCGCCTCTGCCTTCCGCCTGATCCCGATCGAGATGGAGTTCGAGCCGACAGGGCGCGGCGCCACCCAGATTTTCCGGGTGGAGAATGATACCCAGCTGCCCATCGCCATCGAAATTCACATCACGGGCCGCAAGATGGGACCGGATGGGGAGGATCTGCCCGCCGAACCGTCGGATGAATGGGTGATCTTCCCCGAACAGCTGGTGCTGGAACCCAACCAGAATCAGTCGGTGCGGGTGCAGTGGACGGGCAATCCCAAGCCGGATCAGGAACTGGCCTACCGGCTCATCGCCGAACAGCTGGATGTCGATATCGGCCAGGCGCCGGTGGAGGGGGGGAAGGTCAAGCTGCTGGTGCAGTACAAGGCCTCCATCTATGTCACCCCGCCGGGTGTAAAGGCGCAGATCAATGTCGCTTCCGCCGGCCCGCGTCAGCTCAGCGACGGGGTGGTCATGGAGGTGAAGCTCCGCAATGACGGTACCGCCCACAGGATCCTGAAGGACCCGACCCTGGTGGTGGAAGCGGGTGGCAAGTCCGTGTCCATCCCGACCGACCGCCTGGGTGGTCTGGCGGGCGAGAATGTGCTGCCGGGTGTCACGCGCAGCTTCCTGCTGCCCTGGCCGGGGGACCTGCCCAAGGGTCCGCTGAATGCCAAGCTGAACCTGCCCTGATCGCGCCCGGTCACGCCTTCCCGCCATGCCCCGCCCCCCGCGCTCACGGTTCCGACAATGTTTGAGGCTGGCTGTTGCCGGCCCGTCGGCATTGGCGCTGACCCTGGCGCCGGCCCGGCTGGCCGCCGGCGCGGGGTCGGAGACGCCGACGCCGACCGCCGCCCCCGCCCAGCCGAAGATTTCGGCGGATGAGCTGTTCAAGAAGGCGTTCGGGCAGAAAAAACAGGCGCAGAGCAGCCAGAAGGCTGACCTGCCCGTCTATTTCGACGGGTACGAGATCGGGCAGGTGCCAGGCCAGGTCTCCATCAACCCCGCCGACACGCTGGTCGATCTCAACAAGCTGTCCGAACTGTTGCGCCCCATCGCACAGGAGGAACCGATCAAGGCGCTGCTGGCCCAGGCCGGGCCGGACGGCAATGCCGCGCCCGCCCGCATGACCCGGTCGGGCATCCAGCTGGCCTATGATGGCGGCGACCAGATCGTGAAGGTCACGGTCCCCGCCGCCGCCCGCCGGCCCCGCGATCTGTCGGTGCTGGAACGGGGGGCCGCCGCCCGCGCCTATACCGTTATCCCGCAGGCCGATCTGTCGGCCCAGATGAACATGCGGGCCGCCATCGAATATCTGTCCGTCCCCACCGGCTTCGGCAAGGATGGGCTGGGTCCCCTGTCCGTCTCCATGGAACCCGCCATCAACTGGAAGGGCTGGGTGGTGGAGGGGGAGGTGAATTACCGCGAGGATGCGGTGCGCACCCTGTCGCGCGGCCCCGTCCGCCTGATCCATGACTTCACCGATGCCGGCATCCGCACACAGTTGGGCGATTTCACCATGCCGGTGATCGGCAATCAGGTGGGCCGGGCCGTGGCCGGCATCTCCGTCGCCAAGAATTTCTCCATCCGCCCCTATGACATGGTGCAGCCCGGCGGCAACCGTGAATTCATCCTCGACAATCCGTCGATGGTGGAGGTCATCGTCAATGGCCGGCCCACCCGTACCTTCCGCCTGGAACCCGGCCCCTACAATCTGAACAATTTCCCCGGCGCGTCCGGCACCAATGATGTGCAGATCCGTATCACCGATGCCTTTGGCCGTGAACAGACCATCGACTTCCCCTTCTTCTTCGACAGCCAGTTGCTGGCGACAGGGGTGCAGGAATATGGCTACTCGATCGGCGTGCCGTCGCGGATCGACAATGACCGCTATCTCTATGACGAAAAGGACCCGGTCCTTTCTGCCTATCATCGCGTGGGCGTGACCGACAATTTCACCTTCACCCTGGGCACCCAGACCGACAAAACGGAAACCACGGTCACGGCAGAGGCGCTGGTGGCCACCGGCCTCGGCACGTTCAGCGTGGAGCCGTCGGCCTATCTGCGGCGCAAGGATTGGGGACCCACCGAAACAGCCGCCGACAAGAAGCAGGGCTATGGCGGCACCCTGCGCTACCGCTCCTATTCCAACGGCGCCTCGGTGTTGGACAGTCAGGCCATCACGGCCCAGGTCAGCTGGTATGATCCCAATTACCGCAGTTTCGGTTCCACCTTTGTCTCCAACACCAAGCTGGATGCGGCTGTCCGCATCTCTCAGCCCTTGTTCGAGAACCTGACCACCTCGCTGGGCGGTCGCTACCGCGAAACGCGCGGCAGTTCGGAACGGGACAGCTATTCGGTGGATCTGGCCCTGCGCCGCCGCCTGTTCGAGACGGGCAGCGTCGATCTGACCTTCAGCCATGGCAAGGACGGGTTCGGGGCAAAGGATACGGGCGTCTACCTGACCACCCGCTTCGTGTTCGACAGCGGACGCCAGAGCGCGGGTCTGAATGTCGACACCATCTCCAAGCAGCAGCGCCTGGATTGGCGGTTCCAGTCGCTCTACGCCGTGAATGCCCTGTCGGGCGGGCTGGAAATGCTGAATGAGGGCGGGCAGGCCGGCGACCGGGTGCAGGGCAACCTGAACTACACACATCAGCGCTTCGAAGCGCAGGTGCGCCAGGACACCGTCCGCCGGTCGCTGAATGACAGCAAGGGCATCGAAAGCCGGACCTCCATGACCTTAGGCACGGCGCTCGCCTTCGCCGACGGGCATTACGGTATCACGCGGCCGATCAGCAACAGCTTTGCCATTGTCACCCCGCACCCGCGTCTGGCGGGCAAGGATATTGGCATCGATCCCGTCGATGACCGTTACGCCGCCCAGACCGACTGGCTGGGCGTGCCCATCGTCCCCAACATCTCCGCCTATCTGGTGCGTCCCATCCTGCTGGACGTGCCCGACGCGCCCGCAAACTATGATCTGGGCGATGACCGGCCTGCGGTGCAGCCGGGATACAAGTCCGGAACCATCATCACCATCGGCACCGATGCGGTCGCCTCGCTGGTCGGCACCCTGATCGGCCCGGATGACAAGCCGATGGCGCTGCTGTCCGGCACCTTACGACCGCAAGGTATCAAGGATGCCAAGGATCTGGCCTTCTTCACCAACCGCGCCGGCCTGTTCCGCATCGACAGCGTGCGTCCGGGCGACTGGCTGTTGATTGTGGCCGGCATGGAAAAGACGCCCCTGCCCATCACAGTGGCTAAGGAAGCCGAAGGTCTGGTCAAGCTGGGGCCGCTGCGCCTGCCGGCCCGGCCTTGACCAACGCCTCCAGGTCCGGGCGGCGGTCGGCCCAATCGGTAGCGCACTGGTATGCATGGCCCAGCGTCACCAGCACCGCCTCCCGCCAGGGCGTGGACAGGATTTGCAGCGACAGCGGCAACCCGCCGGCATCCGCGCCGCACGGCACCGCCAGCGCCGGCAGGTTCAACCAGTTCGCCATGCGCACGAACCGGCTGAAGGGCAGCCGCCCCTCATCCGCATCGGCCAGGGCGGGGGCCGGAATGGGCACGGTCGGTGTCAGGATGGCATCATAATCCTGCGCCCAGGCATAGAACCGCGCCTGCTCTTGCCCCTGCACCCTGATCAACCTGGATAGTTCCGCATCCGGAATATCCTCACCCCCTCGCAATCGCCCCAACACACCGGCATCCATTTCGGAACCGAAACGCTCTATCCGTTCCCGCCACAAACGCCAGGCCCTGCCCGCCATCAGCAGGCCCGATGGTTCCACACAGGCCGGCGGATCGATGGCGGGCGCCACCTCCACCAGCTTGGCGCCCAGCGCCTCCAACCGGGACAGGGCAGCCAGATAGGCGGACCCCACGGCGTGGTCCACCCCGTCCAGCAACCGGTCGGGCAGCACAGCCAAGTTCAACCCCCGCGGGCTGGCGGCCAGGGCGGCATCAGCGTCAAACGCCGCCTGCCGCGCCAGCCTCGGTCCTGGCTTCACCGGTCCTGCCTGCGGGTCCCGCATCACGGCCAGCATCCGCGCCACCCGCTCCACAGTGCGCGCCATGGGGCCGACCGTGTCCAGTTCAGGGCAGAGCGGCAGACAGCCGCCCACCGGCACCCGGCCCCACGTGGGCTTCAGCCCCGCCAGATTGTTCAGGGCCGACGGGATGCGGATCGACCCGCCCGTATCACTGCCCAATGCCGCATCGGCCAGCCCCGCTGCCACCGCCACCGCCGACCCGCTGGACGATCCGCCCGCCACCCTTACCGTCGTGGCATCCCAGGGATTGCGCGGCGTCGCCGTGGCCCGGTTGATGCCCCAGGTCCCGAAGGCCAGTTCCACCGTATGCGCCTTGCCCAGCGTCAGCATTCCCGCCCCGATCAGGGCGGCCACGCTGGCCGCATGCGCCGATGCCTCCCCCACCACCGGGGTGCGGCAGCCGCCACCGGTGGGCAGGCCGCGCAGGTCCAGCAGATCCTTGACCGCCAGGGTCAGCCCGGCCAGCGGCCCCTTGGCCCCCGCCCGCCCCTGCCGCCACGCCTCCTCCCGCACCCATTCCGGCTCCACCAGGGCAAAGGCCTTCAGATGCGGATCAAACCGGGCGATGTGGGCAAGCGCGGTTTCAGCGATGGAGGTGAAATCGGTCATGGCTTTCAGGGTCCCAAACTCAAGGAAACATCGATACCGGCGGCCCGCAGCGATGCCGCAATGTCCGCGATAGACCGGAACAGCAGCAACGGGTCATCCCGTGAGGGCAGAAAACCTCGCCTCTGCCAGAACGCAGCGGCTTCTGCGTCGATGGCATTGACCATCAGGGCGCGGCCACCGATCAGCCGTGCACCCTGAACACAGCGGGTCAGGGCATGGGACAGCAGCGCCGTTCCAACCCCGCGCCCCACCCATTCCAGATCGGTGGCCAGTTGACCTAACAACAGGCACGGCATCAGGCTGGGCGGCTGCCCCGTCCTGATGACGCGGGGCAGGACAGAGGGCACGATGGCCGTTGGCGCTAGGCCGTAATAGCCGGCAACCCGTCCTGCCTCATGCACAACCATGACCACCGTGAAGCCCTTCTCCTGGTTGGATAGGGCGCGGTTACGCAGCCAGTGGTCCAGGGCCGGTTTACCACAGGTAAAGCGCGAGACATCATGGCTGACATTCAGCAGTTCCGGCTTGGACATGGCCATCGCCGCTTCACCTCTGACCGGGTTCAACGTCCCACGGGGCCTGACGGCGCAATATCTCCACCATCGCGGGCACCGGCGTGGCCGGGGCCGATACCGCATCCACGAAGGCCGCGAAACCCTCAGGCCCCATCCGGATCAATCCCGCCTCCATCAGCGTATCTTCCGCCGCGCGCACCGCCGCTTCCCGCACGAAATCGGTCCGCGACCGCCCACGCAGCTGGGCCGCCCGGTCAATGATGGCCAGATCGGCATCGGGCAGACGCATCGACAGCGGATGATCCTTACGGCTGGTATTGGTGGCCATGGCGTTCCTCATGGGATGCATCCGCATTAGGATGCCCTATCGTAGTGCTTTTTGCAATACGACCCCTGTTTAGAAGGGTTTCCACTGAAAACCTTGGATCACTTCCCGTCTGCTGGCATTGTCATTGCATCCATCTTTGGTGGTGCCGATGATGCTGGAATGAAAATGCCGATCCTGTTCCGCCCCCTGCCGTTGCTGTCTGTCCTGGCCCTGGGTCTGCTGGCTGTCTTGCCGGCATGGTCCAAGGACAAGGACCGCTGCGAGATCGATATCAGCAGCATCGACCGGATCGAGCCGACGGATGAGTATGACCCTTATTCGGGCGGTGCCACCGGTTATCACCAGATCGAGCTGGAGCATGATGACGGCCCGGCCTGCGCCATCCTGGTCGGCATCGACGATGGCGGCAATGGCAGCCGTGTGCTGGAAAGCTCCAAGGATCGGCTGGTCTATGATCTCTATAAGGACAGCCGCCTTAGCCAGCGGGTGGGCGATGTGCGGGGCAGTGAGTCCAACATGTTCGCCCTGTCGATGGACAGCAAGAATGACGACGCCACCATCCAGTTCTTCTCCAACATCCCTGGCGGACAGCTGGTGCAGAAGGGCACCTATTCCGACCGTGTGACCGTCAATGTCTATCAGCTGATCGACGGCACCCCCTATGGCCCCATCGCCTCGCGCACGGCGCAGGTGCGAACCAAGGTGCGGTCGGTGGTCAGCGCCAGCGTGATCGTCGATGGCGTCACCCGCCCGCTGAACGGTTCCGTCGGCACGCTGGACCTTGGTGACCTGACACGCGGCGGCGGCGGTCGCTTCGATCTCGATATTTCCGGCAATGGCGACTATTCGCTGTCGCTGTCGTCCAGCAATGGCGGGCGGCTGGTGGGCACGGGCGGCGACAGTATCGGCTATCAGCTTTATGTCTCCGGCCGCGCCGTTTCCCTGGGCCGGGGCACCACTGTCGATCTGGGCGGGTCTGGCCGCTATGGGCTGCAGGTACAGACCGATGGTGCGGCACAAGCCCTGGCAGGTACCTATTCGGACAGCTTGCTTCTGACCATCACCGCCAATTAAGATCAGGCCATGATTGACCGTCACGGCGCGGACAAACCGCCGTGGGTGCCCAGAATGGGCGGAAAGGATCGCCATGGCCTGGCGTTTCACAGGACGGGGATATGGTCCCCTGATGCTCATGCTTCTGCTGTCCGCCGGCCCCACCCCGGCCCAGAACAGCGCCCAGGGCACCATCACGCTGCGGGCGTCCGTACCCGCCACCTGCGCCGTCAGCCTGTCGACCGAGAATATTTCCCTGAACCTGAGCAGCGCGGCCATCGTGCCCGTGGCAACGGTGGAGGAGCGCTGCAATGCCGCCAATGGCTATACGGTCAGCCTGTCCTCCAAGAATGGCGGCGCCTTGTCCTCCGGCACGTCCAGCATCGCCTACACCTTGCATTATGGTGACAGCAGCAGCACCGCCGATGGCAGCCTGACGGCGGGCCGTCCCGTGTCGGGCACGGCGCGGCAGACGGTTCTGTCCGTCTCCGTCCCTGCCGGGACACAGCGTCAGGCGGGCGACTACCAGGATACGGTCACCATCGCCATCGCCGCCAAATAGCCCCACCGGAGTCAACCTTCCCATGTCACATCCCCGCTTCCACCTCGCCTTCCCCGTCCATGATCTGGCCGCCGCCCGTGGTTTCTACGGCGATCTGCTGGGCTGTCCGGAGGGGCGGTCATCGCCGGAATGGGTGGATTTCGACCTCTATGGCCATCAGATCGTGGCCCATCTGGCGCCTGATGAATGCGGATCGGCCGATACCAACCCGGTGGACGGGCATGACGTGCCCGTGCGCCATTTCGGCCTGATCCTGGACTGGGACGCCTGGCACGCCCTGGCCGATCGGTTCCGTGCCGCCGGTCAGCGCTTCATCATCGAACCCGGCATCCGTTTCAAGGGCCAGGTGGGCGAACAGGCCACCATGTTCCTGCTGGACCCGTCCGGCAACGCTCTGGAATTCAAGGCCTTCCGTGACGAGGCGATGATCTTCGCGCGTTAATCCCAAAACTTCCAAAAGGTCTATGTCGCATGCCAGGGCAGGAATACGACCTACGCACTTGCGGTAAACGCCATACGCGATAATCTATGGACCGGGCGGGATGGTCTATTGTGGGCCCGACAAGCCAAGAGGCGGTCATGATGGCTGGTGACGAAGGTCGGGGCTTTGGGACGATGATCAAGCTGGCCCGCATGGGCGACGCGCCGATTGAGCATGTGGCGGGCGACCGGGCCGAAGCCCCGGTCAGTGAGGTCGCGCTTTACGCCGACATCGCCCGCGTCATCGATCATATGCAGCGCCGCCTGCATGATGTGGTCCGGGTCGAACTGGGCCGCATCGGCGTGGATGACATCAGCCCGATGCAGGTTCTGATGCTGCTGAATATCGGCAGCGATGAACTGACGGTTCGCGACCTGATGGAACGCGGCTATTATCTGGGGTCCAACGCGTCCTATAATCTGAAGCATCTGGTTGAACAGGGCTATGTGGATCGCGGCGCCTCGGCGCGCGACCGCCGCGCGGCCCGCCTGCGTCTGTCGGAAAAGGGTGAATGGCTGTGTGCGGAGATCGGCAAGTTGGAAAGCCGGCAGGCGGCACAATTGCTGCGCACCAATACCGACGCCACCGACCTGGAAACCACCTATCGCATGCTGCGCCGGCTGGAGCGGCTATGGGGAGATGTCGTGCGCTACGACAACCGTGGCCAGGACTGATCCGATGATGCCCCCCCCGAATTCCGGGGACCCCGACGCGCCCCTGCGTCCCATCCTGCGTTCACGCCTGAACAGCAGCGATGTGGACCGGCTGCTGCATCAGCCCGGCACCAAGCCCCGCATCGATACCATGACCAAGCTGGTCATGGAGATGGAAGAAGGCGACCTGACCGACGCTGAAAAGCGTCTGGCGCTCGACATCCTGCGCGCCTTCGCATCGGATGCAGAGGCAGAGGTGCGGGCCGCAGTCGCCTGGCAGATCCATAACAGCCCCATCCTGACCGCCCGCATGGCGGAAAAGCTGGCCCGCGACGTGGCGCAGGTGGCGGTTCCCATCCTGAAATATGTGGATGGCCTGCCCGAAAAGCTGCTGCTGGAGATCGTGGCCGAACGCGATCCGCAGAAGCAGCTGGCCATCGCCGGTCGCCGCACCGTGTCAGAGGCGGTGTCCGCCGCCCTGGTCGAAACCGGCAATGTCGTCACCGTCGTCCATCTCCTGCGCAATCGCGGTGCCGCCGTGCGGGAGGCGACGCTGACCCGCGCCGCCGAGCGGTTTGGGCAGTTCCGCATCGTGGCCGACAGCATCGCCGCCCGACCAGAAGTGACCATCGCCATCGTGGAGCGCATGATCGCGCTGGTGTCGGAGGATGTGCGACAGCAGCTGATCCGCGATCACAATATCGAACCGGCGCTGGCTAAGCGTCTGGCCGAGGGCGGGCGGGAGACCGCCACCCTGCGCGTGCTGCAGCCCTTGCTGCTGTCACACGAGGATGCGGAGATGGTGGCCAAGCATCTTTACCGCCAGGGCAGGCTGACGCCGCAGGTCTTGTTCCGGGCGCTGTGCGCCGGTGATGTCGAGTTCTTCGTGGCCGGCATGGCGGCCCGCGCCAACATCACGCCACAGGCCGCCGGCATCCTGGCCTGGGATGACGGCATCTTGGGCCTGCATTGCCTGATGGAGGCGGCGAACATCCCCGGCACCCTGACCGGCCCCTTCCGCACCGCACAGCAGGTGGCGCTGGAGACGGAATTCGTCAGTGGCGACTGTCCCCGCGAACATTTCCAGCAGCTGGTGCTGGAGGCCCTGTTCGACAAGTTCGCCGACACGGCGGAGCGGGAGGTGGATGAACTGCTGATGCAGATCTCCGATCAGCCCGGCATCGATATCGGTGCGGCCCTGAACCCCATGCGGTCCTGAGCCATGAAGCTCACCTGTTTCGCCATGCATGGGGAACCGCCGCTGCTGCGCGCGGCCCCCGCGACCCGCGATTGGATGGATGGCACGCCGCAGGCCTATGCCTATCGCTGCCTGCCGCTGAACATTGCGAATGCCCATGGCTGGGAAATCCTGTGCCGCACCGGCTTCACGGCCCATTGGGATGGCGGCGCATCCAAGGATGCCATCGTGATCACGCCTGATCCCGGCACCATGGCACCGGCCATCAGCCATTTCGGCTCTGGCGTCCTGACCTTCCATATCGAGGCGGTGTTCCGCACCGAGCCGGGATGGAGCCTTTATGCCCAGGGTCCCGTGAATGCGCCCAAGGACGGCATCGCCCCCCTGACCGGCATTATCGAGACAGACTGGGCCCCCTACAGTTTCACCATGAACTGGAAATTCACCGCCCCCGGTCGCGTGGCCCGGTTCGACGCCGGTGAGCCTTTCTGCGCGATCTTCCCCATTCAGCGCCGCCTGCTGGAAAGCGTGGAACCGGAAATCCGTTCCCTGAAGGACGACCCCGAACTGGAACGCCGTTTCCAGGAATGGTCCACGGGCCGCCTGCGCTTCAACGCCGACCTCGCCCAGCCCGGATCGGCGGCCCAGACCGAGAAATGGCAGAAAAGCTATTATCTCGGCCTCAACCCCGACGGCACCCCCGCCGACCCCGACCACCTGATCAAACTGCGCCCGCCAGGGTTCGTGGATAAGCGGGGGTAGAGCGGACTTCTTTTGGCTGGAACCGTGCTTTCCTCGTCATCCCAGCGTAAGCCGGGATGACGAGGAAAGCACGGTTGCGGCGGGCGGTCGTTGACGGGGATCAATTATTCGGTAGGTGAATTCAAACTCAGTGAGGGGCGCAGATGGCTGCCGCCACGCCACCAGACCAGGGCTGTTACAAGTCCACTAACCATGCAGATAAGTGCGTTACTGATATCACGCGGGCCAGAGGGCCCCTCTGAGACAAACCACCATAGAAGCCCGATCACCAGACCTGACATGGTGCCAGCCAGTGCGTATGCAGTCGGACCATGGATATCACGGTGGATAAGCCAGCGATCTATCGGAATCCCGATCACAACGGCCAGGGTGAATGTGACCGGCAGCGCTATCACGTAGGCGAATATCAGGATATGCAACAAGGGTAGCAGTTCCTGACCGTCTAGCGTGAAGGTTTCAAGATAGGCATCCAACCCAATGCCGATAACGGTTTCGACAAAAAACCTCATGAACACCAGCGCCGGGCCTGCAAAAGCTCCAGTAAGAACCGCCTTGAGAAGCCGCCAAAGCATTTGCTGTCCTGCCGTATCTATCTCGGGGTTATGTAATTGATTTATATTAAAGTTTTTTCAGGCGACATACCCCGCAAACAGACCCGCGATGGTGGAGACGGCGCGTTCTGCCTCGGCCCGGTCGGGCGCGGCGTCTTCGATGCCGAAGCCGTAATATTCATTGGCACCCGTCACCTGAAACACCCAGCCGTCGCGGCGCGGCACGAAGGAGGTCTGGTTGAAATAGAGGCCGTAGCGAATATCGCCGTCCGGGATCATGCGGGCCAGCTGTCCGCGCACGGGCACCAATGTGTCGTCACCGAACAGGGCCTTGGCGCCATAGCCGGTGCAGTTGACCAGGGTCTTCTGCGGCAGGGCCGACAGTTCCACCGCGCTGTGGAGTTCCCGCACCTCGATCCTGCCGCCCAGCGATAGGAAACCCGACAGAAGATAGTCGGAATATGCTGCGATATTGAACATCAGGCCCGACGTGGTCAGCACCTCCCGGTCCCCGAACTGATGATTGCCGGTGGCATAGGTGATGCGGGGGGCGCGCAGTTCGGGTGCCATTTCCCGCGTCAGGCCATGGGCGAAGGCGGGGCGGTCATCGGGCGGGGTCGAGCCGCCATTGCTGCCGGACAGCAGTATATGCGTGTCGATCCATTCGATGGGCGTTCCGGGCAGGCCCAGCAGCGTCTGGTACCGGTCAAAGCTGGCCCGTGCCATGCCGGCCCATTGCGCCTTGAATTCCGGGGTCACATGCTGTTCCAGGGCAAGCCGGCTTTCGGGCGACCAGACGCCGGTGGCGAGCGAGGAACGGGTGGCGGGCGGCAGGTCCCGGGCATAGATTGTGACCCGCGCCCCAGCGCGTTGCAACTGCAACGCCGTGGTCAGGCCGATGGCGCCGCAGCCGATGACGGCGATATCGCGCGCGCCGATCTGCATGGCGAGATCGGTGGCGATGGCCGCCGACCCCCAGGACAGCGACCAGCCCGCACCCCCATGGCCGTAATGATGCACCAGCGCCTTGTCCCCGAACGCCACCCGTTCAATCCGTGGCCCCTGTGGCCGGAAGGGCCGGGTGCAGACGGTGATCTGGGTGATGCGGTCGATGCTGGCCCGCAGGGGTGGCAGGGTCAGGACCGGGCCCCTGGGCGCAGGAGCCACCGCCAGTTTGGCCGGCCCCGTGGCGCAGCCGGCCAGCATGCCGGCCATCAAGGCGCTGCCGCCCCCCATCAACAGGGTGCGGCGGTTGAAGGAGCGGACGGTCATTCATAATCCCCGATATTTGGCATGCGCCGGGAGAATAGGATGGTGATTGGGGCAAATTTCAAGCGGATGTGCCCTGCCAATGAATTGCGATCATCGGCATGATGTCGGCCATCCATTCGGCGAAGCTGGCGGCGGTCATGTGCATGACGCTGGGCCGGTCATCGACGCACCTTTCGGCAGGCACGACCGCCGCCCGTCCGCGCAGGCTGTCGATCAGCCAGCGGACCCGGCGCAGTTCGGCATGGCGGACATGGGCATAAAGGTTCAGCAATCCCTCGGCTTCATCAATCTGCCGACCGCAGATATGGGCCAGCACCCACCAGGCGAGTTCCACCGGGTCGGCTTCCGGTGTCTGATAGTAGGTGCGGCAGAAATTGAACTGGAACAGGCCATGCTGCGGCAGCAGCACCTCCGCCGCCCGGCCTGTCCGCAGCAGGGCCCGGTTCAGCATGAAGCGCGCGGGCGCATGTTCCACCCGCATCTCCAACGCCTTCTGCGCCCGGTTGATGCAGGCGGCGTAATCGCCCTTGGCATAATCCTCCCCGGCGGCCCGCATGGTCAATGTCAGGGGGTCTGGCTTCCATTGATAGCTGGAGATCAGGCCCTGCCGCCCGTCCCACACCGCCTCATAAGGGCCGAACAGCCCGTGTTGGACCAGGGTTTGTCCCGGCAGCAGCCGGGACTGCGCCAGGAACCAGTCATAGAGAAAATCGCTTTTCGAGGCGGCGTGGCGGCGATGGACCAGATCGTGGCCGGCCCCGGCAATGGTGCGCAGGCGCGCCTCGTCCCGCAGCAGCAAATCCACCTTGTCCGTCAGGTCATCGCCTTCCCCCATGACACAGTTCACCATGTCCTGGAATCCGTAATCCGCCAGATTCTGGATGGGCGGGGTCAGCAGCAACGTGCCGCAGGCCGGGATTTCCAGATGCTTGCGCACCACGTAATCGAACAGCGTGCCATCGGTGAGGGAGATGCGGGCCCGCCCCATGGTGCGGAAGAAGGTCTCTCCCACCAGACCCTGCGCCACCTCTCGCCCATAGCCGGGATGGGGGCTGGTCTGCACCAGATCGGGAAAACGGGCGGACAGGCCCGCCGCCGCACGGACACGCCAGGGCCGGTCCGCCGACATGGCACCCACCAGCCAGATGGGAATGTCGCGCTCCCCCCCCGGATCAATGCACATCCCATCGTCAAAGACATGGGGCATGCCAAAGGTCCGGTGTGCCATTTCCGGGGTTTGTTCCACGACGCTGACATGGGCCATCATGACCTCACAGCCCCACGCGTCCATATCCCGGAAATGCGGAATGCGGCTGGTGCAGAAACAGTCGCACATGCAGAGCGAAATGCGCGGTATATGCCGGTTTACATGCGCGTTCGATACCTCGATCCGGCGGTGCGGTGCGGAATAAGAGCCACGATAGGCAATCAGGTCGGGGCTGTGCCGGTCACACAAAGCCGCCAGATCACAGTCCTCTTCCACCAGAACCACTTTGAATCGGCGGCTGAACGCGGTGATATAGGGTTCTTCCCATAATTGATGCAGCAGGCCGCCGGTGAGCGGGTAGCGGATCAGCAGCAAGGTGGGCTTAGGCCCCGAGCCCCCGGCCTGGACATCGGTTGACAAGGAAGAAACCTCCAGCCACGCAACAGCATAAAAAGGTTAGCATATCGTCCTGTTCGGCGGGAACAGCCGTCGATGGGCGCGGTCGCTTGCATACGCCCGATGCCGGGGCCACTATCATCCCATGAGCAATGATAGCCCCCCCCTGGCCCCCCGTCTGCGCAAGCCGGCCCGCATCACGGGCAGGCAGCTGGTGTTTCATGATGCCGGCCCGCAGGACGCGGCTTTCATCCTTGGGCTGCGGACCGACCCCAAGAAATCCAGATGCCTGTCCGTGACGGCCAACGATCTGTCCAGACAGATTGCCTGGATGGAGCGGTATGAAGCCGACAGCGCGCAGGTCTATTTCATCATCGCGGATGCAGATGGCCGCAGGGTCGGAACGGTGCGGATGTATGATCAGCAGGACACCTCCTTCTGCTGGGGCTCCTGGATCATCACGGATGAGGTTCCCAGCAGCTATGCCATTGAATCCGCGCTGATCATCTATCACTACGCGCTGCTGCTGGGCTTTCAGGGCGCCCATTTCGATGTGCGCAAGGACAATGTGTCCGTCTGGACATTCCATGAGCGGTTTGGCGCGGTGCGGGCGGGGGAAACGGATCTGGACTTTCTGTTCACCATTTCCAATGACGCCATCCAGCGCTCTTTACGGCGATATGCGAAGTATTTGCCGGACGGCATCAAGGTGGAATTTCCGCCCGGTACAGCGGATGCCAGCTGACTACGTATTCAAGCCGGGTGCCCGTTGACGGGCGAAAACACCCCCCGCATGGTCGCGGTCAATAAACATAATCCTTCGGGGGGAAACGGGACCATGCAGAAGCCCAGGCTGAGCCTGATCCAGATCTGGAACATGTCCATCGGCTTCCTGGGTATCCAGGTGGCGTTCGGGTTGCAGAACGCCAATGCCAGCCGCATTTTCCAGACGCTGGGCGCCGATATTAATGAGCTGGCCATTCTGTGGGTCGCGGCCCCCCTGACCGGTCTGCTGGTGCAGCCCATTGTCGGGCATATGTCGGACAAGACCTGGGGACGGCTGGGCCGCCGCCGGCCCTATTTCCTGGTCGGGGCCATCCTGGTCACGCTGTCGCTGCTGATCATGCCATCGTCGCCGGCCTTATGGTTTGCGGCGTCAATGCTGTGGATCCTGGATGCCAGCATCAATATCACCATGGAACCGTTCCGCGCCTTTGTCGGCGACCTGCTGCCTGATGAGCAGCGGATGAGCGGGTTTGCGGCACAGAGCTTTTTCATCGGGGTGGGGGCCGTGGGCGCTTCCGCCCTGCCCTGGATGCTGACCCACTGGTTCGGCATGGACAATACGGCAGCCCCCGGCGTTGTGCCGTTGACGGTGCATATCGCCTTCTATGTGGGGGCGGCGGCCATCTTCATCGCCGTGATGTGGACGGTGCTGACCACGAAGGAATATTCGCCCGAACAGATGGCGGCGTTCGAGGCGGCACGGCTGGCGCAGCGCGGGGTGGATGCCGCGACGCGCCCCGACCGTCCCGCCGGCGATTTCCGCCGCTGGGGCCTGATGTCGGTCCTTATCGGTGCCGTTGTGACGGCGGCGGTTGGCCTACTGGGCCTGGAAAAAGAGGTCTATATCCTGGGGGCCGGTCTGATCGGTTTTGGCCTGTGCCTGCTGGTTCATGCCGGGCTGAAGAACGCCGGCAACGGCCAGAACGGGTTCAGCGAGGTGATGGAGGACCTGTTCGCCATGCCGGCGGTGATGCGCCGGCTGGCCTTTGTGCAGTTCTTCAGCTGGTTCGCGCTGTTCGCCATGTGGATCTACACCACCTCTGCCGTCACCGCCTTTCATTATGGCACCAGCGATACGGCGTCCCAGGCCTATAATGACGGGGCCGACTGGGTCGGTCTGCTGTTCGCCGTCTATAATGGCGTGGCGGCCATTGCCGCCTTCCTGCTGCCCGTGATTGCGCGGGTCATCGGGCGGCGGGGGGCGCATATGCTCAGCCTGTGCCTGGGCGGGGCCGGCCTGATCAGCTTCATGTTCATCACGGACCCGGCCCTGCTGTGGCTGCCCATGATCGGGGTCGGCTTTGCTTGGTCGTCGATCCTGTCGGCCCCCTATTCCATTCTGTCGGCGGCGGTGCCGGCGGCGAAGATGGGTGTCTATATGGGCATCTTCAACATCTTCATCGTGGTGCCGCAGGTCCTGGCCGCCAGCATCCTGGGCGCCGTGCTGCGCGCCGGGTTCGGGGGCGAGGCCATCTGGGCGCTGGTGTTGGGTGGGGTGTCCTGGCTGCTGGCGGCGCTGGCCATGATCGCCGTGAAGGACGAGGTGTAGCGCGGATTAGGCGAAGCCGTAATCCGCGGGCTGGCGACGGGGTTATCCGCGGATTACGCTCCGCTAATCCGCGCTACGCTCTTGATGGGCACGGGCTGCTTGCCTTTGTCGCCGAACCCGGTCATTTCATCCGTAACGGATAACAACACCGGGTGAGGCAATTCCATGTCCATGCATTCCATCTGGCGCCGCCGTCTGGCGGGGGCCGTGGCGTCTGTTGCGCTGTTGACCGGGGCGGCGGGCGCCGAAACGGTGCTGATCCATGCCGGTACCCTGCTGGCGGTTCCGGGGCAGAAGCCGTTGAGCCAGCAGACGCTGGTCGTCACCGACGGCAAGGTCAGCGCGGTCAAGGCCGGTTATCTGGATGCCGCCTCCGCCGGCGCGCCCGCCGATGCGCGGACCATCGACCTGAAGAATGCCTTTGTCCTGCCCGGCCTGATCGATTGCCATGTGCATATCACGGGCGAACTGAATGCCCGGTCGCAACTGGCCGAGGTGCAGGACGATCCGGAGGAGACGGTGCTGGACGGTGTCGTCTATGCCAACCGCACCCTGATGGCCGGCTTTACCACGGTCCGTGACCTGGGCTCCCCCGCCCGCACCGGCTTTGCCCTGCGCGATGCCATAACCAAGGGCGAGGTCGCGGGGCCGTCCATCGTGGCCGCCGGCATGATGATCTCCATCACCGCCGGGCATGGCGACGTCAACGGCTTTAGCGAGGAAGTGACCCACGCGTTGCGGCCCGAAAGCATCTGCAACGGCGCCGATGATTGCCGCCGCGCCGTGCGGGAGCAGATCCGCAAGGGGGCCGACGTCATCAAGCTGGCCACCACGGGCGGTGTGCTGTCCAACATCGCCGCCGGCACCGGCCAGCAGATGTTCGAGGATGAGGCCAAGGCCATCATCGACACCGCCCATATGATGGGCAAGAAGGTGGCCAGCCACGCCCATGCGGCGGGCGGTGTCAACCTGGCCCTGCGCAGCGGTGTGGACAGCGTGGAGCACGGGTCGTTCATGGATGCCGACAGCATCAAGCTGTTCAAGCAGTCCGGCGCCTATCTGGTGCCCACATTGCTGGCCGGCCATACCGTTGTGAACATGGCCAAGAACAGCACCACCCTGACCCCGGCCCAGGCCGCCAAGGCCCTGGATGTGGGCGAGCGGATGAAGGTCAGCTTCGGCAATGCCGTGAAGAACGGCGTCAAGGTCGCCTTCGGCACCGATAGCGGCGTGTCGCAGCATGGCGAGAACGCCTATGAGTTCAAGCTGATGGTCGATGCCGGCATGCCGGCTGCTGACGCCATCAAGGCCGCCACCGTGAACGCCGCCGACCTTCTGGACCGGGGCAACCGCATCGGCACCCTGGAAGCCGGCAAGGATGCCGACATCATCGCCGTCGCCAAGAGCCCCATCGAGGATGTGACCGAACTGAGCCGCGTGCAGTTCGTCATGCGCCGGGGCACGGTGCACAAGCAGGACGGGGCGCCGGTGACGTTCGTGCCGAAGATCTGATGTGGGACGAAAATCCGGGGTGGTGCGTGGTGTCATCCCGGATTTTCGGCGCAGATGCAACGGTGTGAAACATGATTTTTACCTCTGTTGCACGGAGACCGGATTTTCGGTGTGGGTTGGGTGCAGACCGCTTAAGGATAATAAACCTATATCATGGGCTGCGCTGACAGGGAAACGGATCGTGATTGCCGTTGAATCCGGGGCGCTCCGCTGACATTATGCGGGTATATATCGCCAAGGCTGCAACCTGAACGAGGCACGGGAATGGCGCTCTACCAGGATGACCTGGGTAATCTGTACTGGTCCGATGCGGCGGGGGCGGTGATCCCGGCCCCGAAGGAAGGGGGCCGGATGGTACCGTGGGAACAACCGTTCCTTATCCATGGGCACCGGCTGGACAGCCTGCTCTGGTCCGGGCGGCTGATCGGGTGTGTTGCCCTGGTGTTGGCATCGGTGGCGCTGCTGCTGCTGGCCACTGGCGGGCGGGAACAGGCTGGCCTGTTTCCGGCCCTGTCCGTCTTGGTCGCCCTCGTCGGTAATCTGGTGATCCCACGGCGCAGCGGCATGCGGATGGTGCCCACCACCACCCTGTACCTGCTGCGGCCACAGCCATGGGGCGCGCTGCTGCTGGAACTGTCTGGAAAACTGTCCCTTGCCACCATGTTCCTGTCCATGACCATCGAGATGCTGACCCCCGATCAGATCGGCCCGTGGCACCAGGCGGGCGCCTTGTTGATGGGCGGTGGTTTTGTCGTGTTCCTGGTGCTGACGGGGCATTTTTTGCTGTCCCTGTTGCGAACCCCTTCCCGCCCGGCTTGATCCGCGATGCCGCTGTATCAGGATGACCAGGGCCATCTTTACTGGCATGAGCGGGTCACGCCGCTGCTGGAGCCGCCGGTCCTGTCGGCGGAGCGGGTGGCGCAGGGGATCAGGCCGCGTATTGCCCGCATTCGGGATGATCGGATGGGCTGGCTGCGGGGTGGCTGTGTTGCCGCGATGGCGGCGGGGCTGGGTCTGACGCTGGTGGCGCTGTTGCTGGCCGAGGCAAACTGGCCTTTGGCGCTGGCCTTGGCGGTTGCGGGGTTCCTGTGGTGTGCCGCGCTGCGGCTGTTCTTTGTGACGGAGGTCTGTGCGCGGCCTGTGCCGTTTGAGGGGGCGCTGCGGCTTGTCCCGGAGCAGCCCTGGCCGCCGCGTCTGCTGCGGCTGGTTCTGATCCTCTCGCTGGTGGGGCCGCTTTATGTGCTGACCTGGGTCAAGGGGCTGGACGTCATGGACGGGGACGGGCCGTCCATCTTCCTGGCGCTGGTCTGGGCCTGGATGCTCTGGGGCCGGGTGAAGGCGGTCAGGCGGGAGGGCCGGGCGTTGCGGGTGGCGTTTGGCGGGGCGACAGTTTAGGCAATCTCAACGGGAGGCCAGGACATAATCTATGTTATGCGAATGGCACGAAATTCTGACCGATGGGTTTTCGATGGCGGTTTTGTAGCGCGGATTAGCGAAGCGTAATCCGCGGAATGCCTGCCCCATCGTTGCTCCGCGGATTACGCTTCGCTAATCCGCGCTACGATCGCGATCAGGATCGATGGCTGCGCAGCCAGTCCACCAGAGCCCTGAGCGGCCCCGGCACGTGCCGACGGCTGCTGTAATAAAGGAAGGGGCCGGAGAAGGACAGCGACCAGTCGGGCAGGGCGGGAACCAAGGTGCCGGCGGCGAAATGGTCGGCCAGCAGATCCTCGAACGTGTAGATCCAGCCCAGACCGTCCAGGGCGGCGCGCAGCAGCAGGGGCGTGCTGGAACTGACCAGCGGCCCCTCCGGGTGCAGTTTCAGCACTTCCCCCTGCCGCTCAAACTCCCAAGCCAAAGGGCCGGCATCGTGGAAACGGTGACGCAGGCAGGGGCGGGACAGCAGGTCGGTCGGGTGTTCTGGCATTCCATGCTGCGCAACATGCGACGGTGAGGCGGCCAGGATATAGCGCTGCATGCGGGGGCCAATGGGGAGGGCCACCATGTCCTGGGCCAGCGCCTCCTCGTACCGCACGCCGGCATCGAAGCCGGCGGCGAAGATATCGACCAGGGCGTTATTATCCTCCACATCCAGCCTTATGCCGGGATGGGCCGTCAGGAATGGGGCCAGCAGATCGGGCAGGACCGTGCGCGCCACGATGGAGGGCACGTTGAGGCGCAGGGTGCCGAACGTGCTGTCACGGTACTCGTTCAAGCCATCCAGCGCCTGGGTCACGGCATCCATGGCCGGGGACAGGCTGTCGATCAGGCGTTGGCCCGCCTCCGTCGGGGTTACGCTGCGCGTTGTGCGGTGCAGCAAACGGATGCCGACGGCTTCCTCCAGATCACGCACGGCCTGGGACAGGGTGGAGGCTGACACGCCCCGGTCGCGGGCCGCGCGGCGAAAGCTGCGGTGACGGGCGACCGACAGGAAGGCATCGAGATCGGCAAGGGAGTGGGGTCGCATTGTACGGATTTCCGAACAGGTCATGTTGACTTGAGCAGATTATCGCACAGTGGGGACGATGGCACGATAGGGCATCAAAACCTGAACAGGGAGCTGCATCATGCTGACGCACCGCACTATCTGGGCCCATGGGCCTGCCACCGCGCCCCTGGCCCTGGGCTGCATGGGCATGTCCGATATGTATGGCCCCGCCGACCGGGCCGAAAGCATCGCCACCATCCATGCGGCACTGGATGCCGGCATCAATGTCCTGGATACGGGCGATTTCTATGGCATGGGCCATAATGAGATGCTGATCGCCGAGGCGTTGAAGGACCGGCGGCGCGAGGATGTGGTGTTGTCGGTGAAGTTCGGGGCCGTGCGCGGGCCGGATGGGGCCTTCCTGGGCTATGACGGGCGCGCGAAATCGGTGCGCAATTTCGTGGCCTACAGCCTGAAACGGCTGGGCACCGACTATATCGACATCTACCGCCCCTCCCGTCTGGACAGCGAGGTGCCGATCGAGGAGACGGTGGGCGCCATCGCCGATCTGGTCCGGGAAGGCTTTGTCCGCCATATCGGCCTGTCGGAGGTGGGGGCGGACACGATCCGCCGCGCCGCGTCGGTGCATCCGATCTGCGACCTGCAGATCGAATATTCCCTGATCAGCCGGGGGATCGAGGCCGCGATCCTGCCCACCTGCCGCGAATTGGGCATCGGCATCACGGCCTATGGCGTGCTGTCACGCGGGCTGATCAGCGGCCATTGGTCGAAGGACAGCGGCAATGCCGGCTTCCGCGCCATGAGCCCGCGTTTCCAGGGGCCGAACCTGGATCATAACCTGACCCTGGTCGAGGCGCTGCGCGGGGTGGCGGAGCGGATCGGGGCCAGCGTGGCCCAGGTGGCCATCGCCTGGGTCGCCTCACGCGGGGCGGATATCGTGCCGGTGATCGGGGCGCGGCGGCGGGATCGCCTGGCCGAGAGCTTGGGTGCGGCAGGTCTGGTGCTGTCGGCAGCGGAACTGGCGGCCATCGAGGCGGCGGTGCCCAAGGATGCGGCGGCAGGGGAGCGGTATCCAGCGGCGTTGCTGGCGCATATGGATAGTGAGCGGTGAGGGAAGAGCTGCTGTAACGGGCATTGCGGGCGCGGTGGTTACACTTCAGAGTGTCGGCGTATGACTCCGGATCGATCATCTGCGCAGATCGGTGCGGGGCGAACAATGGAGGGTTGTCGTGGCCACCGGCTTCATGTTCCAGATCGTCAACAAATGCCCGTTTCAGGTCAGTTTCAGCAGTTCCAATTATCAGGGGACGGGGGACATCTCGCCTTTCAATGTCACTTTGGCAGCGGGAGAGACGGCGCCGGGCGCGCCGCAGAATCCCGGCTATTACTATTTCGAGGCTGCCTTCACCGCCGCAAGTACCGTGGAAAGCAAAGCCACGTTCGATGTGATCGCCACGCCGATCTCCACCATCGACGTCCCCACCGCCCCCATCCCGACCATGCGAATCGGACCGGGCACATCCGTCACCTTAACGGTGACGATGACGACAAGCGCCATCAGCAGCTACGCCCAGAACTTCGTCCCCGGCGTGCTTCAGCAGCCCTACGTCCCACCGGCTGACCCGAACCTGCCGGCCACGTCCACTCCGCTCCCCATGCCGAACGGGGTGATGACCGTCTCCCTGACGCCGTCGGGCACGACGGGCAAGGATGATTGGCAGCTTGGGGTGATCACGGCGACTTACGAAGCGGCGTAGCAGGTTGCCAGATCGGCTTTAGCACCCCCTATCGTCATCCCGGCGAAAGCCCATAGACGCTACGGTAAGCATTTGCCCTGCGATGCTTTCCCCGCGAAAGCGGGGGAGGCAACAATGTGCGAGTGGCTAACTTAGCGCATATGGGCGAAGGCGGTAGGGGCTGTGAAGGCGGAGCAGAACACCCTTCGCCGACCAAACAATTGATCCCCATCAACGACCCCACCCCGCCGCCCATGCCATAACCACCCTGTACCAAGGGGAAAATCATGGATTTCATGGTCTGGTCGCTGGCGGTGGCGATGTTCACGACGGGGATGCTGGGCGGGCTGTCGCATTGCGTGGGCATGTGCGGGCCGTTCGTGCTGGCCCAGGTCGGGGCCTGCGCCAATCTGCCGGGTCCCGCTTCAGCGCTGCTTTCGGTTGACCGGAAGCAGCGCCGGCGGCGACTGCCGCCGCGCGGCCCATGCCGCGAAAGCCAAGCTGCGGATGCAGCGCCGGCGACTAAGGCCGACATATTGTTACGGCGGGCGCGCGGGTCGATGCTGCTGCCCTATCATCTGGGCCGCATCACCACCTATGCCGCCCTGGGCACCCTGGTGGCGGCGGGCGGTGGGGCGGTGACGCGGATGACGGGCGTGTCCTGGCTGCTGGCCTTCATCCTGTCGCTGGCTTCCCTGCTGTTCCTGCGCCAGGGGCTGATCGGCCTGTTCCCCCGGCTGGCGGGCGGTACGGGTGGTGGGCTGGCCATCGGGCTGGGACAGCGTTTGACGGCACCCTTGCGCCCGCTTTTCGCGCGGCCCCTCGGGCTTAACGGCTATCTGCTGGGCCTGACCCTGGGGCTGCTGCCTTGCGGTCTGGTCTATGCCGGGCTGGCCTCCGCCATGGGGACGGGCGACCCGCTGGCCGGACTGATCATGATGGCGGCCTTCGGGGCGGGCACGGTACCGGCCCTGCTGGCCATCGGCCTGCTGGGAGGGGCCGCCGCCCACCGCTGGCGCAGCACCGCCGCCCGCCTGACGCCCCTACTGATGCTGGTGAACGCCTTTCTGGTGGGGCGCATGGCCTGGCACATGCTCGGATGATGCGGCACCAACCGCGATGATCCGCATGAACAGGTCCACAACCTTCTGCACATGCCGCTCAATCTCGCCATTGTCCGGAATGGGGCGCATACCGGTGACGGTGCGGTAGAACAGATCGCTCTGGATCATGCCGCAGAAGGCATTGACCACAGAACCCACATCGGGGCACTGCACCACGCCGCGTTCATGCAGTTCGCCCAGGTACCTGATCATGGCGGCCTGCAGCGGGTCCGGCCCGCAGCGGAAATAGATCTCCGGCAGGCGTGGGAACTTGATCCCCTCCCCCATCACCATCCGCCACAGCCCCTGTGCCTCCGGGTCCATCAGCACGCCCATCAGGCCGCGTGCGATGCGGGTCAGGGTTTCGCGCGGGCACTGGTCGGGTAGGTGCGGGGCCGTCAGCGGTTCCATGATCTCCGCACAGCGCTGCGTCACCATGGCCTCGAACAACCCCTCCTTGCTGCCGAAAAGCTGGTAGAGTGTAGAGAGTGAGCCGCCCGACCGGCGCACGATGGCGGAAAGACTGGCCCGTTCAAAGCCCTGTTCGAAAAACACGGCGGCGGCGGCGTCGATCATGGCCTGACGGCGCGCTGCCATGCGGGGCGTATGGTCGGCGGCGTCGATATCGGCTTCGTTTTCTATGCTCATGTCCGGATCATCGCATTCGGGGTGCCGGTCCTGCAACGGGGCGTGATGGCCGTCACTTGAAAACTGTAATGTACGTTACATTATCCTGTCCGTCAGTATCGCTTAAGAATGGTTTTCCTTCGTTGGGAAAACCATTCCGGCGGCGACTGCCGCCGCGCGGCCCGTGCCGCGTAAGCCAAGCTGCGGATGCAGCGCCGGCGTTTGAGGAACTGTAAACGAGAGTTGGGGGTAATATCATGGTGGGGGTTCGGGGCACCGGTTTCATCCGGGGGCGGGGGGCGGTTCTGGCCGTCATCCTGCCATTGGTTCTGGCCGGTTGCGGGGCGAAGGAGGCGGAACAGGCCACGGTTCGCCCCGTGCGCGTGGCCCCGGTCAGCTTCAAGGACGCCCACGCCGCCCGTTCCTTCACGGGGACCATCGTCCCCCGGACGGAGGTGCAGGCCGGTTTTCGCGTCGGTGGCCGCATCGCGGCGCGTCTGGTGGAGGTGGGTGACCGGGTGAAGCCCGGCCAGACCCTGGCCCGCCTGGACCCGACCGACCTGGAACTGTCGCTGAAAGCCGCCGAAGCGCGGCTGGCCCAGGCCGAGGCGCAGGCCGCACAGACCGCCGCCGACCTGAAACGCTACACACCGCTTCTGTCCTCCGGCACCGTGTCGCAGGCGCAGTTCGACCGGGTGAAGGCAGCCGCCGATGCGGCCGCCGCGCAGAAGCGGGAGGCCGCATCCACCCTGTCCATCGCCCGCAACCAGCGCGCCTACGGGTCCCTGACCCTGGATCAGGGCGGGGTGATCACCGCCGTCCTGGCCGATGCCGGCCAGATGGTGGGCGATGGCCAGACCGTGCTGCGCATGGCGACCGACCTGGGCCGCGAAGTGGCCATCGATGTGGCGGAGGGCGACCTTGCCCACCTGTCCGCTGGCGGTACCGCCACTGTCGCGCTCTGGGCCGATGGCGATATCAATCTTGCCGGCACCATCCGCGAAATCACACCCGTGGCCGATCCGGCCAGCCGCACCTTCCGCCTGCGCGTCACCCTGCCCGCCAATGCGCCCGACGCCGTGCGTCTGGGCATGACGGCCCGCGTCAGCTTCCCCGAGGCGGATGCCGCCGCCCTGGCCGTGCTCCCCTCCTCCGCCCTGTTCCATCAGGGGGACAAGCCCGCCGTCTGGGTATTGGCCCCGTCCAAGGACCGGGTGCTGCTGCGCCCGGTGGAGGTTACGGCCTACCGTCCCGATGGTGTCGCCGTGAAATCCGGGGTGAAGGAGGGTGAGTTGGTGGTGACCGCCGGTGCCCACCGTCTGGATGCCAATCTGCCCGTGCGCGTCTGGGATGGGGGCCTGCCGTGAGCGGATTGAACCTTTCCGCCTGGGCCATCCGGCATCAGGCGCTTGTGCTGTTCATGATCATCATGTCGCTGGCTGTCGGCGCCTATTCCTTCGTGACGCTGGGCCGGGCCGAAGACCCGCAATTCGCCATCCGCACCATGGTGGTGACGGCGCAATGGCCGGGCGCCACCGCGCGGGAGATGCAGGAACAGGTCACCGACCGTATCGAACAGACCCTGCAGCAGGTGCCGAACTATCACTTCACCCGGTCCTATGCACGACCGGGCGAAACGGTGATCTTCATCAACCTGCATGACTACACCCGGTCCGACACTCTGCCCGATATCTGGTATCAGGTGCGCAAGCGCGTGGGTGACATGGCCCACAACCTGCCCGCCGGCGTCATCGGCCCGCAATTCAACGATGAATTCGGCGATACGTTCGGCATCATCTATGCCTTCACGGGCGACGGGTTCAGCCAGACCGAGATGCGTCAGGTCCTGCTGGCCGCCCGCCAACGTTTGCTGACCCTGCCGTCCATCGGCAAGGTCGACCTGTTGGGCGTGCAGGATGAAAAAATCTATGTGGAATTCGATACGGGCCGCCTCGCCTCGCTGGGCGTGACGGTACAGCAGATCGGGCAGGCCCTGGCGGCGCAGAACGCCGTCAACCCGACCGGCCTGATCGATACCGGCACCGACCGTATCCGCGTGCGCGTCACCGGCGCCTTGAAGACCGAGGAGCAGGTGGCACAGCTGCCGATCCAGGCCGGTGGCCGCCTGCTGCGCCTGGGCGATATTGCCAGCGTGCGCCGCGCGGCTCAGGACCCGGCGGAAACCCTGATGCGCCATAATGGACAGCCGGTGACGGGTCTGGCCATCGCCATGGCCGCCGGCGGCGACATCCTGAAGCTGGGCGACGCCGTCAAGGCGGAGATGAAGACCATCCAGGCCGCCTTGCCGCAAGGGATCGACATCGCCCTGGTGGCCGACCAGCCGACCGTGGTGCGCGAGAGCATCGATGAATTCGCCAGCGCCCTGGCGGAGGCCCTGGCCATCGTGCTGGTCGTCACCTTCCTGTCGCTGGGCCTGCGCACCGGCGTTGTGGTGGCGCTGTCAGTGCCGCTGGTGCTGGCCGTTACTTTCGGCGTGATGAAGATGGCCGGCATCGACCTGCATAAAATCTCCATCGGCGCCCTGATCATCGCGCTGGGCCTGCTGGTCGATGACGCCATCATCGCGGTCGAAATGATGATGGTGAAGCTGGAACAGGGCTGGGACCGGGCCAAGGCTGCGGCCTTCGCCTGGACCTCCACGGCCTTCCCCATGCTGTCGGGCACGCTGGTCACGGCGGCGGGTTTCGTGCCCGTGGGTTTTGCCCATTCGGCGGCGGGTGAATATACGGGCGCCATCTTCTGGGTGGTGGCCACGGCCCTGCTGGTTTCCTGGCTGGTGGCCGTCATCTTCACGCCCTATCTGGGCTACAAGATGCTGCCGCAGAACCTGGATGGCGGACATGGCGAGGATCATAACGCTGCCTATCAGAAGCCGCTGTACCGCCGGCTGCGGGCCAGCCTGGTCTGGACCGTGCGCCATCGCTACATGGTGATCGCGGCGACGGTGGGGGCCTTCGTCATCTCCATCGCCGGCTTCGGCCTTGTGCAGCAGCAATTCTTCCCCAATTCCGCCCGCCTGGAACTGGTGGTCGATCTGGAACTGCCCGAAGGCACCTCCATCAATGTCACCCAGGCCCGCGTGAAGGAGCTGGAGGCATTGTTCGCCAAGGATGACGGCATCGCCAGCTATAGCGCCTTTGTCGGCAATGGCGCGCCGCGCTTCTACCTGCCCCTGAACCAGGAGCTGAAGCGTCCCAATTTCGCGCAGTTCATTGTAGTGACCAAGTCGCTGGAACGGACCGTGGAGATGGCCCGCACCCTGCCGCGTGATCTGGAAACCCGCTTCCCCGACGTCCGCACCCGCGTGGCGCGGCTGGAAAACGGCCCGCCCGTGGGCTATCCGGTGCAGTTCCGCATCATGGGCCGTGACCCGGAAATGCTGCGCAGCATTGCCAGCGACCTGCGCGACTTGATGCGCGCCAATCCCAACACCGTGGACGTCAATCTCGACTGGACGGAAAAGCTGAAATCGGTGCGTCTGGTCGTGGATCAGGACCGGGCCCGCGCGCTGGGCGTCACCAGCCAGGATCTGGCCCTGGCGCTGCAGACGGTGATGACCGGCTATACCGCCACGCAATATCGCGAAGGAATCGAACTGATCGACGTGGTGCTGCGCGCCGGTCAGGATGAACGCGTGGCCGCCGACCGTCTGGCCGAACTGCGCCTGCGCGGCCCCAATGGGCCGGTACCGCTGTCACAGGTGGCGCGCCTGGACTATGGGCTGGAGGAAGCGATCCTCTGGACCCGGTCGCGCGACCTGACCCTGACGGTCCGCGCCGACCTGAAGGGCAATATCCAGGCCCCGACCGTGGTGGCACAAATCGAAGCCGTCCTGGGCCCCCTGCGCGCCAAGCTGCCCACCGGCTACCGGATTGAGGTGGGCGGTGCCGTGGAGGAAAGCGCCAAGGGTCAGGCCTCCATCATGGCGGTCGTGCCGGTGATGATCGTCCTGATGCTGACGGTGCTGATGGTACAGCTGCAAAGCTTCCAGCGCGTGATCCTGGTCTTCCTGACAGCGCCTTTGGGCCTGATCGGGGTGACGTTGGCCCTGCTGTTGTTCAATCAGCCCTTTGGCTTCGTGGCGCAGTTGGGCGTGATCGCGCTGGCCGGCATGATCATGCGCAATGCCGTCATCCTGGTCGATCAGATCGAACAGGATATCGCCGCCGGCCATGGCCGTTTCGACGCCATCGTCGATGCAACCGTGCGCCGCGCGCGGCCCATCGCGCTCACCGCCGCCGCCGCCGTCCTGGCCATGATCCCACTCTCGCGCTCCAGCTTCTGGGGACCCATGGCCATCTCCATCATGGGCGGCCTGATCGTGGCAACCGCACTCACCCTCTACTCCCTGCCCGCCATGTACGCCGCCTGGTTCCGCGTCCGCGCGGACGAGACGGGCCCGACATCGCCGGGGGGTTGGGGCGGGGAGTGAGGAACCGCTAGAAATAATCCGAGATACGGACAAGTTTATGTGAAGCCACCCTATGTCGTCATCCCGGCGAAAGCCGGGACCCAGGGGTCAAGCGCCCGACCCATCGGCAGGTTCGACTGCGGCAGCGTCAACCGCTGCTCCCATGGCCCCTGGGTCCCGGCTTTCGCCGGGATGACGATAAGAGGGACTTCTAATCAACTTAAACCCGATCTAATGCTTTGCAACACGCGCATCGGCGGCAAGGACCTTGATTATCTGCTATACCTAGCCAAGTCTAACCTACCGCCAAGTCTCCTGCTGCCTATCCGACCCATCACGCCGGGCAGCCCACCACGTAATTCCTGCAACAGCGCCGCTAAGCGCGCCCACCGTTGGCAGAAACAACCCATCATTCATGGAAAAGCTGATAGCCAAGAAAAGCCGCATGATGATGAAGCCCGTCACGCCGCCAAAAAATAAATATATAAACCAATATTCCAGACCAAACCGATGCAAAAACCACGTCAACGGCAAGCAAACCAGAATCATTGCAGTTGTTACAAAAATCATCGGCACGCCAAGAACGTAAGCCATTTTCACAAAGATTCTAGTGAGGTCTCGCCAATTATCCACATGAATGTCGGACACAACCAAGATTGCTGGTAACAGTCCAACAACGCATGTCCCCGCAGTCACCGCCATGACAAAGCTGCGTAAGGGCTGCCACGATATTCTCGCCAGGAAATCATTGCACCGCTTGATCAACACCCCTCACCCAAGCCACGCATGCACCGCCCGCCAATGCTGCGCAATATCCACGCGCCGCGCCACCCAGACCTTGTCATGCGCCATGACATGGTCCAGGAATTTCTCCAAGCCCCGCACCCGCCCCGGCCGGCCGATCAGGCGGGTATGCAGCCCGACCGACATCATCTTGGGCGCTGTCTCGCCTTCCGCATACAGCGCGTCAAAGGCGTCACGGGCATAAATGAAGAAATCATCCCCCTGGTTGAAGCCCTGGGCCGTGCCAAACTTCATGTCATTGACGTCCAGCGTATAGGGGATGACCAGATGCGGCTCCCCCTGCCCCGCATAGGTGCCGGGCGGCAACCAATAGGGCAGGTCGTCATTATAGGCATCCGCATCATAGAGGAACCCGCCCTCCTCCACCACCAGCCGCCTTGTGTTCGGCCCAAGCCGGCCCGTGTACCAGCCTAAGGGCCGTTCCCCCGTCAGTTCCCGGATCGTGTTGATGGCAAGGCGCATATGCTCCCGCTCCACATCCTCCGGCACATTCTGATAATCGATCCAGCGCCAGCCATGCGAGGCGATTTCATGCCCGGCCTCGACCATGGCCCGCGCGGCATCGGGATGGCGGACCAGCGCCATGGCGACGGCGTAGCAGGTGATCTTGATCCCATAGCGGTCGAACAGCCGCATCAGCCGCCAGAACCCGGCTCGGCTGCCATATTCGTAAACGGACTCCACCGACAGGTTGCGCTGCCCTGCCAAGGGTTGCGTGCCCACCACCTCCTGCAGATAGGCCTCCGACTGCCCATCGCCGTGCAGCAGGCAATTCTCCCCGCCCTCCTCGTAATTCATCACGATCTGCACCGCGATGCGGGCATCGCCCGGCCAACGCGGATGCGGCGGATGGGCGCCATAGCCGATAAGGTCGCGGGGGTACGGGACATTCATGCGCGAAACACTCCTGGTCCGGAACCGGGGTCAATCATGGCGATGATGTCATTGATCGTTTCGCTTGCGCACAAAAAAATCCATGGCACGATGGGACATGGCCGATGACACCGCACCCGTCCCCGCCCGTCCCACCCCCGCCCTGCTGAACAGCTTGGCCCACGCTGACTTTGTGCATTTGTTAGGCGGGATTTGGGAGGACAGCCCCTGGGTGGCCGAGGCGGCGTATGAGGCCCGGCCCTTCGCCGATATTGTTGCACTGCACAACGCCATGATCCGCGCCGTGCGCGATGCAGGGCACCCGGCGCAACTGTCGCTGCTGCGCGCCCATCCCGATCTGGCGGGCAAGCTGGCACGTGGCGGCGGCCTGACGGCGCACAGCAGTGCCGAACAGGCGGGCTTAAGCTTGGACCGGTTGAGCGATGAAGAGTTTGACTGGTTCGACCGACATAACAGCGCCTATCGCGACCGTTTCGGATTTCCCTTCATCATCGCGGTGAAGGAAAATACCAGGGACAGCATCAAGGCTGCCCTGGCAACCCGGCTGGACAATGATCCCGCCGTGGAAATGAAAACAGCATTGGGAGAAGTCGCCAAAATAGCCAAATTCCGCCTGGAGGGGCTTTTTGGGACATGAGTGATGATGGTTTGGCAGCGCTCGCTGCCCAGGTTGCCCGCGACCTGACCCTGCTGGATTATCCCGCCCGGCCCTGGGTACCGGCGCGCACCCATGCTGACGGCCCTGTCTATGACGTGGTGATTGTCGGTGGCGGTCAGGCGGGATTGGCCACCGCCTTTGGCCTGATGCGGGAAAAGGTCGGCAATATCCTGGTGATCGACCGCAACAAGGCGGGGCAGGAGGGGCCGTGGGTGACCTTCGCCCGCATGATCACCCTGCGCACGCCCAAGCACCTGACCGGTCCCGACCTGGGTGTACCGTCCCTGACGCCGCGCGCCTGGTATGAGGCGCGGTTTGGCACTGATGCCTGGGCCAGCCTGGGCAAGCTGCCCAAGGAGGTTTGGCAGGAATATCTGTCCTGGTATCGCCAGACCCTGAACATCCCCGTGCGCAATGAATATGACCTGACGCGGGTGGAGCCGGAGGATGAAACCGGCATCCTGCGCCTGACCGTCGACACGCCCGATGGGGAAAAACTGCTGCTGACCCGCAAGCTGGTGCTGGCCACCGGCATTGACGGGGCAGGGCGCTGGCATGTGCCGGATTTCATCCGGGGCGTGGTTCCCGAAAGCCGTTATGCCCACACCTCCGAATTCATCGACTTCACAGAACTGAAAGGCAAACGCATCGGCGTGCTCGGCGCCGGTGCCTCGGCCTTCGACAATGCCGGCACGGCGCTGGAAGCGGGCGTCGCCTCGGTCGATCTCTGTCTGCGCCGGCCCGACCTGCCGCGTGTTAACCCCTATCGCTGGATGGAATTCTCCGGATTCCTGGGCCATTTCGCCGCCATGGGCGATCTCAATCGCTGGCGCTACATGCGCCATATCTTTGACCTGAACCAGCCGCCGCCGCAGGACACGTTCCACCGCTGCGTCCTGCATCCCAACTTCGCCTTCCACACATCCTGCCCCTGGGAATGGCTGCGGATGGAAGGCGACGAGATCCATGTCGGCACGCCCAAGGGCGTGATGATCTTCGACTTTCTGGTGGTCGGCACCGGCTTCATCGTGGAGGCGGCCTTCCGGCCCGAAGTGGCGGCCTTTGCCAAGGATATCGCCACCTGGGCCGACCGTTTCACCCCGCCAAGGGGGGAAGGCAACCCCCTGCTGATCCGCTATCCCTATCTGGGTGATGCGTTTCAGTTTACCGAGCGTGTGCCCGGCGGCGCCCCGCATCTGGCCAATATCCATAACTTCACCTTCGGCGCCACCCTCTCCATGGGCCTGTCCGGCGCCTCGATCAGCGGCATGAAATATGGGGTGCAGCGGCTGGTCCAGGGCATCATCCGTGACCTCTGGCTGGCCGATCAGGACCATTTCCTGGCCGACCTGAAAGAATATGACCAACCCGAACTGGTAAGCACGACATGGCCCGCCTGAGCACGCATGTCCTGGACACAGCCACGGGGCGCCCCGCCGCCGGGTTAAAACTGGAACTGTTCTTCCTGGCGGATGGGCAGCGCACCCTGATCAAAACGGAATGGACCAACGGAGATGGCCGCACCGACAGCCCCCTAGTGTCGGGCGACACCATCCCCGTTGGTCGGTATGAGCTGCTGTTCCAGGCCGGTGACTATTTCCGCAGCCTGGGTATGGCGCTCACCGACCCGCCCTTCCTGGACGAAATCCCCCTGCGCTTCGCCATCGCAGAAGCCGACGGCCACTATCACGTCCCCCTGCTACTCAGCCCCTGGAGCTATTCGACCTATAGGGGGAGTTGAGGGGGGGAGTACGGTGTCGTCGATAAGCCAGCGTCCAAAGCCGTCAGCAGCCCGTCACGTGCAAGGCATGGAGCGAACGAAAACAATTTTATCGATAAATATCATTCGATTTATCTCATTTTAATATATGATATCCCCTGAAATCTCAATCCGGGGGCAAATATGAGTACTTCCGACGAGGATGATAACTCTTACTATGACGAGATCGAGGAAAATATAAAACCCGCCAGAAGAAATTTTCTTGTGATTATAATTGCATTCATACCTGTTATTCTTGTATTCTTTTTGGCGTCCAACATCCTCTCAAATCGCCCCACGTATAAGCTGAACAAATCCTTGTTCAAGCGAGGGGAAATAATAGAGGCGCTTTATCTAGGAAACGGCGACAAGGTTAAAAATCAGATAGGGCTGATGCTCTACAGCAGAGGAATGTTGGAAACGATCGACGCACATACACGAATGTCGGGCGATCCGCGCTGCCGCAACATGGTTCACTCCATGGAGGCGGAAGGCCTGTTTATAGGTGCCATACTCACCGGCTTAGTCGGGAGCATTGAGGTCATCATGAAAGGGGGACCAGACATGGCCGATGTGATGAGCGCCACATCAATCACCATAATGCACACACATGGCGCCGATGATGCCAGCACGCTGATGGACCCGCAGGGGCCCTTCGGCTGCGACAGCGAGGTCACACACCGGGTGCTGGCCGGCATCCGGGGCGAAAACACCGCGGGCAAGCACGACTAACCAATTGCCCGACTGGATTAATTGGTCGCCCCGGCTTCGCCGCACCGGCGGCGCGGCGGCAGTCGCCGCCGGGGCTGATTATGGCCAACCACAACAGCTTACGCCGCAAACCGATCCACCAGCCTGCCGCCCAGCTGCAACTTCTCGCCATCATCCAGAACAAACGCCACGCCGTTCTGCGCCCCCTCGCGCGTCTTCACCCGGAACGGCAGCGTGCCCTCCAGGCCCGGCACCGACAGCAGCCCTTGCGCCCCCTCGGCCAGCGCCAAGCCTTCAACCAGCGCCCCGCCGGCGGAAATGTTCAGCAGGCGGCCCTGGCGGCGTTCCCCCGCCACTTCCACCGACACCTCAAGATCCACCGCGTGCCGTTCCCCATGCCGGCGGTCGACATCCACCGTGGCGGTGCGCACCACGCGAACCAGGGTCTGGCGCAGGTCGCTGACCGATCCCACAATGCGCATGGCGACTTCCCGCATGGCGGCGGCCTTTTCGCCGGTGCTGCCGGCCTCCTGCGAGACGGTATCAATGCGGGTCGCCACCTCCTGTGCGGCTTCCGCCGTTTCGGTGACATTGCGGGAGATTTCGCTGGTGGCGGCGGCCTGTTCCTCCATGGCCTCCGCAATGCCCGCCGACACTTCATCCATGGCGCGGATGGCATCGGCAATGCCTTCCACGGCCATCACCGCCTCGGCGGTGACGCTCTGGATCAGCTGGATCTTGGCCGTGATCTCTTCCGTTGACCGCGTGGTCTGCGTCGCCAGGTTCTTCACCTCCGACGCCACAACGGCAAATCCCTTGCCGGCATCGCCGGCCCGTGCCGCCTCGATGGTGGCGTTGAGCGCCAGAAGGTTGGTCTGCTCGGCAATATCGCGGATCAGGTTGGCCACACCACCGATCTGCTCCACCACGTCCGACAGGCTGTCGATGGTGCCGCGTGTGCGCTGGCTGCGCTCCACGGCCTGACCCGACAGGCTGGTGGCATGCGCCACCTGGGCGCTGATCTCATTGATCGACGCGGTCAGTTCCTCTGTCGCCCCAGCCACGGCCTGGGCATTGGCCAGGGCGTGCATGGCCGCACTGGCGACATTGGCGGCACTGTCGCGCACCTGCGACGCGCTGTCGGCCATGGCGGCGGCGGCGCTGTCCATATCCTTGGTTTCCACGGCGATGCCATCCACGCTGGCCCGGCTTTCGGCCTCCACCGTTTCGGCCATATGGCGCAGGGCGGTGCGGCGATGCTGCTCGGCCGCCGCCTCCTTTGCCTGCTGCTCGGTGCGCAGGCGGGCGGCATCGGCGGCACTGTCGCGCAACGCCTCGATGGCGTGCGCCATATCGGCCAACTCGTCATGCCGGTCGGCCATGGCCGGCACCGTCACCTTCAGGTCCCCGCGCCCGATCCGGGTCAAGGCCCCCGTCAGCCCGATCAGCGGCATGACCACATTGCTGCGCAGCGCCAGCAGCACCACGACCGCAATCGCCACCCCAACCCCGGCCAGCGCCAGGATCAGCCAGGTCAGCTTGGCCGCGATGGCATCGGCGGCGGCCAGTTCCGTCTGCATCTTCTGCTTGGCGGCCTCGGCCACCTTGCGCACATCCTCTGCCACGGCGTCCAGTTCGGCTGACATGCCATCGGTTTCGCCGACAAAGGCGCCCATCAGCATGTTGCCCACCTCCGGCCCGCTATTGACATAGGCCTTCGCCATGGCCGTGCCCTTGGTATAGAAGTTCGCGACGAACCCCTCCAACCGGCCCAGCGCCGCCTCGACCTCGGTCAACCCCATGCCCGCCGCGTGTTTGCGTGCCGCACTCATGTTGCGCAGCAAATCGTTGCGGGCCTTCTCCGCCTCCTCAAACCCCGTATCCAGCCCCTCCAGCCCGCGCGTCGCCGACACATCGGTCAGCCAGAGCTGCACCCGCATCACATCGCCGCGAATATCCTTCACCATGGTGACCAGCGTCAGGGCCTGATCGGCGGCGCGTTCGGCGGCCTGCTTGGCGACCGCCACCTGGGCGCGCTGCTGGCTGGCCCCGATGGCCATCACCACCGCCGCGATCAGCAGCAGCGCCAGGATGGCCAGGTTGGCCAGCAGAATCTTCATGGAGAGGTTGAGACGCATTGAAAGGCCCCTTGTCATACCGGTTCGTGAGGCTTGGTTGGTGAGGAGGGAGGTAACATAAGCGCCTCATGATTGAAACAACCGCTGCCTATTGCGCCGGGGAAGGGTGCCATCCGCTGGCGTCGGGGATAAATGCCCCCTCGACCAAGCCTTGCCGACCGCGTAACGTCCGGTCCCAAGCCCGGTAGCAAACCGGGCACCGGGAGGGTTCAAGCGGGCGACCATGCGGACTTTGGGTCTCAAGGCCAAGATCGGCTACGCCGTGGGCGATTTCGGCCTCAATCTTTATTGGCAGTCGCTGCTGCTGTTCATTCTGTTTTTTCAGATGGATGCGCTGGGCCTGTCGGCGATGGATGCCGGGCTGTCCTATCTGATCGCGTCCGTCTGGGATGCGGGCATGGACCCGCTGATGGGGATCATATCCGACCGCACGCGGACCCGGATGGGCCGCTATCGGCCCTTCATCCTGTTCGGCACGGTGCCGCTGGCCTTCGCCTTCTGGCTGTGTTTTTCGCCGCCCGCCTTCCTGGTGGCGGGATCGGCGGGGATGATGCTGTTCGCAACATGCACCCACATGCTGCTGCGCACCTGCTACGCGGTGGTGGCCATCCCCTATTCATCACTGACCGCCGCCATGACGCGGAACAGCGATGAACGGGCCAGCCTGACGGGCTGGCGCATGCTGCTGGCCTTTGCCGGCTCCACCTCCGTTTCGGCCCTGCTGCCGCTGCTGGCCGGCTGGTTTGACAGCTATAGCCCGGCTGCCGCCTGTGTAGGCGCCCTGGCCGTACTGGCCCATGTCGCCTGCGCCCTGTCGGTGCGTGAACTGCCGCCACCCGCCACGCTCATGGAACCGGTGCATCTGGGCTTACGCGCCGATCTTTGTGGCTTCATGCGTGGCGTGCTGCGCAACGGGCCGCTGCTGCGGTTGCTGGCGGCCACGGTGGCGCTGCACCTGTCGCTGGGCCTGCTGATGCGCAATGTGCCCTTCCTGCTGAAATATGATCTGGGCGGCGATGCCACCCTGACGGCCCAGGCCCTGACATGGTTTTCCGCCGCCGGCATCGCCGCCGTGCCGGCCTGGGTCTGGGTTGCGCGCTCCTGGTCCAAGGGCATCTCCTGGCAGGTGGGCAGCGCCATGGTCATCGTGGGCGGCATCGCCCTGGCCTTCACCCCACCGGGCAGCCTCTGGCTGACGCTGGCCTGCCTGACGCTGATCTTTTTCGGCCATGCTGCGCATGCGGTGGCCATGTGGTCCATGCTGCCCGACGCCGTGGACTACGCCCATTGGCGCCACCGCCGTCGGGACGAGGCGAAGGTCTATGGCCTGGCTTCCCTGATCTTGAAGCTGGCCCTGGGCGGCTCCGCCTTCCTGGGCGGGCTGGCGCTTGACGGTGTCGGCTATGTACCGGGCGCCGTACAGGCCGAAGGCACCCTGACGGGCTTCCGCCTACTGGCCGGCCTCGCCCCTGTTCTCGGCCTGGGCCTGTCAATGCTGGCGGTCGCCGGCTACAGCCTGAACGCCGAACGGCATGGCCGGATACAGGCTTTCCTGGGACGCCGGGCGGACCGGCTGCAATGACGGGGGCTTACACCAAGAACCCTTGATGCTCACCCACCGTAGGTCGTGGGTGAGGCGCATGCCGAACCCCGACATTCAATGGGACCGTCGCTTGGTCGTGGTTCGCTTGGCGCTCACCCGCGACCTACGGCCATCAATCATCAGCTGAAGCGCCTAGTATTATCCCAACGCCGCCTTCGCGTCGCTCAGATAAGTTTCCAGATTGCGCGTATGCCCGAACATATAGCGGGAGAAGAAGCGATAGACCGCGCCATAAACCTCTCCCTCCTCAGTAATGGTCAGGCGCGTGCCCGTCCCCTCCGGCGTCAGCACGAAAATCCAGCGCCCACCGAAATCCAGCTTCTCGCCCGTGATCCGGCGAACCAGACGGGTTGCCTCCACCCGCTCTTCCTCGCGGAAGGTCAGGCTCATATGCCCGTAATCCTCCGTCCACAGCATCTCGCCGGATGCGGCCTGCACCCCGCTGCTGGATTTGACGGACGCGCGCCAGTCCGGATAGGCGCCATAATCCGTGATCAGCCGCCAGACCTTGTCCGGCGCCGCTGACAGCACAATCTCCCGGCTGGCCACATGCGATTGCGGTGACAGCGCACCCAGCAGATAGGCAACCCCGCCCGCCGCCACAATTAACCCCGCGATCAGCAGCAGCCACTTCATGGCGCCCCCCGCTACAGCCTGTTTCCGGTACACAAAACCGCTCTCAAGGTACCTATCCGGGGGCCGCCTCCCCCGCCGCTTTTGCCAGCAGGGCCAGCCCGTCCGCCACCTGCTGCCGCTCCGCCGGTGACAGCAGGCTCAACGCACCCGTCAGCCGGCCCCAGTCCAGCGGGCTGTTGGCGCGGCGGATGCGCAGCCCCGCCGGCGTCAGGATGATCCCCTGCCGGCGGCGGTCATTGGCATCGGCGACCCGCGCGACATAGCCCAGCGCCTCCAGCTTGGAGAGTTGCACCGATATGGTCCCCGGCGTGACCCCCAGATGGCGTGCCAGATCACCGACCAGCGTGGCCCGATCCGCCGACAGATGGTTCAAGACCGACGCAAGATGGCTGGTCAGCCCCGTTCCAGTCACCGGGTCTGCAACATGCCGCGTGTGGCAGGCAAACCAGATGCGGGGATAGGAGTCCAGAACCTGCGCGGCGGCTTCCTCAATCTCCATGCACCATCGTCCAATTACTTTGATTTGTCAAAACAAAAAATTTGACGCCACCCCAGCATATCCCGACCGCCGGGCCTTTGCCATGTCGCCGGCTGAAACATTGAGAAAATCCGCCGCCCCGGCGAAGATCGGGAAAGCAATAAAGGAATAGTGATCTCAACAGTCGTCAACGCCGCTCTACGTCGCCGCGCGCACCGCAGCCGCCAGCCTGTCCCAGGTCGCGGGCGCCAGGGCCAGAAGCTGGTCACCAAGCCTTGCCACGGTGTCCATATCCGCCTCGCGCAGGGCCTGTTCCATATCGCGGCCCAGCCGGACCAGCGCCTTGCACCCGAACCCGCCGGAGGTGCTGATCATATCGTGGATATCGCGGCCCAGGGCCACCTTGTCCCCGCCATCCAGCGCCTTGCCGATACGGTCCAGACGGGCATGTGAATTGTCCAGGAACTGGCCCAGCAGCCGCTCAAAGGCGACGGCCCCCATCATCTCCCGCAACTGACGGACGGTGACCAGATCCAGGTCACCCACCTCCACCGTCACTGCCGGTTCCGCCAGGGCGGCGGCGGCCCCTGCCGCCCGGCGGCGATCCAGCCAGGCCCGCACCTTGGCCAGGAATTCCTGATATTCCACGGGTTTGGAGATGTAATCATCCATGCCCGCCGCGCGGTATTCGGCCTCCACCCCCGTCATGGCATTGGCCGTCATGGCGATGATGGGGATGCCGCCGCGCGGCCCGCCCAGGGCGCGGATGCGGCGCGTGGCCTCCAGCCCGTCAACGACGGGCATCTGCACATCCATCAGCACGAGATCGTAATCCCGCGCCTCCAGCGCCGCCACCGCCTCCCCGCCATGATTGGCGACATCGACACGGTGGCCGGCCCCGGTCAGCATATGCAGCGCCACCTGCTGGTTCACATAATTATCCTCGGCCAGAAGGATGCGCGCCCCTTCGCCGGCCAGCGCCACCACGGCGCCGGTGGGCGGCGCTGGCACCGGCTTCTCGGCAACCGTCACAGGCTGCCCACCGCGCAGCACCGCGATCAGGTCCTGGCGCAGCACGGGCTTGTCCAGCGTGGCATTGATGGCCGCCGGCCCCGCCGCCACCCCCGTCATGGACCGCAGCATGATCAGCCGCGCCCGGGGCAGCATCCCGCGCAGCCGCTGCGCCACGCCGGTCCCGGCTTCCGCCACCACGCCCAGGTCCAGCAGCACAATGTCGGGCGACAGCAGGCCCGCCGCAATCTCCGCCACCCCGTCGTCGGTTTCCTCCACCCGCACCCGCAGGCCAAGGCGCGACAATTCACGGGCCAGCGGCGCCCGCACGATCCCTTCCGGCACCAGCAGCAGGGCCAGCTTCCCAGCAAGATCGGGCAGCGGGGCCGGATGCACCGCGGCCTCTTCCGCCGCCGCCAGCGCGATGGTGAACCAGAAGGTCGATCCCGCCCCGACGGTGCTTTCCACCCCGATGCGCCCGCCCAGCAGACCCACCGTCTCCCGGCAGATGGCCAGACCCAGGCCGGTACCGCCGAACCGCCGGCTGACGGAACTGTCGGCCTGCACGAATTTCTCGAACAGCCGGTTCACGGCATCGGGTGGAATGCCGATGCCGGTATCGATGACCTGTGTATCCAAGGTCAGGACGCCGCCCGCCCCCTCATGCACCGCGACGCTGACCGTGACCCCGCCCTTGGCCGTGAACTTGATGGCATTGCCGATCAGGTTCAACACCACCTGCCGGATGCGGGTCGGGTCGCTGACGGCGGTGCGCCGGGCCGACGGGTCGATATCCAGGACTAGCTCGATCCCATGCTCGGCCGCCTTCGGCGCCATCAGCAGGGCCGTCTCCTCGAACAGCTTGGCCACATCGAATTCGATATGTTCCAGCGTGACCTGATTGGCCTCCAGCTTGGAAATATCCAGGATATCGTTCAGCAGGCTCAGCAGCAGCTTGGCCGATGATCCCACCAGTTCCGCCGAATGCCGCTGTTCGGGCGTCAGGGCCGTGGTCAGCAGCAAGGTGTTCATGCCGATGATGCCATTCATCGGCGTGCGCAGCTCATGGCTCATATTCGCCAGGAATTCGGACTTGGCGCGGTTGGCCGCCTCGGCCTGATCTTTGGCGCGGGTCAGTTCCACCTGCGCCTGGGTCAGCTCACGGTTGGTCTTCTCCAGGGCGTCGGCCAGGGCCGCCCGCGCCTCCACCAGCCTTTTATCCTCATGCGCGCGTTCCAGTTCCCGCTCCTTGGCGCGGAACTCCATGGAAATGCGCAGGTTTTCCTCATGCAGCAGCTTGCGCCGCAGCAGGGCGCGGATACGCGCCTTGATGATCTCGATATCGTTGGATTTGGTGACGTAGTCGTCGGCCCCGGCCTCCAGCCCGCGCATCAGGTCGGTCTTGCTGTCGCTGGCCGTCAGCATGACGATCTGGAACAGTTCCTCGCGCCGCCGCCGCACGCCATCCAGGCGGCCGCACAGCTCCACCCCGTCGATCTCCGGCATGTTCAGATCGACGATGATGCAGTCGAAACTTTCCGTTTCCGCCCGTTCCAGGGCCTCCTTGCCCGACAGAAGCGGGACGACATCATGCCCCTCCTCCTCCAGAATCCCGCGCAGGAATTCCAGGAAGGTGGGGCTGTCATCGACGATCATCAGCCGGCATTGCCGCAGCGCCTGGGCCGAGGCATGGAAATCCGTCCCCGGTCGGCGTTTCAACAGAGCATGGATGCGGGCCGGCAGCAGGTCGCTGTCGGCAGATTTCCGGACATAGGCGTCGGCACCGCTTTCAATGCCCCGGAACTCCGCCTCCGCCGTCACCTCATCGGTCAGCATGATGATGGGTAGCTGGCGCGTGCGGACATTCAGGCGGACACGGCGGATGAACTCATCCCCGCTCATGCGCGGCAGATGGTAATCGACCAGCAGCGCATCCGGCAGGGCGCCGTTCAGCTTTTCAAGCGCATCCTCGGCTGTGGCGCATACATCTGCGGTCCAGCCCTGGGCGGCCAGCGTGATTTCCATCTGCAATGCCTGCGTGGGGCTATCCTCCACGATCAGCAGATGTGGCGCCTCTGTGCTCATCCGGCCCCTTGCCCCGGCTACACCCGTGCACCCGCACGGTTGCGGGCCCTCCCTTTCCTTTTAAGCACTTCCATCGGCGGTTGCCACCCCGAATGCCAGGAAAGGCTCACGCAGAGGCGGAGATGGAGCCGGAAACATGCACGCGGTCACGCCCGGCCCGCTTCGCGAAGTACAGCGCGGCATCGGCGGATAGATTCAGGGATGACAGATCGCCCGTCTCGGTCAGGCCGGCCACGCCGGCGCTATAGGTGATATGGAAAAGCTTGTCATCGGCCCCCCGGAAACCCACGGCATGAAAGGCCTTGCGCAGATTATCCAGAATGAGGGCCGCCTCATGCGGGGTGGTGCGGGGCAGGATGACGGCAAATTCCTCGCCCCCGTACCGGCCCACAATGTCGCTGCGCCGCAGTCGCTGGCGCAGCAGGCGTGACAGCGACCGCAGCACCCGGTCACCCGCCGCATGGCCATGTTCATCATTGACGCGCTTGAACCGGTCGACATCGATCATGGCGAAAGACAGGGGCACCCCTTCGCGCCGGGCCCGCGCCACCTCGGTCGCCAGATGCTCCTGAACCATGGCGTGGTTCAGGGCGCCGGTCAGGCTGTCGCGCGCCATCATGGCCTGAAGTTGGCGGGCGCGGCGCACGCGGGCGCGCACCTGTTCCACCAGCTTGGCTGCCTTGATCGGCTTGCGCAGCAGATCCTCTGCCCCCAGGTCCAGCGCCAGCCGCTTGTCGGTCAATTCCTCATCCGCCGTCAGGAACAGGATGGGCAGCGACAGCATCCCTTCCTGCTGGCGCAGCACGGCGGCCAGTTCCAGACCCGAACAGCCCGGCATGCGGTTATCCAGCAGCAGAAGATCGGGCAGGAAGCGGCGGATATGGCCGATGGCCCGTACTGGATCGGCCAGCACCTCCACCTCCATGCCGGCTGCGCCCAGCGCCCTTGCATATTCGGCGGCGACCAGGGGGTCATCATCGACCAGCAGCACGCGATAGGGCCGGGCACTGTCGCGCCCGATGATCTGGTCCAGCCGTTCGGCCAGGACCGCCGGGTCCACGGGCTTGACCAGATAACCGGCACCACCGGCCCGCACCGCCGACAGCCGCGCCTCGAAATCATCCCGGCCCGATAGAAAGATGGTGGGCGGAACCGGCCCTTCCGCCGACAGGCTGGCGACGATGTCGCTGCCGGCATCAGTATCGGGGCCGCAGATGATGTCGACCAGCATCGCCTCGGGCGCGCAGGTCCGGACGGCATCGGCGAAACTGTCGGGATCGGCAAAGGCGATGGCGTGATAGCCATAGGGGCGAAGCTGGACCACCAGTTCACGCGCCTGCACCGGATCATCTTCCAGAAGATAGACGGTGATTTCCTCGGCGCGTACGCTGGTTTCCTCCTCCGATATCTCCGGAACCGGGCTGGTCGCCACCTGTTCGCCCAGACGCAGGGCAAGCGCCAGGGCCGCATCGATGCGGGTGGCCGCTTCCTCCTCCCCCGCCACCAAGGCGCGGGTCGCCTGATCCAGCTGGCGGGCGGCCTCCGCCAGCTCCGTGAAGCCAAAGGTGCTGGCCGATCCGATCAGGCCATGCGCCAGACTTGAAAGCCGGCGCGCATCGCCCGCCGCCTGCGCCAGCGCGGCCAGACGCTCGGGAAGCATCAGTACATATTGTTCACGAATTTCCCTTTGCCGGGTCACAACGGAAACAGAGGGATACGGATCGCTCATCGACGGTCCAGCAACAGGCGGTGGTTTGTAAATGCATTCTATGCTGGTACCAATAAGCCTGTCGAGGCGTAGAACCTGCCTTAAAGGTTGGGTTGGAGACGGAATGACGGAACTCTGCCGGGTCCTTTATGTTGATGATGACCCCGACCTGCGATCCATGGCCGAACTGGCCTTGGGCACCGTCGGCGGGCTGGTGGTGACGCTGTGCGCCGATGGGGCGCAGGCCCCGATGCTGGCCCGGGACAGTCAGGCACAGATGGTGCTGCTGGATGTGGTGATGCCGGGACTTGACGGCCCCGGCACCCTGGCCGCCCTGCGCGCCGACGACTTCACGGCTTCCCTGCCCATCCTGTTCGTGACGGCCAAGGATACCGACGCCGAACGCGCCGAACTGCTGGCGCTCGGTGCCGCCGGTGTCATCACCAAACCGCTGGACCTGATGGGCATGGCGGCACAGGTGAAGGCCATCTGGGCGGGGCGGTAACCCCGATACCAAGCGTTGAGCGCCCGGCGTTTGAGGGTCGCATTAAGTCCCGAACTGCACAAACGGCACCGCGCTGAACAGCCGGCGTTCCGCCCCGCGCGGGTCATCGACCAGTTGGCATTCGCTGTTCAGCACCATGGTCTGCCGCCGCGTCAGGTCATAGGGTGCCCAGGCCGGCAGCCCCCTATGATTGGGGTCGCCCTTGCGGGCCAGCGCGATGAAGGCATCGGCCAGCCGGCCTGCCATGTCCTGCGCTTCCACACCGTCGCCCGTAGGGCTGCCGGGCAAGCTGGCATTGTCGAAGGCCAGCGGGATATCCAACATATGATGCGCGCCCCATTTGCCGCCATCGCGCGGGGAGGGGAAATCCAGCTGATAGGCCCATGTGGGTGCCGCCCCCGGCGCCTGCTTGGCCCGCGCCTCCAGCTCCTCCACCGCCCCGCGCCAGGACCGGCCCGCCGTGGTGGCGGCAAAAAACACGTCCGACGGGCTGTAATGCGGGTAAAGCCGACGGTACTCGGCAATCACGATCTCTGGCGCAATATCCACCCGCATGGCGGGGAACAGCTTCTCCGGCAATGCCTCCCAGGTCAGGGTGAAGGTGGACGCATCGCCCCCGCCGATCAGGTTGCGCGTCTCGTCATGGGTGTTGCCGATGATCATCGGGATGGTGGCGGATAGTGCCGGCGCGTCGGGGAAGAAGGGATGGCGCGGCAGATTGCGCCCATCCAGGACCGGGCCGGCATAGACACCACCCGACCCTGCCACCGGGTCCACCGCCTTCAGTCCGGCCTTTACCTGCTCGACCGGCATGGTCAGCAGCGCTTCCGCCCCCGCCCTGTCGGCACCCAGGCCCAGCTGTTTCAGGACCGCCACGGCGCGGGACGTGGCATTGCGCGGGCCGCCCGCCGTCACTTGCTGCCCACTCATGGTGGCAACCTTGTGGAACAGGCCGCGTGCCGCCGGCATGGCCATCAGGGTGGCGATCTTGGCCCCGCCGCCCGACTGCCCGAACAGCATGACATTGCCGGGATCACCGCCAAACCCCGCGATATTGTCCCGCACCCATTGCAGGGCCAGGATCAGGTCCAGCTGCCCCACATTGCCGCTATCGGCAAAGCGCGGATCATCCAGCCCGCCCAACCGCGCCAGATAGAGATAGCCGAACAGGTTCAGGCGGTGATTGAGGGTAACCACCACCACATCGCCGCGCCGGGATAGCCGCGTGCCGTCATAAAGCACGTCCGACCCCGACCCGTTGGCATAGGCGCCGCCATGGATATAGACCATGACAGGCCGCTTCGCCGCATCGCCCAGGCCCGGTGTCCAGACATTCAGGAATAGGCAATCCTCCGACTGCCGTTCCTCCTTCGATCCCTGCGGGCTGGCATTGCCATACTCCACCGCCTCCACCACGCCCTTCCAGGGCTGCGGCGGCAGCGGAGCCTGAAACCGTCGCGCCGCAGTATCGGCGCCATAGCGCACACCCTTGAAGACCTGGATGCCCTCGACGGTACGACCGCGCACCTTGCCGGCAAGCGTCTTCACCACCGGCCCCTTGCCCGTGGCCGCACCCGCCGGCCCCGCCACCACCAGCCCCGCCGCCCCAGCCAGCAGCAGCGACCGCCGCGTCAACTCCATCCCGCGCATTCCATCCCCCCTTTTTTTGGCGCGCTGAGAATAATTGATACCGGTGTCAATGCGAAGCCTTATTGGTGGCCGGCAGATGCCGGATCATGCGGCAGGTGCCTGCACAGCCGGGCGCAATCGCACCGATATCTCAACACCCGCATCCAGCCGGTCAAGGATCGTCAGCAAGCGGTCAACGGTAAAACGCTGCAACCGCGCGTTCCGGATGCGGGAAAAATCAGCCGCCGCAATGGCGGTGGCTGCCGCTGCCTGTCGAACCGTGAGACCGCGCCGATCCAACACCTCAATGATCGCGGTGGCCAGTTCGGCCTTCAACTGCCAGAGACCCGCGTCCGGCAGGCTCAAATCGGCAAAGACATTGCCGGAGCCAGAGACAAGTTCAACATCGTCCTGTCCACTCATGACAACATCTCCTTCAATCGCCGCAACCTCTGACGGACAAGGTCAATATCCTGCAAAGCGGTCTTGATACCGCTCGCCGACTTCTTCTGGAACGCATGCACAACCCAGAGATCACTGCCGATCCTTACGGCATAGACAACCCGATAGGCGTCACCACGCTTATTAAGGGCAATCTCGAAGACGCCATCCTCGAATCCCTTCAATGGCTTGGCGATGTCGGCCTTTCCGCCCATGGCGGCAATCCCAAGCGCCGCAGCCATATCCAACCGTGCATATTCAGGGAATCCCTCAAAATCCTTGAGGGCCGCCTTGATCCAAGAGATTTTCCGCGTCATCCGCATCAATGCATGTTGTCACTTTTGACAACACTGCACAACCCTTACCCCAACACCACATCCTTCTCCCCATCCCCGCCCAGGAAGGTGAGCGTGCGGATGCGGCCTGGATCGCCATACAGGTCGAAATTGACCTGATTGATCTGCACAGGAAACACATCACGCAAGATCATGTTGCGCACCGACAGGCGGTCGGGCGGCGCCGTCATGGGCATTTCCTGATAGACGCGGACCTCTTCTCCGTCCAACTCCGCCCCCAGCAGTTTCAGCGCCAGGGAAGGCCCGCCCGGCAAAGTCAGGGCGAACCGCGCTTCGACATAAAGCGCCAGCCGCGCCCGATCCTCCAACTGCGACAGGTCGGGCGTGGGCATCTTCACGATCTGGTTCAGGGCCATTTCGGCATCATGGGCGTGCAGCGTGTGCTCCACCTCCAGAACGCCGCCGGTCCGGTTCAACCGGACCAGGGTCAGTGCTGCCTTGGCGCGATGGGCGCGGGCCATTGGCGCCACGCCCAGCAGCATGCCTGCCCCGGCCAGCGCCAGAACCCGGCGCCGGTCCATCGTCACAATCCTCACTGTTGTCCCCCGGCGGGGACCAGGGGCACTTCCTTGCCCGGCTCCGCCTTGCCATCCGCGTCCTTCTTGGCCTTCAGCTCGACCAGCATGTCGGCCATCAGGTCCTTGTCCTCATCCTTCATCTTGTAAAGCTCCAGACGGGACGAGGCGATCTTGCGCGGATAGGCGTTGTTGGCGACATTGGCGTCGGCAATCTCCTGGCGCGGGTCCAGCTCAATACCCACCACTTGGCGGGGGCGGATCAGCATCTTGGTCACAGCCTTGCTGTTGTAACGCCATATCTCCGCCGGGATCATCACGAACTCCGTGGTCCCGTCGGCATAGGTCAGGCGCAGCGGCAGCGGCATGACCAGACCGCCCTTATTGGCGAAATCGACGAAATAGACCCAGTCACCATCCTTCTCGGCCCGCGCCAGCGCCTCACGCTCCCACGGGTCCAGCCCTTCCACCATGTCCGCGAACTTGTTGCGGTCCTTGTTGCTGGGCGTGAATTTGTCATTCTCGTTATAGAAATCCTTCAGGTCCGGCTCCCGTTCCAGCAGGGTTTTCAGACCCTGCTCGCGGTTATGCACCTGGGCCAGCGGCTCGGCATTTTCGCGGCGATATTCTTCGCGCTGCAACGGCTTCTCAATATCGGGATTGCCGGTGGAGATGCGGTATTCCCGCACCCCGGCCAGATCGATATCGACATGGTCGGTCGTATAGAACCAGCCGCGCCAGAACCAGTCCAGGTCGATGCCCGACGCATCCTCCATGCTGCGGAAGAAGTCGGACGGGGTCGGGCGCTTGAACTTCCAGCGCTGCGAATACTCGCGGAACGCATGGTCGAACAGTTCGCGGCCCATCACCGTCTCGCGCAGGATGGTCAGGGCCGTGGCCGGCTTGGTATAGGCGTTGGGACCGAATTGCAGCACCGAATCCGACTGGGTCATGATCGGCACCTGACCCTGGCTGGTCATGTAGCTGGTAATCTCGGCGGGCAGGTTGGGATTGCGGCGATGCTCGCCGAAATTCTCCTCCCATTCCAGATGCGCGATATTCTGGACAAAGGTGTTCAGCCCCTCATCCATCCAGCTCCATTGCCGTTCATCCGAATTCACGATCATCGGGTAATAGAAATGCCCGACCTCATGAATGACGACGCCGATCAGCCCGTACTTGGCATTGGCCGTATAGGTGCGCTTGCCCGTCTTCTTGTCGACATTGGGACGATATCCGTTGAAGGTGATCATCGGATATTCCATGCCGCCACCGTCCCAGGTATTGACCGACTGGGCCGTCGGGTACGGATAGGCAAAGGAATATTTGCTGTAGGTCTTGATGGTGTGTGCCACGGCCCAGGTCGAATATTTGGACCAGAGCGGTTCGGCCTCGTTCGGGTAGAAGGACATGGCCAGCACGGGGTTGCCTGCCGGATTGTCCTGGGTCACCCCCATCGCGTCCCAGATGAACTTGTTGGAACTGGCAAAGGCGAAATCGCGGACATTCTTGGCCGCAAAGCGCCAGGTCTTGGTCGCCTTGTCGGTGTCCTTCTCGTTGGCCAGGGCTTCGTCCGGCGTCACGATGAACATGGGCTTGTCGGCCTTGGCCGCCTTGGCCAGACGGTCGCGCTGCGTGGCCGTCAGGACATCGCCGCCATTCTGCAATTCGCCCGACGCGCTGACCAGATGGTCGGCGGGCACGGTGATGGCGACATCATAATCGCCGAATTCCAGGGTGAATTCGCCCCGGCCCAGAAAGGCCTTGTGCTGCCAGCCGGCATAGTCGGTATAGGCGGCCATGCGCGGGAACCATTGCGCGATGAAGAACAGGTCCGTGTTGTTGTCACGGAAATGCTCATACCCGCTGCGCCCGCCGACAATATCCTGATTGATGATATTGTACGCCCATTCCACCTTGAACCCGACCGAGGCACCAGGGGCCAGGGGGCGGGGCAGGTCGATGCGCATCATGGTATCGACCACCGTGAAGGGCAGCTTGCGGCCCCCGTCATCGGTGACGCTGGCGATCTCCATCCCGTACTTGATGTCTTTCAGGGCCTGGACGCGCGCCAGCGTGCCATAGCTGATCTGGTCGCCGCCATCCTTGGCGGGGCTGGCCGTGCGGGTCAGTTCGGCGATGGACTTGTCCTTGTAGATATTCTGGTCCAGCTGCAGCCACAGGTACCGCAGCGTATCGGGGGAATTATTGTGGTACTGCACGCTCTGCTTGCCCGTCAGGCGCTTGGCGGCGGCGTCCAGCTTCACCTCAATCCGATAATCGGCGCGCTGCTGCCAATATTGATGGCCCGGCGCGCCCGATGCGGTGCGGTAGGTATTGGGGGTGGGAAGGTCGACCTCCAACTGGCGGAACTTGTCCTGCCAGTCGCCCTTGGTCTGCACGATAGCATCGGCTGCTGCCCTGTCCGTCGTTGCGATCGTGGCCGACAACACCAAAGCCGTGGCCGTCACCAGGCGCGCCACCCGTCCCCGCCAGTACCCCATCAATACCCCCAACGTCACGGCCGGGTCTCTTGTCCGGAAGGACCCGCTGCCGACAAGGGTCTGATAATGCTCGGGCGCCCAAATCCCGCAAAGCACAAACAGGCGCAGAACCGGCGGAATATTGTAACGGTTCGGTAACAGGAGAACGGGCGGATCATCAATCTCAGCGGCGGCAAGGGCCCTGGCCCTTCGGGAATCGCGGGGCGGCCTTCACCCAGCGTCGGGGCTTCTGTCCTTACCAAAGCGGCATGAACCGCCTATCATCCGCGCTTTCTGGAAACGGGGGCATCGTATGCGGGACGGGTTTGCCATGCGTGGCGACTGGCGACATGACGTGATCGTTGTGACCTTGGCCGTTGATGGCCTTGGCACGCGGGATCTGGCGCCCCTGTCGCACACGCTGGACCGGGCGGAACGCGACCGCGCGGCCCGTTTCCAGTTTGATGCCGACCGCAACGCCTATATCGCGGCGCACGGCCTGACCCGCCTGTTCCTGGGCGCCTGGACGGGCCGCGCCGCCGGTTCGCTGGCCTTCAATGCCGGCCCCTATGGCAAGCCGGTGCTGGTGCGCGGCGGCGCCTCCTTCAACCTGTCGCACACCCGTTCCATGGTGGCCGTGGCCGTCGCGGCACAGGGGGAGGTGGGCGTGGATATCGAACCGCTGGTGCCCAACCGCACGGTCGAACTGGATATCGCCGACCGTTGGTTCTCGCCCCAGGAAGTGGCGCAGATCGCCGCTGAGGGGGATGAGGATGCCAAGCGCACCCGCTTCATGCGCATCTGGAACCTGAAGGAAGCGGTGATCAAGGCCACGGGCCGGGGCCTGTCGCAGGAACTGGCCGCCTTCACCGTCACCCCGCCCAAGGCTGATGCCCCCCCCGTTCTGACGACGGAAGAGGAATGGCTGCGCGCCGGCGACTGGCGCCTGTCGCAATGGGATGTGGACGGCCATGTCCTGGCTGCGGCCAGCCTGAACGGCCCCCCCGGCACGCTCCGCCACCTGCGCGTCACCGCCGACGGTCTGGCCGCCTTGGCCGACGGTGCACCGATTCTAGTGCATTGACTCATTGAAGAGATGCAGGGGTGCATCGGAGTTTTTCGAGAAT
>NZ_JBMDKE010000033.1:0-76322 GCF_057809555.1 Niveispirillum sp. FG156 | reverse complement strand
GCGGCCGCTCCCGCCCTGCCGTCCTGGCGCGCCAGGACGGCGCAGGAACGGGCAAAGCTGCTGATGCGCTGGCACGATCTGATGCTGGACGCTGCCGATGATCTGGCCCTGATGCTGACCCTGGAGCAGGGCAAATCCCTGGCCGAGGCCAAGGGGGAAATCACCTATGGCGCCAGCTTCATCAGCTGGTTTGCGGAAGAATCCCGCCGCGCCTATGGCGATGTCATCCCCACGCATAAGCGCGGATCGCGCCTGATCACCATCAAACAGCCGGTGGGCGTGGTGGGCGCCATCACGCCGTGGAACTTCCCCAACGCCATGATTACGCGCAAGCTGGGGCCGGCCCTGGCGGCGGGCTGCACGGTCGTGCTGAAACCGGCGGAAGCCACGCCCCTGTCGGCCCTGGCTTTGGCGGTGCTGGCCGAACGCGCGGGCATTCCGGCGGGCGTGATCAACATTGTCACGGGCGATCCGGTGGCCATCGGCGGCTCGCTGACCGCGTCCTCCATCGTGCGGAAGATCAGCTTCACCGGCTCCACCCGCGTGGGCCGGTTGCTGATGGCGCAGAGTGCGCCGACGGTCAAGCGCCTGTCCCTGGAACTGGGCGGCAACGCGCCCTTCATCGTGTTCGACGATGCCGATCTGGGGCCGGCGGTGGCCGGTGCCATGGCGTCGAAATACCGCAATTCCGGTCAGACCTGCGTCTGTGCCAACCGCCTGTTCGTCGAAGATGGCATCCATGATGCCTTCGTTGCCAAGCTGGCCGAGGAAGTGGGCAAGCTGAAGGTCGGCAATGGTGTAGAGGCCGGCGTCAATCAGGGTCCGCTGATCAACCGGGCCGCGGTTGAGAAGGTGGAGGAACTGGTGGCCGACGCCCTGGAGAAAGGCGCGACGCTGGTCACGGGCGGCAAGCGCCATGATCTGGGCGGTTGCTTCTATGAGCCGACGATCCTGACCGGTGTCACCGGTGAGATGCGGATCGCGCATGAGGAAATCTTCGGCCCCGTCGCCGCCATTCAGCGCTTCCGGGGTGAGGAGGAGGTGCTGCGTCTGGCCAACGACACCGAATTCGGCCTTGCCGCCTATTTCTACAGCCGCGACCTGGGCCGGATCTGGCGCGTGGCCGAAGGTCTGGAAAGCGGCATGGTCGGCGTGAATGAGGGCCTGATCTCCACCGAGATCGCGCCGTTCGGCGGCGTCAAACAGTCCGGCCTGGGCCGGGAGGGCAGCAGCCTGGGCCTGGATGAGTATCTGGAGGTCAAATACATCTCCATGGCCGTGGGCTGAGGGGCGGGACGTTCACCGCCTATTGTCGCTACCCTTTCATTATCTTTCGCCATTTCGTCATCCCGGCGAAAGCCGGGACCCAGGGGCAGCACGCCCGACCTCTCGGCAGTGTTGATCACCGCTGCGGCATGGTTTGAGCCTGTAGCCCCTGGGTCCCGACTTTCGTCGGGATGACGAGAGGGGAGTGTGGCTGAAGGGTGGGCAGTCCGTGATCACGCCGCACTGATTTGCTCCATCCCCATCACCGCCCACCCCGGCGCATGCGCCACCGCATCCCCCACCAGGATCAATGACGGTGCCGCCGGGTCGTTGAGTGCCGGCGCGTGGGGCAGGGCGGTGATGGTGGCAAACCGCACCTCGGCGTCGGGTCTGCAGGCATTGGCGATCAGGGCGGCGGGCGTGTCCGGTGGCAATCCGGCCTTGATCAGGCTGCCCGCAATATCGCCCAGCCGGTCGCGCCCCATATAGAGCGCCAGGGTGGTGCCGGGATCGGCCAGCTTGGTCCAGTCGATGGCATCGGTTTCGCCCGACGTGCGGCAATGGGCGGTGACCACGCGCATCGACCGCGCCACCCCGCGATGGGTCAGCGGCAGGCCCAGCTGCGCCGCCGCGCCCATCGCTGCCGTGATGCCGGGGATTACCGTTACCGCCACGCCGTGACTGCGCAGAAACTCCGCTTCTTCGCCGGCGCGGCCAAAGATGAACGGGTCCCCACCCTTCAACCGCACCACGCGCAGCCCCTTCTTGGCGCAGGTGGCCATCAGCCGGTTGGTGAATTCCTGCGGGACAGAGCGGCAGCCCGCGCGCTTGCCCACCGACACCAGCCGCGTTTCCCGCCGCGCCAGCGCCAGGATGCTGTCGGGCACCAGCGCGTCATGCAGGATGATATCGGCAGAGCCAATGGCGCGGGCGGCATGCAGGGTCAACAGGCCCGGATCACCGGGGCCGGCGCCCACCAGCGTGACGGCCCCGCCCTCATCCCGCCCGCCGGCGGTGAAGCGGGACAGTTCGGCCATGATCTCTTCCACGGCCCCATCCTCCTCCATCGCCATCAGCCGGTCGGCAAGGCTGCCTGACAGGACCCGGTCCCAGAAGCGCTGCCGGTCGCGGGTGGTGGACAGGGCGTCGCGTACGCCGTGACGGGCGCGCTGTGCGGCGCGCGCCAGGCTGGCATAGCCGGCGGGGATCGCCGCTTCCAGCCGCTGGCGGATATTGCGGGCTAGCGCCGGGGCGCCGCCGCCCGTCGATACCGCCACCACCACGGGCGACCGGTCCAGGATGGCCGGCACCGTGAAATCGCACTGTTCGGGCACATCCACGACATTGACCAGCACATGGCGGGTAAAGGCGGCACAGCGGATACGGTCGGTCAAGTCGGGATCGCCCGACCCGTCCATGGCGATGGTCACCCCGTCCAGAAGCTCTGGCCGGAATTCCGTCTCCCGCCGCCGGATGGCCCCGCTTTCCAGCAGTTCCAACATCTCCTCCCCTACCTCTGCCGCCAGAAGCAGGATATCGGCCCCGGCCCGGATCAGCAGCCGGGCCTTGGACGCCGCCGCGTCACCGCCCCCGGCCAGCAGGACCGACCGGCCCCGCAGATCCAGGAACACGGGAAAATAGGGCATGTTGCTTGCCGGATCAGGCCGCGACGACAGGTGCAGCATGGCGCAGGATCTCCTTGATCTCGGGAAGGCAGGAACCGCAGCCGGTGCCGGCGGCGGTGAGTTTGCCGATATCGGCGACGGAGCAGGCTTTGCCCGACCGGACAGCGGCGGCGATCTTGTTGCGGCCCACCCCATGGCAGGAACAGACGATGGGGCCATCATCGGCCCCCTCCGTCTCCGGCGCGCGACCGGCCAGCAGGCGGGTGCGGTCCAGGGCCGTCAGGGTCGGCTTGGCGAACAGGGCGGACAGCCAGTCGCGCGAAATCTCCGGCCGTTCGGGGGCCAGGAACAGGGCGGCGATCAGCCTGCCATCCTTCACCCAGGCCCGGCGCGTGATGTCCCGCGCCGGATCGGTGAAGTCCAGAAGCTCCGTATCGTCCAGCCCGGAAAGGGCAGGGGCCGCGTCCCCGGCCAGCTCAAAAATCCGGCACGCCCCCGCCTCCTGCCGCACCCAATAGGGAATGGCGGCAAAGTCATGCTGGCGCGTGGTGAAGAACAGACCGGCCCAGGCCGTGATGAACCGTTCCACCCTGACCGGAACATGCTTACTTTCCGGCTGTCCAGAAATCGGGTCGGTATGCGGCGCGATCAGGCGGCCGATGCCCCCCTTGGCCGACAGCGTGTCGGACCAATGCATGGGGATGAACACCTGACCCGCCCGCTGTGCCTCGGTAATGGCCACGCGCAGCACAGCCTCGCCCTGCAAACTGATCACGCGCGCCAGTTCACCTTCCAGAAGGTCGGCGGCCTGCGCGTCGGTCGGGTGGATTTCCAGCAGCGGTTCCGGGCGGTGGGCCGACAGGCGGGCGGACAGGCCCGTGCGCGTCATCGTATGCCACTGATCCCGATACCGCCCCGTATTGGCGATCAGGGGGAAGCGCAGGGAGGCGCGTTCGACCGGCGGTACATGGCGTACGGCCAGCATGCGGGCCCGGCCATTGCCGTGGGTGAAGCGGCCATCGGCATACATACGGTCGGTGCCGCGCTTGGCGCCTGCCGGCATCGGCCATTGGAACGGCTCCATGCCAGCATAGTCGGCTTCCCGTTTGCGGCCCCAGGCGGCGATGTCGAAGGCGCGCAGGCCATCATTCTCAAAGCCCGACAGGATGGCATGTTCGCGGAACACCTCACCCGGTGTGCGCCAGGCGAAGGCGGGGCCAAAGCCCATCCGGGCCGCGACCTTGGACATAATCCACCAATCAGCCTTGGCCTCTCCCGGTCCGTCGCGGAACGGACGCTGGCGGGAAATGCGGCGTTCGGAATTGGTGACGGTGCCGTCCTTCTCCCCCCATCCCAATGCGGGCAGGCGGATATGGGCGAAATCCAGGCTGTCGGTGCTGCCCACGATGTCCGATACGATGACGGTCGGGCACAGGCGCAGGGCCTCGCGGACAAGGTCCGCTTCGGGCAGGCTGACCGCCGGGTTGGTGGCCATGATCCACAGGGCCTTGATGCGCCCCTCCCGGATGGCGCGGAACATGTCCACGGCCTTCAACCCCTGCCCCCCCTTCAACGCCGGGGCGGTCCAGAACCGGCGCAGCCGGTCGACATCCGCCGGGTCATCGGGGTTCATATGGGCGGCTAGCTGGTTGGCCAGCCCGCCCACTTCGCGCCCGCCCATGGCATTGGGCTGTCCGGTTACGGAAAACGGGCTGGACCCCGGCTTGCCAACCCGGCCCGTGGCCAGATGACAATTGATGATGGCATTGACCTTGTCGGTGCCGCGCGAGGACTGGTTCACCCCCTGGCTGAACACCGTGACCGTGCGCGGCGTAGATGTGAACCAGTCATAGAAGGTGGCGATATCGGCAGGGTCCAGGCCGCAGGTGGCGGCCACATCGCCCGCATCCTCGGCTGCCGCTTCAAGTGCTGCGTCCAGCCCAGCGACATGGCGCATCACATAGGCGCGGTCGATGGCATCTACCCGGTCCAGATGCGCCAACAAGCCGTTGAACAGCGCCACGTCACTGCCGGGCTTCAAGGCCAGATGCAGATCGGCCAGATCGGAACTGGCCGTCCCGCGCGGGTCGATCAGGACGACGCGCGTGCCCCGGTCCCGCCGCGCGGTGCGCAGGCGCTGCGCCAGCACCGGATGGCACCAGGCCAGGTTGGAGCCGACCAGCACCACCAGATCGGCAATCTCCAGATCCTCGTAATTTCCCGGCACGACATCGGCCCCGAAGGCGCGTTTGTGGCCGGCAACCGTGGAGGCCATGCAGAGGCGGGAATTGGTGTCGATATGCGGGCTGCCGATGAAACCCTTCAGCAGCTTGTTGGCGACATAATAATCCTCCGTCAGCAACTGGCCGGAGACGTAGAAGGCGATGGCATCGGGTCCATGTTCGGCCAGGGTTGCCGACAGCCGCCTCGCCACTTCTGCAATGGCTTTTTCCCAGGTGACGCGCTGACCGGCCACTTCCGGGTACAGCAGACGCACATCGCCCGCCGCCTCGGCATTGACCGTATCGATCAAGGCCGCCCCCTTGGAACAGAGGCGGCCCTTGTTGGCCGGGTGGTCGGGATCGCCGCCCACCACCCAGCCATCCCGCGCCCGGCTGACGACCAGCCCGCAGCCGACGCCGCAATAAGGGCAGGTGGTGCGGATTTCGGTGGTGGACATGGGGTGCTCCGTTGGGGAATTTCGTACTTTTCTCGTCATCCCGGCGAAAGCCGGGACCCAGCGTTAAGGCGCGGTTAGCGCCGATATGACTCTTGTCGCGGCAGACGCCGCTCTGCGCTGGGTCCCGGCTTTCGCCGGGATGACGAAACAGGGGCGAATGCACGTGGTGAAAGGCGCTACGCCACCAACCCCAACTCCACCCGCCCATCGACCAGCCGCGCGGGAATACGTCCCGTGCAGCCCTCATCCGCCCCGGTGGCAAAACCGGTGGCCAGATCGATGACCCAGTTATGCAGGGGACAGGTCACGGCATGGCCGTGGACGATACCCTCTGACAATGGCCCCTTCTTGTGCGGGCATTCATCGCGTAGCGCGAAGACCTGATCGTCGATGGTGCGGAACACCGCGATGCGGCCTTCCTTATGGTCCACACGGCGGGCACCCTGGACGGGAATGTCCGTGAGGGGGCCGATATCCTTCCATTCAAGCGGGCGGTGCATGGCGGCTCACTCCACGGTGGCAAGCGTTTGGAAATCACGGGCGGCTGGCGCGTTGGGTGCGCGTTCTGCCCAGGGATCGACCTGGGCATGGCGCTGGCTGGCCAGGAACCGTTCGTGCAGGGCACGGCGGTTATCGGCATCGTCCACCACGCGCGTCTTGACGAAATCCAGGCCCACCCGCTCGATCCAGGGCGCGGTGCGTTCCAGATAATGCGCCTCTTCCCGGTAAAGCTGCATGAAGGCGCCGCAATATTCCTGCACCTCCTCTTCCGTCGTCACCTTGGCCAGAAGGTCGGTGCCGCGCAGCTTGATGCCGCCATTGCCGCCGACCAGCAGGTCAAAGCCGCCATCGGTGGCGATGACGCCGAAATCCTTGATCGTCGCCTCGGCACAGTTACGCGGACAGCCGGACACGGCCATCTTGAACTTGTGCGGGGTCCAGGAACCCCAGGTCATCCGTTCCAGGTTGACCCCGACCTCCATGGATTTCTGCGTGCCGAACCGGCACCATTCCGACCCGACGCAGGTCTTCACGGTCCGCAGCGCCTTGCCATAGGCATGGCCCGACACCATGCCGGCCCCGTTCAGATCGGCCCAGACGGCGGGCAAATCTTCCTTCTTGATGCCCAGCAGGTCGATACGCTGACCGCCCGTCACCTTCACGGTCGGGATGTCGAACTTGTCCACCACATCGGCGATGGCGCGCAGTTCCTTGGCATTGGTCAGCCCGCCCCACATGCGCGGGACGACGGAATAGGTTCCGTCCTTCTGGATGTTGGCATGCACGCGCTCATTCACGAAACGGCTGGCCCCATGATCCACATATTCGCCGGGCCAGGTGGCCAGCAGATAGTAATTCAGCGCCGGGCGGCAGGTGTGGCAGCCATCGGGCGTCTTCCATTCCAGCGCCTGCATGACGGCGGGAATGGATTTCAGTTCCTGCACCCGGATCAGGCGGCGGATGCTGTCATGGTCATGGTCGCTGCATTTGCAGATCGGCTTGACGCCCGCCGCCTCATACTCCCCGCCCAGGGTGTGGGCCAGCAGCCCCTCCACCAGGCCGGTGCAGGACCCGCAGGAGGCGGACGCCTTGGTCGTCGCCTTCACCTGATCCAGGGTGGTCAGGCCCTTCTCGGTGATGGCCTTGACGATGGTGCCCTTGCAGACGCCGTTGCAGCCGCAGATTTCTGCCGTATCAGGCAGCGCCGCAACGGCGGCGGTAGGGTTTGCGGCACCGCCTTCCTTGGCTGCAAAACCTTGCCCGAAGATCAGGGTGTCGCGCAGGCCGCTGACATCCTCTCCTGCCTTCAGAAGCTGGAAATACCAGGCGCCATCGGCGGTATCGCCATACATCACCGCACCCTTGATGCGGCCATCCTGCAAAACGATGCGCTTGTAAACGCCACGGCCCGCGTCGCGGAAGACGATATCCTCCGTCCCCGGCCCGCCGCTGAAATCACCGGCGGAGAACACGTCGACGCCCGTGACCTTCAGCTTGGTGGAGGTGACGGAACCCGGATAGCCCGAAGCCTGCTTGCCGGCCAGATGATCGGCCAGGATCTTCGCCATCTCAAACAGCGGCTGCACCAGACCGTAACAGGCCCCGCGATGCTGCACGCATTCACCGACGGCGGTGATGGCCGGGTCGTTGGTCACCATATGGTCATCGACCATGATGCCGCGCCCCACCTCCAGACCTGCCGCCGCGGCAAGGCGCGTATCCGGGCGGATACCCACGGCCATCACCACCAGATCGGCGGGAAGGTTCGTGCCATCCTTCAGCGCCACACCCGTGACCTGGGTGTCGCCCAGGATGGCGGCGGTGTCGGCGCTGGTCAGGACGGTGAGGCCCCGGCGTTCCAGTTCCTTGGCCAGCAGATGACCGGCGGACGGGTCCAGCTGCCGTTCCATCAGGTGCCCGGCCAGATGCAGGACAGTGACCTCCATCCCCCGCGCCTTCAGGCCCACGGCGGCCTCCAGGCCCAGCAGACCACCGCCGATGACCACCGCGTGCCCGCCCCTGGCACTGGCCGACAGCATGGCATCGACATCATCCACATCGCGGAAGGTGACGACGCCGGGCAGGCGCGCGCCGGGGATGGGGATGACGATGGGCATGGAGCCGGTGGCGATCAGCAGCCGGTCATAGGGGACCGACAGGCCGGATTTCGTCACCACCACCTGATCGTCACGGTCGATCTGTTCCACCGGGTCGCCAGCATGCAGCTTGATATGGTTGCTGGCGTACCAGTCCAGATCATTGATCACGATCTGGTCAAAGGTCTTTTCGCCCGACAGCAGGGGCGACAGCATGATGCGGTTATAGTTCACGCGCGGTTCGGCGCCGAACACTGTGATGTCGTACAGGTCGGGCGCCCGTTCCAGCAATTCTTCCACGGCGCGGATGCCGGCCATGCCATTGCCGATAACGACCAGCCGGGGGCGTGAACTGCTGGTGGCCGGGGGGGCGGAGAAGGGGGTCATGTCTGGCTCCATCCATCTCTTGCGCAAAAAACGCGCAATAAAAAAGGCGCCCGACCGTGCAGCGTCCCCCGCCTGGGGACAGTCACACGTTCGGACGCCATTATCCGGTGGGGCCCGGCCTTGGACCCCTATATGCACCCCTCCCGCCGGGAAGGGCCGTCGCAACGCTGCATCGCCTTGCGCCGCTCCCCTATCTGCGAATGCCGTGCCAAGGCGGCAACCCTTTGGAATCACAGGAATCTGGAGCTTTGTGGCGGACCCATTAGGTGACCATGTTGCCAAAAATTAAGGCAGCACCCAGGCGGTGATGCATTTTTGTGCAACTGCGAAACGGCATGGCCGCGCAAAGCCCCGGAATCCCGCGCCTGTGCCCACTGGCACGGCCATTGCTGAATGAAACCCGTCCCGAGGCAGGGATATTCCATCGTCCAACGGCGGACACCAGGCAGGGGTGGGGGTGATCCCCCGCCGCAACGCATGGCCGCCGACGGGGAACCGGCAGGCGGCCCGGACGACAAAGGCATCACGATGGATATCCGCAACAAGGCCACACGCATCGACCTGTTCACGCTGAAAAGCGTGCAGATGCGGGCCTTTCACATGACATGGTTCGCGTTCTTCCTGTGTTTTTTCGGCTGGTTCGGCATCGCGCCCCTGATGGCGGTGGTGCGTGACGATCTGGGTCTGACCAAGGGGCAGATCGGCAATATCATGATTGCGTCGGTGGCCATCACGGTCGCCGTGCGCCTGATCATCGGGCCGATGTGTGACCGGTTCGGCCCGCGCCGCACCTATACGGGTCTGCTGGCGCTTGGCTCTGTGCCCGTCATGTGCGTGGGTCTGGCCGACAGTTACGAGACGTTCCTGCTGGCGCGGCTGGCCATCGGGGCCATCGGTGCCGCCTTTGTCATCACCCAGTATCATACCTCGGTGATGTTCGCGCCCAGCGTCGTGGGTACGGCCAATGCCACCACGGCGGGCTGGGGCAATCTGGGCGGTGGCATCACGCAGATGGTGATGCCGCTGGTCCTGACCGGCATCCTGTTCCTGGGCGTGGACAAGACGCACGCCTGGCGGCTGGCCATGGTGGTGCCGGGCCTGGTGCTGCTGGTGGCCGCACTCGCCTATTGGCGCTTCACCCAGGATTGCCCGGAGGGTGATTTCAAGGATCTGCGCGCCGCCGGCCGTCTGCCGCCCGCCAATGGGAACAAGGATGGGGGGAAGGGTGGTTTCGTGACGGCCCTGTCCGATATCCGCGTCTGGGCCTTGTTCATCGCCTATGGCGCCTGCTTTGGCGTGGAACTGACCCTGCACAATATTGCGGCCATCTACTTCTTCGACAATTTCAAGCTGGACCTCGCCACCGCCGGCATCATCGCGGGCCTGTTCGGGTCGATGAGCCTGTTTGCCCGCACATTGGGCGGCTTTCTCTCCGACCGCTGGGCCGGACAGGCGGGGCTGCAGGCGCGCGTGCGTCTGCTGTTCCTGGTGCTGTTTGCCGAAGGGCTGGCGCTGCTGCTGTTCTCGCAGATGACTGTTCTGTGGATCGCGGTGGCGGCGATGCTGTTCTTCTCGCTGTTCGTGCAGATGGGTTGCGGCGCCACCTTCGGCATCGTGCCGTTCGTGAACCGCAAGGCGCTGGGGTCCGTGTCGGGCATTGTCGGGGCGGGCGGCAATATGGGCGCGGTGGCCGCCGGTTTCTTGTTCAAGGCGGAAGGCATCACCTATCAGCAAGGCCTGATGTATCTGGGCATCGCGGTGACGCTGGCGTCGCTGCCAACCCTGCTGATCCGCTTCAATGAGGGTGCGGTGGAAGAGATGCGGGGACCGGTCCCCGTGCCGGCGGAGTGAGGGTAACGAATACAAGCATGGCCAATCCCGAACCCAATATCCTGATCATTGACGGCAATCCCGATCGCGCTGCGGTGGTGGAACGCGGGCTGGTGGAATCCGGCTGGGTGCGGGTCAGCACGATTGGCCCCTCGGTCAATCTGCTGGCCCGCATCCAGGCCCTGGCGCCCGATGTCATCATCATCGATCTGGAAAACCCCGACCGCGATACCCTGGAACAGATGTTCCAGGTCAGCCGCGTGGTGCAGCGACCCATCGCCATGTTCGTGGACCAGAGCGACAGCCAGATGATCCATGCGGCGATTGAGGCCGGAGTCAGCGCCTATGTCGTGGATGGCCTTCGCCAGGACCGGATCAAGCCCATCGTTGAAACGGCCATCACCCGCTTCAACGCCTTCGACCGGCTGCGCCGCGAGCGGGACGAGGCGCAGTCCAAATTGCAGGACCGAAAACAGGTGGAGAAGGCCAAGGGCCTTCTGATGAAGCATCGCGGCCTGTCGGAGGAGGATGCCTATACCCTGATGCGGCGCACCGCCATGAAGCAGAACCGCAAACTGTCCGACATCGCGCAGAGCGTGATCACCGCCTTCGAGATGGAGCTTTGAGAATGGCCGAGATCGTCAAGCTGGGCTTCGCACCCCTGGTGGATTGCGCCATTCCCGTCGCTGCCGCCGAAATGGGCTTTGCCGCCGCCGAAGGCATCGATCTGGTGCTGGACCGTGCCCCGTCCTGGGCGGCGCTGCGCGACAAGCTGGCCTTCGGGCGGGTGGACGGCGCGCATATCCTGGCACCCCTGGCGCTGGCCATTCATCACGGCATTGCCGGCGTGCCGGCCACACCGCTGGTGGTGCCCGTCTCGCTGGGGCTGGCCAATAATGCCATCACCCTGTCGATGGAGTTGTATGAACGGATGGTGGCGGCGGCACCCGATGTGATGGCGGGGCCGCCTTCCCTGCGCGCCCGTGCCCTGCGCCCCGTCATCGATGCCGACCGGGCGGCGGGCAAGCCGTTCTTGTCCTTCGTCACCGTCTTCCATTTCTCCTGCCACCATTATGAGCTGCTGAAATGGCTGGCCGATGGCGGGATCGATGGGCGCACGGAGGTGAATATCGGCGTCATTGCCCCGCCGCGCATGGTGGAAAGCCTGGCCGCCGGCTGGATCGACGGCTATTGCGCGGGCGAACCCTGGAACCTGCGCGCGGTACAGCGCGGGGTGGGCAAGGTGGTGGTGACCAAGGCCGATATCCGCCCCGATGGGTTGGAAAAGGTGCTGGGCCTGCGCGCCGATTGGGCCGATGCTGACCCCGCCCGCACATCCGCCCTGATCCGGGCCGTGGTAAAGGCCGCCGACTGGTGCGCCGATCCGGCCAACCGGGGCGATCTGGCCCGGCTGCTGGCCGAACCCCGCCATGTCGGGCTGGCGGCAGACCTGATTGCCGAAACCCTGGCCGGGGCCATGCCGGCCCCCAACCGCAACCGACCTGATCCGGCGGATGTGGGCCGATTGCTGGCGGAGATGGCGGCGGCGGGACAGTTGCAGGCACCCGCCGATGGGGGGGCGGCACTAACCGCCGTCTGGCGGCCTGATCTGTATGATGGGGCATTTTCGTAGCGCGGATTAGGCGTAAGCCGTAATCCGCGGAACGACGGCGCCGGGATTTCCGCGGATTACGCTTCGCTAATCCGCGCTACCCAATCACGCCGGGCGGTAGATCGCGTAGATCTTCGCCACGTCCACCCGGCTTTCCCATGAACAGGTGGCGGCCTGTTCGACCAGGAAGATGTCGCCCTTGTGGAAGGTGCCCTCGCGTCCAGCCTCGTCCACGAAGGTGACGGACCCGTCCAGCAGCAGCATCAGCTCAAAATGCCGGTAATACATGGCACGGCGGTGATAGGGCGTGCTGTCCCACACACCGCACATGAAGGTGCCGCTGCCCGACACATAGGTCGTATGGTTGCGGCAGGCGGGCGTGGGCGTCAGCAGCAGTTCGGCCAACGGCGCGCCCGACGGCGTCAGGGCCACGCCCGTATCGATGGCAACCACCCGGTCGGCACCCGGCCCGCCTTCTTCCGCACTGCCCATGATCAGCAGGGTGGCGCCAGAGGGGGCCGACCAGGACAGGGAATGTCCGCGCGGCACAACGGCGCTGTCATCGGCCCCCAGCGTCACGGCGGTACCGCCCGCCACCAGGGTCAGGCTGCCCGACAGGACCAGCACGAATTCATCGCCCGCTTGCGCTGGTGACTGCCCCTCTCCGGCGGCCAGGCGCAGGGCCGACAGGGTGACGGGGCCGGGGGCAAGGTCCAGGGCCTTGCGCCCGTCGGTCCAGGTGCCGCTGGCCGCACCATCGGCAAGGGCCGATGCCGCAAAGGCGCGCAGATCGATGAAGCCGAAAACCCTGTCCATATCCCATTCCCCATGCTGGTTCGCGCCGCGACGATAGGGGAGGTGGGGCGGCGGCGGGCACCGATCCGGGCGGCGACCACGGCAGTTCATGCCGTCCCCGGCATCAACCCTTGGCACCCGCACCGTTGCGGCGGTTCCATTCCCGGATGGCCGCTTCCGACAGGGGGGGGCCCGCATCGGCCATTTCGGCCTTGTACTGATCGGGGTCCATGGGGGCGGGTGCTCTGGTCGCCTCTATCTGCCGCTGCGTCGCCAGGACGGCCTGCAGCTGTTCCAGGCTCGGCCCCCTGGTGCGGCGGGCCGACAGCAGGGTGCGGTCGCCGAAGAAGAAGGCGATGATGGCGCCCAGCACCACCCACATCTCGTCCGGGATCAGGGCCCAGGCCTGCGCCGCCGCTGCAAAGCCCACCGGGTCGGCCGACGCCCAGACGAAAATGCCGATCACCCCCAGCGCCATGGCGGGCCGGGGCAGACGGTTCAGCCCGTCGATGAAACTGTCCCACCAGGTGCGGCCCTGACGGTCGGCGAATTCGGCCCCGAACTGCTGAAACCGGGCCAGCATCTCGCCATGGCGGCTGGTCTCGTCCTGGGTCCTGTCGCCGGTAAAGGGCGTGATGGCGCCGGCCAAGGCCTGCGCCCCACCGCCGACCAGCGCCTGTAACAGCTTGCTCAGCATGGGTTTCAATCCTTCAAATGCACAAAGGCGGCGGCAGCCGATCAGGGCCGCCACCGCCTTTGCCGGGAGTCCGGGTGGGTGTGGATCGAATATATAGGAATAAAATCATTCCAGCAAGACGTGGTCAGTCTGGAAACCCGTGTGCCAGAACCTGAATCAAGTCTGGCGCGGCTGTTCATTTGTAACCGCTGTTCGGTTTTCTATACGCAAGGTCATGTTGACTATCCCGAACATACTTATGTGGCATAATTAAATCATCAAAATAACATCTCCTGTCGGTAAACGCTGCGAGGTTATCTGCGGCTTTCCGTCTGTCATGCTTGTAAGGTACGAGAGGTTGGCGAATGTCTTCATTCATCAACAACATGTCCGTCAAGTCCAGGATTGGCGCTTCATTTTGCGGTGTCCTTGTGGTCATCGTTGCGATGGGGCTTTATTTGTACAGTCAGGTCTCGACGGTAGAAAAGACCAGCAAATGGAACACGCACACCTATAAGGTTCTTGATGCCATTGATGGCGTCGTATCCGGCATGGTGGACCAGGAAACGGGCCTGCGCGGCTATCTTCTGTCTGGCAAGAAGGAGTTTCTGGACCCCTACAATGCCGGTGCGAAGCTGGTTGCCAACAGTTGGGAAGCGGCGAAGAAGCTGACCGCCGACAACCCGACGCAGCAGCGGCGCCTGGATGATCTGAAGGCCGCCATTGACCGGTGGCAGCAGACCGTCGCCGCCCGTGAAATCGCGCTGATGGCGGACCCGGCCACCGTGCAGGCGGCACGGGATATGGAAGCCAGTGGTGCCGGCAAGACCTCTTTCGACGCGCTGCGCCGGATCGCGGGAGAAATCAGCACGACGGAGCGCGAACTGCTGGGTTCCCGTTCGGCGGAACAGGATGGTGCCATTTCGGCCTCGCTGAAGGCGACCTGGATCGGCATGGCCGCGGCGGCGCTGCTGTCGGGTCTGCTGGGCTTCCTGCTGGCCCGTGGGGTCAGCGTTCCCGTTACCCGCATCTCTGACGTCATGCGGCGTCTGGCTGCCAATGACAAGGCGGTGGAGGTGCCGTTCCGCGACCGGGGTGACGAGATCGGCGGAATGGCGCTGGCCGTCCAGGTCTTCAAGGAGAATGCCATTGAGATGGAACGGCTGCAGGCCGAACAGGAAGCGCAGAAGGTCAAGGCCGAGGCCGAACGCCGCGCCGCGATGCTGAAGCTGGCCGATGCCTTCGAGGCGCGGGTGAAGGGCGTGGTGGAAACCGTTGCCTCTGCGGCGACGGAGATGCAGGCCACCGCGTCCGCCATGTCGGGCACGGCGGAGGAAACCAGCCGTCAGGCCATGGTGGTGGCGTCCGCGTCCGAACAGGCGTCGGCCAATGTGCAGACGGTCGCCAGCGCCACCGAGGAACTGTCCTCCTCCATCCAGGAGATCGGGCGTCAGGTCACCAACTCCTCGCATATCGCCAATCAGGCTGTGACGGAGACCCGGCGTACATCGGACACGATGCAGACCCTGGTGTCGGCGGCACAGCAGATCGGCGATGTCATCCAACTGATCAACGATATTGCGGGGCAGACCAACCTGCTGGCTCTGAACGCCACCATCGAGGCTGCACGGGCCGGGGATGCCGGCAAGGGCTTCGCCGTCGTGGCATCGGAGGTGAAGGCCCTGGCCACCCAGACGGCGCGCGCGACCGAGGATATCCAGGCGAAGGTCAATGAAATCCAGTCTGCGACCGGCGGTGCCAAGCTGGCGGTGGAGGGCGTGGAAAGGACCATCGCAACCTTGAACGAGATCTCCGGCAACATCGCGGTCGCCATTGAGCAGCAGGGGGCCGCCACCCGCGAAATCTCTTCCAATGTTCAGCAGGCTGCCCGTGGCACCCACGAGGTGAACAGCAACATCTCGGGCGTCAATCAGGCCGCTGCTGAAGCGGGTTCCGCCGCGACCCAGGTTCTGGGGTCGGCCAATGGCCTGTCGAAGGAAGCGGAAATCCTGCGACGTGAGGTCGAAAGCTTCATCGCCACCGTCCGCGCCGCCTGACCGCCAAACAAGTTGGAGATTGCTGCAACGGGATGGGGCCAGGGTGACGGGTTCCATCCCGGGTGGATTTCGGGATGAGGGTGTGAAAGCGACGTCGTTTCAGTGGGGGCGGGTCAGTCTGGATACCCACGCGCCAGGACCTGATCCAGGGCGCGGATCAGAGCGTCGCCATGGTTGGCAAGGTTGCCGACCAACGGCCCCAAGGCTGATTTCTGAACATTGGTAATCAGTTGGGGCAGGAAGACCGCGCGACGGCCTTCTATTTCGACGTCCGGTGTTGTCACAGCGTCCATGCTGGAAGACGGCGTAACAGCCAGTGGCACCACGATACAGCGGTTCCAACGACGCAACAGGCCGGATTGTACGACCATGAGATAAGGATAAAGTCTTAGAGACTGTGTGGCATTACGATGCACATCGTACTGCGCCATTACAGCGGACCACATTCATCAGCCAGAGATGGGGCCTCAGCAGACCATTCGTTAAACCATTCCATATAGGCGTCTGCACGGGCCTGACGCTCTGCGAGTTCCGTTTGCGAGAATGTAGCCGATAGCTTTCGTTCAGTCATCTCCGGCAGGTTCACCGGCTGCTTCACGGCCTTGGCGCTGCTCATCGTCCGTGTCCCTCACCATATCCTTGAGCGATCATACCACTCCCCCGCCCTCCTGACGATGCCTATGCATTCCCCGTCAGGGCCAGCAGGGCGAAGGTGGCCAGCCAATGTTCGCCCATATAGTCACCGGCCACATGCGGCAGGCTGGCGGCCAGATGGGCATCCGCCGCAGCGTCTGCCCGTTCGCGCGCCCCGTCCGGCAGGGCGGGGGCGATGGCGCGCCAGCACCAGGCGCGCGACAGGTTCAACCCGTCCAGATGCGCGATCTTGCCGTCCGTCCGGTCACTGGGCGTGGCGGGCTGGAACAGGGTCGCCGGCTCTCCGTCCGCCACGCGCGGCAGGAATGACAACAGCCAGGGCGCATATTCCCCCGCCGGCAATGCGTGGCGCATCAGTTCCGCCACCATCAGGGTGGGGGACAGGAAATCATCCTGCGACGGTTCCCAGGCCTGGGCATCGTGGTCGCCGCCATGCCAGGCCTTTGCCCGGTCACGGCACAGGCCGGCCAGGGCCGCATCCCCCACCTGATCGGCATAATCCAGCGCCAGGGTCAGGGCAAACGCCGTATTGCCATGGGTGCCGGCCCGCACCGGATATGTGGCCAGCGGCAGGAACGCCTTGAACCTGTCGGCGAAATCCCCGGCCAGCGGCGCGATTGCCGCCGCCCATCGCCGCCCATCTGCATCGTCCGCGCGGTTCAGTTCGGCGGCAAGTGCCAGCAGCCAACCCCAGCCATAGGGCCGTTCAAACCCGCGTGCCGTGGGCCGGGTCAGATAATCCCGTTCGCCTGCGATCCTAGCCGGCGTCAGATGGCTGTCGAACAAGGCCTTGATTGCGGGGCCCGCCGTCAGCTCGGGGAACAGACGCCGCAACCGGGCCAGCAGCCAGTAACCATGTACACAGGAATGCCAGTCAAAACTGCCATAGAAGACCGGATGCAGGCCGCGCGGATCACCGACATCGTCGGGACCGGCCAGCACATGATCCAGCTTGTTGGGATATTCGCGGGTGACATGGCCCAGGGCCAGGGCCGCGAACTTGTCGGCAAGGGCTTGATCCAGCATCCGTCCCTCTCCCTCACCGGAACGCCAGCAGATACATCAGCGCGATATTGATGCCCAGCAGCGGCAGGGCCGTGGGGATCTGTGCCTTGATGACGCCGTTTCGGTCCTTCAGTTCCAGAAGCACCGCCGGCACCACATTGAAATTGGCCGCCATCGGCGTCATCAGGGTACCGCAGAAGCCTGACAGCATGCCAATGGCCCCCATCACTGCCGGGTCGCCCCCAAACTTGAATACCACCAGCGGCAGGCCCACCGCCGCCGTCATCACCGGGAAGGCCGCAAAGGCATTGCCCATGATGATGGTGAACAGCGCCATGCCCAGGCAATAGGCCAGCACGGCGGCAAACGGCCCGTTCAGCGGCAGATAGTCACCGATCAGCGTGCCCACCGCCTGACCCACCCCGCCCAGCGCGAAGACCGCACCAAGCGAGGCCAGCATCTGCGGCAGGATGGCGGCCCAGCCGACGGAATCCAGCAACCGCCGCCCCTCCTGCACCGCCGCCACGGGGCCGGGCCGCAGCCAGACCAGACAAAGCGACAGGGCCAGCAGCACGCCCAGCGTCAGGGACACCAGCGTGGCATGGCGGCTTTCCACCAGCGCCTCCCCCCCGATGGTCAGATGCTTGAACAGCAGGGTGCCGACCAGAACCGTGGCCGGGATGACCAGGGCCGGGATCAGCAGCTTTCCCCCCCGCTGCGCCGCCCGTTCGCGCCGTTCCTCCAGGCTTGTGGTCCGCGCCGACCCCTTGCCCAGGCCGATGGCGCCCACGGCAACCAGCCCCAGGACCAGCAGGCCATTGCCGACATCGCCCAGATGGTCACCGGCCAGGAACGACGTGGCAAGCCCACCCCAGAACAGGAAATTCAGCCAGCGGCGGGGATTGCCTCGGTCCAGCAGGCCATAGAGGGCGCAGGCCCCGAAGAACAGGCCGCCGATGATATAAATCTCGTGCAGCCCGATCATGCCACGGCTCCCTTCATGCCCAGGCGCCGGTCCAGGGCGCGCAGCCGCACCGCATGCACGCCAAGCGCCGCGACGGCCGACGGGATGGCCCAGACGGACAGCTGCAACGGTTCGACCATCACGCCGTTCTGTTCCAGGAACCCCTTGATCAGCAGGATCGACGCGATGGCCAGGAAGATATCCTCGCCAAAGAACAGCGCGATATTGTCCACCGCCGCCGCATGGGCACGCACCAGATTGCGGGTGTCTTCATCCAGCGGCCCGTGCCGCTGCTCCGCCGCCGCCTCCGTCATGGGGGCCAGCAGCGGGCGCACCGTCTGCGCATGCCCACCGACAGAGGTCAGGCCGACAGCGGCCAGTGCCTGACGCACCATGAAATATCCCAGCAGCAGCCGGCCCGGCGTCGCCGCCTTCACCCGCGTGATCAGGCCGCGTGCCAGTTCCTGCAACCCTTCGCGTTCCAGCAGGCCGATGACCGGCAGCACGATCCAGATCAGGCTGACATAGCGATTGTCGTTGAAGGCCTTGCCCAATGCGGCGACCAGGGCCAGCGGCTCCATCCCCGCCGCCAGCCCCGTGGTGATGGCCGCCGCCGCGATGACCAGCAAGGGGTTGATCCGGGCCACAAACCCGATGACCACAACCCCCACACCCAACAAAACCCACATGGCGCCCCCGGACCCGGCAATGAAGGCGACAGGGTGCATGGATGGGCGGCCATTTGCCAAGGGAAATGGCGGTTCCGGGTGCGTCGCTCCCTCACCCTCCCATTGGCTGGCGCCGACGGGCCCCTCCCTCTCCCACCTTCGTGGGCGAGGGACGAAATTTTAGCCCCTCGCCCGCTTGCGGGAGAGGGAGGGGCCCAAGCCGGAAGGCTTGGGAGGGTGAGGGAAATAAACCACCCACAAAAAATCACCACCCCCACCCTTGAACCGCCGGCCCTCCCCCCTTATCTCAGCGCTATCCTGGGTCCGGGCCCCTCTGGCGTGATGGTGACAGCCGCACGCGATGTCGGACTCCTTGGGCGAAGCTATGGCTTGGTCGTGAAGGAGCCTGTCTTATGTCGAACCTGGAACGTTATTCCCCCCGTTACGATTATGCCGGCACCGATGCGCATAGGGATAATCACTGGCGCATACGCCGGCGATTGGACCGTGCGGCACGCCTACTGGACAGTGCCATCAAGCTGCCCATCGTTGGGCGGGTGGGTCTGGACGCGCCGTTGAACCTGATCCCTGGCGCCGGTCTGGCGCTGTCCACGGGCGTTGCCGGCTGGTTGGTCTGGGAAAGTTCCCGGCTGGGTGCGCCCAAACGGCTGGTCACCAGGATGGCGGGCAATGTCGTCATCGACAGCCTGATCAGCGCCATCCCCGTCGTGGGCTGGTTCGGTGATCTGTTCTTCCGCGCCAATGACCGCAATGTTGAGCTTCTGCGCCGTCACCTTGACGGCCAGCATCCCTTCCGCCGACCCCAGAACGGGCGCGGCGGGGTTATCGACGGGAACTATACCCGTCTCTAAAACATCAAAATAAAACAACATCTTGGCAGATGAGGTCCTGATATGAGCCTGTTCAACATGTTCAAAAGCGACAAGGGCGAGGCGATGACGGCCCACAAGGCCTTCGCCATCGCCCTTCTCTACACCATGGCCGCCGATGGCGAGATGGATGCCGAGGAGGTGGGTCACCTTCTGGCTGTCATCGGCGGGGAGAAGTCGGGTGGCACCATCGGTGTCGGCGCCAACAACCAGGCGCTTTTGAACTCCGCCATGAAATATGTGCGCAGCCACAGCCATGAGCAGTTCCTGGCCGAGGCGACGCCCGTCCTGACCACGGCGCAGCGCCTGTGCGTCCTGATGAACCTCGTCGACAGCGCCCTGTCGGATGGCGAGGCGGAGCCGGAGGAGCGCGAATTCTTCGACAAGGCGCAGAAGGCCTTCGGCATCACCGATGCGCAGTTCAGCCCCTATTTCGAAGTCATCATGATGAAGAATGACCGGTCGGTGTTCGTGGACAAGAACCACCCCATGAACCAGCCCGGTTTCCAGGTCGGCATGCCGGGGCAAGCGGCATGACCGTTGCGGCCGCGGGCAACACGTCCCGCGGGCCGGCTCCCCTGTCCTGGTCCGCGCGCCCGCGGCTGCCTTTTTTTGCGGCCTGATGGCCTGATCCCAATCCCCCTTGGTCGTGATTGATCAAGGGGGATTTTGTATTTCCGGGCACCGCAGCTCCCGTTCGCGTCAAATGCTGAAAACGCATAGCATACGATATAATCGTACACGATAAATTAGATTGCACGCGATCTAATCGTGAGCGATATTGATTTCACGAGATCGACGGCGCCAACCGGCCCCGCCAACCGCCCGGCGAAAAAGCCGACAGACAGGAGTGATGATCATGAAGGTTCTCTACACCGCCAATGTGACGTCCACCGGTGGCCGCGATGGCCGCGCCACCTCCGACGATGGCATCCTGGATGTGAAGCTGGCCCCGCCGAAGGAACTGGGCGGTGCCGGTGGTGCCACCAACCCGGAACAGCTGTTTGCCGCCGGCTATACGGCCTGCTTCATCGGCGCCATGAAGTTCGTGGGTGGCCGCGACAAGATCGCTGTGCCGGCCAATGTCTCCGTGACCGCCAATGTCAGCATCGGCCCGCGTGAGGATGAAGGTTTCGGTCTGGCCGTGAAGCTGAATGTCAGCCTGCCGGGCCTGGATGCCGCCACGGCTCAGGATCTGGTGGCCCGTGCCCACAAGGTCTGCCCCTACAGCCACGCCACCAAGGGCAATATCAGCGTGGAGACGGTGATCGTTTGATTGGAACCGGGCTTTCCGCGGATTACGGCTGACGCCTAATCCGCGCTACGGATCAGGCCAATCCTTCGTAGCGCGGATTAGCGAAGCGTAATCCGCGGAAACCACGTCGCCGAACAGGGCGTCGCTTATGCGGCGCCCTTTTTCGTGTCTGCCAGACGGTGCCCGGCATCCAGGGCCAGGGCGAAACACGCGGCCAGCAGCACCACATCCTTGAACAGGAACTGCGCCAGCGATCCCATGAAGGGGAAGCCGTAATCCTTCTGCCAGAGATTGGCGCCGATGGAGAAGCTGAGCGTGACCAGGAAGGTGGCGATCCCCATCAGCCCACCCAGCAAGCCCGCGCGGTGCGACCAGGTCCCTAGCGCGATGAACGCGCCCGCCGATAATTCCAGAATGCCAATGGCATTGCTGGCCCCCTGCACGCCCCAGAGCGGGTACATCCAGGCGAACAGCCAGTAATGTTCGGCAATGCGGGCCACGCCCTCGGCCTCATAGGCCGCGAACTTGGCGATGCCGAACAGGGCGAAAATGAAAACCATGGACCAGCGCAGCGCCTGGATGGCGGCGGATGGTCGGGGCAGGCGGTTCAGTATGGCGTCGATGATGGTCATGCAGGCTCCCCCTGGCGTGCTTTGTCCACCATCATTCGCGACAAGGGGGCGGAGGTTACGGGGGGTGGGGATTATTGTTTGCGTGCTTGCCCTCACCCTCCCAAGCCTTCCGGCTTGGGCCCCTCCCTCTCCCACGTTTGTGGGCGAGGGGCTTGAATTTCGCCCACGAACGTGGGAGAGGGAGGGGCCCGAACGCGTCAGCGTTGGGGAGGGTGAGGGAACAACACCTCCCGGAAGCTCACTTCCCCAACCCCCGGCTGGCCACCACCGCTCCGCCCACGATCAGCAGGCAGGCCCCGATCACCGGCCAGGTGAAATCCGCCCGCCCCGCCGCGATCAACAGGCCCGTGGACAGAAGCGGCGTGGTGTAGGACAGCGCCCCCAGGGTCTGGATGTCGCCGCGCTTCACCCCATGATCCCAGACGAAAAAGGCCAGCCCCACGGGGCCGATGCCCATGGCGGCGATGATGGACCAGCCCCAGACCCCCTGCGGCCATACCGTCTGTTCGAACAGCAAATGGCAAGGGATGGCCAGCAGTGCCGTGGCCAGACAGAAGAAGGCCACGATCTCCGTCGGGACCGACCCGAACCGCCGCGACAGCACCGAATAACCGGCCCATGTCACCGACGCGGCCAGTGCCGCCAGATAACCCGGCAGATAATCCGCCTCAATCGCCACACCCTTGCCGCCCGTGACCAGCAACAGGGTTCCGGCCAAACCTGCTGCCGTTCCCGCCAGTTGCGCCCGGCCCAGCTTTTCCCCCGGCAGCAGACCGGCGAACAGCACGATCAGCAGCGGCCAGAGATAATTGATCAGGTTGGCTTCCGCCGCCGGCGCCGTCTGCAAGGCCAGGAAATAAAGGAAATGGTAGCCGAACAGCCCGCCGATCCCCAGCAGCCAGACGGGCAGCGGTTGCCGCATCACGGCCAGCAGGGGCCGGCCCGTGGCCACGATGATGCCAAGGCTGACCAGCCCGCCCAGCCCGAAGGACAGGGCCACCAGCAGGAAGGGCGGCACCGGCCCCGCCAGCGCGGTGAGCAGGGCGAGCGTCGACCACATCAGGATGGCGGTGCCACCCACCAGGGTGGCGCGGCGGACGGCGCCGGGCGTGGCGGCGGCGGCAACATTACTCATGCGAACGGCTCCAGCACGCGGGACGCTATCTTGGTGGTCAGGACCATGGTGGAATGGGTGGCACCAAACCCGGAAATGGTGGTCAGCAGCCGGTCCAGATGCTGCACATCGGTGGCCGCCACCTTCAGGAGGTAGCTTTCCTCCCCCGCCACCTCATGGCATTCCAGAACCTCGCGCTGTTCGGCGGCGAACCGTTCCAGGTCGCCGTCGCGGCCAGGGTGGGTGCGCAGACGGATGAAGGCCGTCAGTTTCAGGCCCAGGGCGGCGCGGTTGACCTCGGCCCGGTAGCCCTGTATCAGGCCCATGGCTTCCATCCGGCGCACGCGCTCGGCGACGGCGGGGGGTGTCAGCCCCACCTGCCGGGCCAGATCGGCGAAGGAAAGCCGCGCATCCCGCTGCAATTCACGCAGCAGATGCAGGCCGATATCGTCAAGCAGGTCGAGGGGGGAGGGGGCGCGGTCGGGCATGATGACGCCATCCTAAACGGATGTCGGCGCCCGCGCCAACGGGTTCACGCTGGAAGGTACTGGATTTGCTGGACGATATCGGGATTTTCTGGCGCGGTGTGGTGCTGGGTGTGATCATTGCCGCACCGGTTGGCCCCATCGGCCTGCTCTGTATCCGCCGCTCGCTGGAACGCGGGTTGGCCACGGGTCTGGCCACCGGTCTGGGCGCGGCACTGGCCGATGCCTTCTTCAGCGGTATCGCCGCCTTCGGCATCACCGCCGTTTTGAATGTGATCACCCAGAACATGCCCTTGCTGCAGGTGGTGGGCGGCCTGTTCCTGCTGGTCGTTGCGGGCCACAGCCTGACGCGCGAACCCAAGCCCCTGGCGGCAGAGCCGGTGGCCGGCAATCTGCCGGCGGCAGTCTTCTCCGGCCTGTTCCTGACCGCCACCAACCCCGTCACGATCCTGGGCATGAGCACGCTGGTCGTGGGCTTCGGCAATACCAGGGGACCGGTGGAGGATGGCACGCTGGTCGCGGGCATCTTCCTGGGTTCCCTGCTCTGGTGGATGTTCCTGTGCGGCGGCGTCACCCTGCTGCGCAGCCGCGTCACGGCCCGCACCGTCCATTGGATCAATATCGGCACCGGCCTGGTCCTGGGCGCACTGGGGCTTTATACCCTGGGCAGTGCGCTGGTCTGGTGAGGTGGGTGTAGCGCGGATTACGGCTCCGCTTATGGGCTGTTGAGATTCATCTGAAATCGAGAATACCCGCCTCCCCGGCGAAGGCCGAGGCCCAGGGGCCACGCGCCCGACGCTGGTGCTACCGACCGTGAGGCAGATGGAAAAGTTGGTGCCTCCGGCCCCTGGGCCCCGGCCTTCGCCGGGGAGGCAGATATCCTGGTAAGGCGATCTCCGCCACAGGCGTAATTAGCGGAAATCCTGACCTACCCCTTCGCCAGCTCCGTGATCGGCGCGAACAGCCGTTCGATATCATCCTCGGTCAGCGCCCCCGGACTGTCGCCGCCGCCATCGTGTAATGCCTCGGCCAACTGGCGTTTGCGGGCTTGCAGGTCCAGCATGCGGTCTTCGACGGTACCGTCGGCGACCAGACGATAGACGAAGACGGGCTTGTCCTGGCCGATGCGGTGGGCGCGGTCGGTGGCCTGATCCTCCACGGCGGGGTTCCACCAGGGGTCATAATGGATGACGGTGTCGGCTGCCGTCAGGGTCAGGCCCGTGCCGCCGGCCTTCAGGCTGATCAGGAAGACATCCGCCTCGCCCGCCTGGAACCGGTCCACGGGCGTGGTGCGGTCCTTGGTGTCGCCGGTCAGGCTGACATGGCGCAGGCCGAGTGTGTCCAGATCAGCGCGGATCAGGTCCAGCATGGAGGTGAATTGCGAGAAGAGCAGGATGCGCCGCCCCTCCTGCACCAGTTCGGGCAGCATCTGCATCAGATGCGCGCGCTTGGCGCTGGATACCGCCTTGGTCACCGCCGTGGCGGGCAGCAGGGCGGGATCGCAGCAGGCCTGCCGCAGGCGCAGCAGCGCCTCCAGGATCAGGATATGCGACCGGCCCAGGCCCATATCGGCAATGGCCTGGCGCACCTTGGCATCCATGGCCAGACGCAGCGTCTCATACAGGTCGCGCTGATCATCGGGCAGGGTGATGCGTTCCACGATCTCCGTCTTGGGTGGCAGGTCGGCGGCCACCTCCGCCTTGTTCCGGCGCAGGATGAAGGGGCGCAGGCGGCCCGTCAGAAGCTGCTGACGCTCCCCGTCCCCGCGCTTTTCGATGGGGCTGCGGAACAGGCGGGTGAAGCTGCGGCTGTCGGACAGCAGGCCCGGCATCGCGAAATCCATCTGCGTCCACAGCTCGCCCAGATGGTTTTCCAGCGGCGTGCCCGTCACGCACAGCCGGTGTTCGGCGGGCAGGTCGCGGACCAGCGCCGCCAGCTTGCCCGCCTGGTTCTTCACCATCTGCGCCTCGTCCAGGATCAGGACGGACCAGGGTTTCTGCTTCAGAAGATCATGGTCGCGGTGCAGCAGCGGGTAGGAGGTGACGACGATATCCGCCTTCTGCGCCGCCGCCCAGCCATCGGCCCGGTCCGGCCCGTGATGCAGATGCACCGTCAGGCCCGGCGCATGGCGCGCCGCCTCACGCGGCCAGTTGGGGGCCACACTGGTCGGCGCCACCACCAGGGCGGGGCGCAGCAGGCGGCCCTGCTGTTTCAGGGCCAGGATGAAGGCGATGACCTGCAAGGTCTTGCCCAGGCCCATATCGTCGGCCAGGATGCCGCCGGCCCCCGCCTCTGCCAGGGCCAGCAGCCAGCCCAGCCCCTGGCGCTGATAGGGGCGCATGGTCGTGGACAGGCCCGCTGGTTCCGCCACCTCCGCCGCTGGCTCCAGAAGCCGGCGCAGCTTGTCCCGCTGTCCGGGGCGCAGCAGGTCAGGCATGCCGCGCATCCCGTCCAGCAGGGCCGCGCGCCCCAGGTCGATCCGCACCCGCCCGGCCCCGTCCAGCACGCCCGCCCCCTCGAACAGGTCCAGCAGCACCTTGGTCAGCGGGGCGACCCGCGCCACCGGCAGGGCCACATGCCCGCCACCGGGCAGCGGGGCATAGAGCATGGCGTCCGGGTCGGCAGCCAGCAGCGCTTGCGGATCGCCATTCTTGCCCAGCCGTTTCAGCACGGCCAGCAGCAGCGGCAGCAACGGCACCCGCCGTCCATCGATGCGGATACCCAGGTCCAGGTCGAACCAGCCGCCGCCCGCCGCCTCCACCGCCCCTTCCCATTCCTCGATCCGGGTCAGGTGCCAGCGGAAATCCGGGCTGATCTCCACCTGCCAGCCATCGGCGCGCAGGCCCGGCACCACCCGGTCCAGGAAGGTCAGCCACGCCGCCTCGGGCGGGCCATGCAGGGTGAAGGCGGTACCCGGCGGCACGGGTGAGGCCTTCTTGCCCCCGAACGAACCGGACAGGGCATAGGCCGGCAGCAGGTTGGCATCGGCCAGCCGCTGCCGGGCCAGCCGTTCCACATCGCGGCGACGCTGGCGGATGGTAACCTTGGCCCCATGCACCTGCCGGAACTCGTCCAGCACGCTCTGGTCGGTCACGATGGTGCCGCCATAATCGAAGGTCAGATAGGCGCGGTCGGTCGGTTCCATCACGGGTTGCCAGCGGCTGGCCTGCACCGTGGGCTGATGGGTGGCCAGGACCAGACGGATCAGGGGCGGGCTGTCATCGCCCGCCACCGTGGCGGTCGATTGCGGCAGGGTAACCGCACCACCGGCCAGGGCGGTCGGCGGCAGCAGGGCCGGCAATTGCCGCGCCACCTTCGTGGCGGCCATGGGGTCCAGCGCCGGCGCGCGCAGCAATTGCAGCATGAGGGGCCGTGCGGCGGGAAGCTCCAGCGGACCCAGCAGCCCTTGATCGGTGTCCAGATACCAGAGCCCCGCCGCCGCCGGACCCAGCGCCTCACCCCCGCCCTTGGGCCTTGTCACGGGCACCTGCCGCCCGTGCGCATCCAGCGCCCAGTCGATGCTGCCGGCCCGCGCCGGGCCTAAGCGCAGGGCCGGGGTGTCGAACGACAGAAAATGTAGCCGCTCCGTGGCCAGGAAACGCGGCAGCAGCTCGGCCAGCATACCATCATCATCGGGCAGGTTATTATGCAACCCCAGGACGGAGCCGAACATCTGTGCCAGCCGCCGGTCCTCCTCCGTCGAACCGACCGCCGTGTGTGATTGCAGCGCGAAGAAGGCGAGCGTGCGGCCCTTGCCCGGCACGCCCTTCTGCGTCATGCGCGATATATGTGGCGTCAGGGTGGGCGGTTGCTGCCCATCCTTGGACGGGGCCAGCAGATAGCGCACATGTTCAGAGGTTGGCTGCTTCGGCCCGTCGCGCAGCCCGATCAGGCTGGATATCCAGGCATCCAGATTGCGTTGGTCGGTCGGCGGGATGGCGGGCTTTCGCGACAGTGGCGGCTGTCCCGCCGCTGCCTTGTGCCCCTGCTGGTCGCGCACGGCGTAAAGGACGGCGGCGACATGCTTGCAGTCATTGCCGACGGGACAGGTGCAATCGCTTTCCAGCCTGTACCCAAAACGATTCCGGCTGAAGGTGATACAGACATCGTAGGGGTCCGGCTCCGATCCCTGCACCTGCCCATAGATGGACTCCAGCTCGGGTTCCAGCTCCACCCCGCTCACGCGGCCATTGCGGAAATAGGCCGCCCCCCGCTGTACGTACAGGTCGTCGAGTTGTTCGATACCGACCGCCGCCAGCTCGATCAGGTCCTTTTCCCGCATGCTGCCCCGTGGTCCCCGCGCTTTATCCTTGGCGCACCATGGACCAGCCGGGGCAGGGGATGCAACCCGTTACCCCACGCCCAGGGCCGCGCGCACCTTGGCCAGAAGGGCGGCGCGGGCGGCGTCATCCTTCTCGTCGCGCACCTTTTCCGACAGGGCCAGCATGGTGGCGGCATAATCATTGTGCCAATCCTTGGCCACCGTGACGGCGCGCGGGGCCGTTATGGCCTCCACCTCCCGCGCGCCCCGGCCCGTCAGGGTCCATTGGCTGTCCAGGGCGGGGATATGGATTTTGTCCCCGTCGATCCCCGCCTCCGTCAGCCCGCCTTTCATTGTCTGGCGCTCCTGCTCCTCTCCATGCACCACGAAAATGCCGCCCGATACCGGCAGCCGGTCCAGCGTCCAGCGCAGCAGGTGGGAACGGTCGGCATGGCCGGAATAGGTGTCCAGCGTACGGATCTGCGCGCGGACCTCCACCTCTTCCCCATGGATACGCACGCGTTTGATCCCTTCCTGCAACAGCCGGCCCAGGGTGGCGGGCGCCTGATATCCGACCAGCAGCACCGTGGCCGATTGCCGCCAGAGATTATTCTTCAGATGATGGCGGATGCGCCCGGCCTCGCACATGCCGCTGGCGGCGATGATGATGGCATCGCCATTGACGCGGTTCAGGCGTTTGCTGGCCTCCGCATCCTCTGTCAGGTGCAGGTTGCGGCGGGTGAAGGGCGGGGGTGTGCCGGCCTGGTTGATGCCGGGCAGATGACGGTCGAAGACCTGGGTGACATGGATGGCCAGCGGACTGTCCAGGAAGACATTGACGGGCGGCAGCGCCCCTTCATCGAACAGCCGGTCCAGATCATAGAGCAGTTCCTGCGTGCGCTCCACGGCGAAGGCCGGGATCAGGACCGGCCCGCCCCGCGCCAACGCCGCCTTCAACTCGGTCCCCAGCATCGCGCGCCGTTCATCCGCCGTCACCAGGGGCCGGTCGCGCCCGCCATAGGTGCTTTCCACCACCAGCCAGTCTGGCCGTTGCGGCCCGTGCGGATCGGGGTGGAACGGCTTGTCACCGGGACCCAGATCACCGGAGAACAGAATGCGCAGGGGGCCATCCTCTCCGGGCAGTTCCAGCTCGATCGAGGATGATCCCAGGATATGGCCCGCATCCCAGAACCGGGCGCGCACGCCCGGTTCGACATCCACCCAGACATCGCGGTCGACGGGATGGACGCGGGACAGCACGCGTTGCGCGTCGGCCTGGGTATAGATCGGCTCCACCTCCTTGCCCCCGCGCTGCCGGTTGCGGCGGTTCAGGCGGCGGACCTCGCTTTCCTGGATGAAACCGCTGTCGGGCAGCATGAAGGTCAGAAGATCGGCGGTGCCATGGGTGGTGATGATCCGTCCGCCAAACCCATGCCGGTACAGTTTGGGGATCAGGCCGCTATGGTCGATATGGGCATGGGTCAGCAGCAGGACCGACGGTTCCGTCACATCAAACGGAAAGTCGCGGTAATTCAGTTCCTGGACACTCTTGGACCCTTGGAACATGCCGCAATCAACCAGAAGCGCCCCGCCGGCATGGCGGACCAGGAAGCAGGAGCCGGTGACACTGCCGGCGGCCCCGTGAAAGGTGATGGTGGGGTTCACGCTCATCAGATGCAGTCCTTCCCGTTACCGTTGATGGCGTATCCCGCCGCTTCCGCCGCCAGACCGCAGGCAAAGCGGAACTCTACTTCGCGTTCGGCATGGATACGGTAGAGCGGTTCGCCCGCCTGCACCCCATCGCCCACCTTCTTCAGAAGGTCGATGCCGGCACCGGGATCAAAGGGCGCGCCGGCCAGCCGCGCGATGCGGGCGATGCGGTAGCAATCGATGCTGATCACCCGCCCGTCATGATCGGCCACGACCTCCCGCGACAGGGTGCCCAGCCGGGCGATACGCGGCGGCTTGCCTTGCAGTTCCATGATCTTGTGCATCTGGCGCAGGGCCGCCCCACTATCCAGCAACTCGCGCGCCCTTGCCGTCCCGGCCCCGCCGCGCAAGGCCGGGTCGAATTCCAGAATGCGGCCCGCCAGCGCCAGGGAACGTTCGCGCAGGTCGGGCGGCGCGTCCGGCTGGTTTTCCAGCACGGCCATGACGTCACGCGCCTCCAGCACGGGGCCGATGCCCCGGCCCACGGGCTGCGACCCGTCACTGATGGTGACGCGCAGGGTCAGGCCGATGGCGTCACCCACATATTCGAACAGCTTGCGCAGACGCGCCGCATCCTCCGCACTACGCACCTTGGCGCTGGGTCCGACGGGCATGTCGATAACCAGATGCGTGGACCCCGCCGCCTTCTTCTTGGACAGGATGGAGGCGACCATCTGTTCGCGCGTGTCGATGTTCAGCGGTCGTTCGACGGAGATCAGGACATCGTCGGCGGGCGACAATTTCACATGCCCGCCCCAGACCAGACAGCCCTTGGCCTCGGCCACGATCTCCCGCATGCGGTCCAGATCGACCTCGACATTGGCCAGCACCTCCATCGTGTCGGCGGTGCCGGCGGGCGACGTGATGGCACGCGACGATGTCTTGGGCATGGGCAGGCCGTGGGCCGCCACGATGGGCACCACGATCATGGAGGTGCGGTTGCCCGGAATGCCGCCGATACAATGCTTGTCCACCACCAACGGCGCATCCGGCCAATGCAGCCCCTCGCCCGCATCGGCCATGGCGCGGGTCAGGGCCAGCGTCTCTGCCGTCGTCATGAAGGACCCGCAGGCCACCAGGAAGGCCGCGACCTCCACCTTGGCATAGCGATGATGGGCGATATCGTCGATGATGGCGCGAAAACAGGCCTCGTCCAGTTCGCGCCCCGCGATCTTGGCATGCAGCCCCTCCCGGCTTTTCGGCGGGTGGGGATGGTCCAGGCGGGTTTCGCTGCCCTCAACCTGTCCGAAACGGTCGAACGTCTCCTCCGACAGGCCCAGACAATCGGGCGGCAGGATGGCCGGGTCATCGACAATATCCAGCGTCGCCACCAGCCGTTTGGCCCCGGCCAGCACCTCCACCTTGCCCTGCCCCTCGAACGCGGCGGCGCGATAGGTGGGGCAGGCCCGCGACAGGAAGGCCACATTCTCACGGCCCGTCGAAATGCCGATCCGTTTCAACCGCAGCATGGGTTTCCTCGATACCGGGCCCGTTTGCCGGGTCCGCGTTGTTTGCCTGGAAAACCATGATAGGGCCGCACCAAACCAGCACCATGACATGGATCAAGAAACAGGCCCCTGCCGGGGACAACCGTTAGGAGGCGGCGGCGGGTGTGGCGATTGATTGTTATTCTGCATCCGAAACATTTGCGCCGCCCAGAATGACGGCGCGAACCATTATTGCAGATATGGCCTTCAACCTGTCCTTGAGGACTACCCCAGCAGTTGTGATACGATCATATGTCATGTGATCTCGGGGGGCATGGACGCGTGCGGAACAGCCGTCGCGGCAGGGGGCCAATGGCCGGTTTGACTTCCCTTTTCCTGGTGGCGGGCCACCGGGCGGGGTCGCTTTTGCTTGCGCTGATCTTCGCGGTGACTGCCGTTCCTGCCGGGGCCGGTGGTCCATCCGTCACCCTGATGGACCGGGCGGAGGTGGGGTTCGAGTCGCTGTCCAACATCAACGGCCTCTCGAACAACACGGTTATGACCCTGGCCCAGGATGCCACGGGCTTCATCTGGATCGGCACGCTTGGCGGGTTGAACCGGTTCGACGGCTATACGGTTCGCACCTTCGAACATGATCCCCACGATCCCGGTTCCCTGCCCAACGGCTTTGTGCGCGCCCTGCATCCGGCGCGTGATGGCGGCATGTGGCTGGGCACGCACACGGCTGGTGTCGCCTATTATGACCCGCGCTTTGACCGGTTCACGACCCTGGGGGCCGGTCCCGACGGGTTGGGCCATGTGCAGGTCTATGGTCTGGCCGATGATGGCGGTGACGGCATCTGGGTGGCGACATTGGCGGGCCTGGACCATGTCAGCCGCGATCTGAAGGTGGTGGAGCGGGTGCGGGCCGGGCCGGGCGGGTTCCCCCATGGCCATGTCTTTGCCGTCTTTCGTGACAGCACGGGCACCCTGTGGGCCGGTACGGAAACTGCCGTGGCCCGCCGGGCGGCGGGGGCATCGGAATGGCAGACCCTGACAGGCGCCGATGCCGACAGCGCCTATGCCCTGTCCGCGGGCACCTGGAGCTTTTTTGAAGATGCGCAGGGCCGCGTCTGGATCGGCAGCAATGGTGGCGGCATCGTCTCCGTCGGCAAGGGGGAGGCGACGGCCGTGTCGCATCCACGCCTGACGGGCCGCGACACCTCCCTGGGTCGCGCCACCGTCCGTGGCATTGTGGAGGAACGACCCGGCGTGCTGTGGATCGCGCTGTTTGGCGGTGGGGTTGCCGAATATGACATCGGCCAGGACCGGCTGCGCCTGTTCCGGGCCGACCCCAATGTGCCGGGCGCCCTGAAGGGCAATTTCACGCGCGGTATCCTGAAGGATCGCGGCGGTGTCGTCTGGGTCGCGACCAATATGGGTCTGGCCTGGCATGACAGCGTGCCGTCGGGTGTCGCCAGCATCGCCCTGGGTCAGTCGCGCGGCTTTTCGGGCCGCGACGCGTGGAGCCTGTGGACCGATCCGCAGGAAGGGTTATGGATCGGGCTGGATGATGGCGGTCTGGACCGGCTGGACCTGTCCAACGGCCATATCGCCCCCTTCGGACGCAGCATTGGCGGTGGCGCGTTGGAAGGCACACCCGTCTATGCCATCCGGGGCGATACGAAAGGCAGCATCTGGGTCGGTTCCGCCGGCCTGTCCCGCCTGCGTCCCGGCATGGGGGAGCGTACACCCCTGGCCGCCCCCATTCAGACGACCCAGGGCCGTGACGTCACCACCTTGTGCGTGACCGATAGTGATCTGTGGATCGCTTCTTATTATGGTCTGGTGCGGCAATCGCTGGCCGATGGCACCTCCACCCTCCATGTGGCTGATCCGGGACAGCCGGGCAGCCTGTCCAATAATGAGGTCTGGGCCGTCCTGCCGCGCCCCGACGGGCTGGTCTGGGTGGGTACGGCCAATGGTCTGAACCTGCTGGGTCCCGATGGGCGCTTCCGGCGTTTCCACCGCGATGCCGACCGGCCCGACACCCTGCCGCATGATTACATTTCCGCCCTGGTCTATGATCGGCAGGGGCGGTTATGGCTGGGCACGGTTGGTGGCGGGGTTGCCATGATGCGCGACGGGGCCGACCCTGACGGACAGCCCACCTTCCGCACGGTGTCGCGTCAGCATGGCATGCCGTCCAACACCATCGCCAGCCTGACACTGGGGTCGGACGGGCGTATCTGGGCCTCCACCGATAATGGGCTGGCGGCCATCGATCCCGCTGATTTCAGCGTGTCACGGGTCGAACGCGCGGTGGCAGGCAGCGTTTCCTCCTATCTGCCGGGGGCGGTGACGACATTGCCCGATGGCGGGCTGGTGTTTGGCGGTACCAATGGCATGACCCTGGTACAGCCCTCGCAGATCCGGCCCCATGCCTATCTGGACGCGCTGGCGGTGACGCGGGTTCTGGCGGGCGGGCAGGATGGGATTGCCAGTGCCTTGAACCTGCCGGACGGTACCCGCACCATCCGGCTGCCGCCCGGCAACCGCCGTCTGACCGTGGAATTCGCCTTGCTGGATTATGCGGTCACGGCGGGCGTGCATTATGCCTATCGCCTGGACGGATTCGATACGGATTGGGTGGAGGCGGGGAATGGCCGCCGCGCCGCCGCCTATACCAACCTGCCGCCGGGTCAATATACGCTGGGTCTGCGTGCCCTTGATCCCAATGGCACGGTGGTGGCCGAACGCGGCCTGATCGTGGCGGTTCCCCATCTCTGGTACGAATGGGCCTGGGTGCGCTTCCTGGCCGTCGTCCTGGCCCTGTCGGCAGGCGCCGGCATCGTCATGACGATGGAACGCGCGCGCATCGATAAGCTGAGCATGGCCAAGCGGGAGCTGGAGGCCAAGGTGGCGGAACGTACCGCCAGCCTGCGCGAGGCCAATGACCGGCTGGCCGAATTGGCGACCCGCGACCCGCTGACCGGCATCCATAACCGCCGCGCCTTCATGGACCGGCTGGATCAGGAATGGACGGCGGCCCTTCGCCATGGCCATCCATTCTGCGTCCTGATGATGGATCTGGATCATTTCAAGGAAGTGAACGACACCTACGGCCATCTGGTCGGCGACACCGTCCTGCGGGAGGTGGCGCGCCGTGCCGCCGACGCGCTGCGCGAGGTGGATTTCCTGGCCCGCTATGGCGGGGAGGAATTCGTGGTCCTGACCTCCCACACCGAGGCGCCGCAGGCCCTGATCGCCGCCGACCGTATCCGTCAGGCCGTGGGTGGCTCACCCATCGCCCTGGAAGGCGTGTCGATCCGCGTGACCCTGTCCATCGGTCTGGCCCAGGCCGAGCCGCAGCGCGAAACCCAGACCAGCCTGTTCAACCGCACCGACGCCGCGCTCTATGCCGCCAAGGCCGGCGGGCGCAACAAGGTGGTGGTGGCGGGGTAGCACAGTTGGGTAATCCGCTGTTCCTTTTCCCTGCCACGATCTGGGGACTGTTGAGAAACATCTCAGCTTGGAAATACCGCCTCCCCGGCGAAGGCCGGGGAGGCGGTATAGGAATGAATTTCAAGGGGATAGCAAGATCCCCCTGAAGCCCAGCAAGCCGTAACTATGCCGCCTTTGACACCGCCACCGCATCCCACCCCACACCGGGACGCCAGCGGGCCTTGACCCGGCCCTGGTCCAGCGCGAACAGCGACAGCCAGCCATTGTCGAACAAAGCCTTCACCCCCGGATGCCGGTTCAGGATATCGGCAATGGCCTGCTCCGGCGCTTCCACCATCACCGACAGGCGCAGCGGGGCATGGGCCAGCCCCTCGCCATCATGCACCGCCTGCCAGGGCAGGCCGGCGCGCAGCCGCCCGCCATTACCCTCCACCACGCCGATCCCCGACGTGACATTGTGGATCAGCTTGTCGCCGCCGCCAAACAGGGTCGGTGCCACGGCGGACCCGTAGTACTGCAGGCTGATCCAGCTGGCGACCACGACCGGGGCCGTCAGGATCAGTTCCAGCGTCCCGAACCCCGCATCATCCTGCCAGTCATAGGAATGCAGGAAGGCCCGGCCGTTCAGGTCGCTCTGCGCCGTGACGGCGCGCGGGGCGGCGATGAAGGCGGCGCAACCGGCCAGACCCCATTCGGGCCGCACCTCGGCCCAGTTACGCGCACGGGCGGCCAGGTTGGCCCCCGTGGCACCGGGCAGGCGGGCTGCCCGCTCGATCCGGTTCTGGCGGGCGGCACGGTCCAGCATGTCGCGCGCCTTGGCGATGTCCGCCTCATGGCTGCGGCGGGGCGTGTCATTATACAGAGTGACATTGTCGGTGACGGTATCATGCAGGCCCGCCAGGAACAGCGTGTCGGCGGGCAGGTCAATGCCATGGTCGGCCAGCCCGGCCCGCGCCTCGGCATCGTTCAGCAAGGCCGCCAGCAGCCGGGCCGAGACATCGCCCTTATGCCCGCCGCAGGCCCCGCAATGATAGGCGCTTTCATGCGGGTTGTTGGTGACATGGGCCCCATGACCCAGCAGCAGCACCAGCCGCCCATGCCCCCTGGTCAGCGATATGGCCTTCAGCACGGTTGCTGCCGTCGCCACCTTGTCCGCCGCCGACAGGCCGGGTGTCAGGACGGGGGCGGCATCGGGACCATGGGTGTGGCCCAGACCCAGCGCATCGCGCAGCAGCTTGGCGCCATAGAAGGGACCGGCAGCCTCCACAAACGCGAAGGAGGAGACGGCGGCCTGCCGGAACCGGCCAAAGGCGCGCACAGCGCGGGCCGCAATCCGCTGCTTGGTGTCCTTATGCGGGGCGGTGCAGGCGTGGGAATGGACGCGCGGCGACAGCAGGACCGGCAACCGCGCTTCGATCAGGTCGGATGCGGTGCCCTGGTGCGCCACGGGCAGGCCGAAAAAGCCGGCAAAGCCCAGGGTGGCGATGCCGGGGTCCAGGCTTTCCAGGGCGCGGCGGAACGGTTCGGAGCGCACATCGATGCAGAAGGCCGCCTGCAGCCAGGGCCGCGCCGCCTCGTTCTTGGGCTGGATGCCGGGCAGCAGGGCTGCCAACCGCCGCTGATGCGCGCGTTCGGCGGCCTGCTGCAGGATGCTGTCGATCACCATGTCGGCGTCGGGTTCCACGGGCCGGGCATGGGCGGCGACCACCGCCTCCCATTCCGCCTTCACTTCCGGCACATGGGCCAGCAGCGCCTCTTCCCAGATCAGGCGGATGCAAAGAAGGTCGGTCACGGTGCCGTCGCTGACGCCCGACAGTTCGGCCTGCCACAGCAGCCAGCGCGCATGCTGGGCCCAGCCGCCCAGATCGATCAGCAGCCGGTGGAACGCCGTTTCCGCCGCCGCGCCATCCAGGCCCAGATTGCCGGCGGCCCGCAGCAGGGCGCGTTCGGGCGTGTCCGGGCTGGCCGCGACATGCCGGCAGAAACCGGACAGGCCCGCCAGTTCCGGCGTCAGGTCATGCGTCGCCCATTCCCGCCAGGCCGTGAAGGCCGTGGCACCGGGCGCCGGCGTCCACAGCGCCTGACCCCGGTCGAAAAAGCCGGCGGCCCACAGGCCGATACAGCGGGCGATGATGGCGGGCCAGTCGATGCCCGTGGCCTGCGCCGCCAGATCGGCCACCGTCGGGGCCGCAGACGGGACCGGCGCCTGCTGATAAAGGGCAACAGTCAGGGCCGCCAGACTGGCCGGCTTGGCCGGGTGGGCGCATTCATCCAGGGCGGCACACAGGTCGGCCTCGATGATCTCGCCCTTCTCCACCATGGCGGCATAGGTGGCGCGGGCCTGCGTCAGCCTCACCCCGCCGACCCGCGCCAGCCGGGCGCCGGCATGGGCCAGATCCTCGCCCGTCTGGCCCAGGAAGGGGTTGACGGCGACGGTGGCGTCCAGCGGGAAAGCCGGCGGGATGGCGCGCACGGCGGCATTGGCAGCGGCAAACAGCGCCTTGGCCGGAGCGGGGGAGATGTCGGGCAGGTTCTGGAACATGGCTCTTCTCCAGGTTAAACCGGCGGTCTTGAGGCAGCGATTGCGTAGCGCGGATTAGGCGTCAGCCGTAATCCGCGGGAACCCGGTCACCGGCGTCGCTCCCGCGGATTACGCTTCGCTAATCCGCGCTACGATCGGCTCTTCTCCGGTATCGCCGGCGAATGAAGGAATTGACTAAGCGCGGAACCCGCCGATCAGGCGGTCAAAGGCGGCGTTGAGGTAGAAGCCGTTGGCGACATGCACGCGCAGGCCGGCGGCGGCCGGATGGTGGGCCCAGTGCGGGAACAGGGCCTGCGCCACCGCCACCACGCCGAAGGACAGCACGGTCAGGGCGATCAACGCCCATTCCAGGGGGCCAGCCTCGGGCACGCCGGGTAGGGCGCCATTGACCACCAGGATGGCCAGCGACTGGAACCCGAAATAGGCCAGCGTGGCCGCGGCAGAGGCCGTCAGGGTGCGCCGGGTCAGGGCGCGCGGGGCCGCATCGGCCAGCCCCTGCGCCACCAGATAGGCCACACCGAACACCAGGATCGCCCCCAGCGCCAGGGCCTGCGGCGACTTCGGACCCCAGATCAGGGTGAAGCCGACCGCGACGACGGCATAGAGTGTCAGGGCCAGCAGGAAGGCCCGCGCCACGGCGGCAAGGCCCGGCGTGGCCACGGCACCGGGCCGGCGCACCTCCCTCACCGCCGCCACCGCCCCGCCCGACGACAGGAAGGCATGCGCCTTGTAAAGGGAGTGGGCCACGATATGCAGCAGGGCCAGCGGCCACAGGCCCAGCCCGCATTGCAGCAGCATGAACCCCATCTGCGCCACCGTGGACCAGGCCAGCGCCGTCTTCACCGCACTCTGCGTCAGCATGACCAGCGCACCGAACAGCGCAGTCAGGCCACCCAGCAGCACCAGGGCCGCCATCGACCCTGTGCTACCCTGTACCACCCAGGCAAAGGTGATCAGCAGGAACCCGCCGGAATTGATGATCCCGGCATGCAGCAGGGCCGACACCGGCGTCGGCGCCTCCATCACCTCTGTCAGCCAGCCATGCAGTGGGAACGCCGCTGTCTTCAGCAAGGCCGCCAGCACCAGGAAGCCGACGGCGGCCCCCGCCAGGGCCGGGGTGCTGCCGGCCTTCGCCGCGTCATTGATGGCGGTGATGCTGTCCGTGCCGAACGCGACCCAGAGCAGTCCCGCCGCCACGACCAGGGCCACATCACCCGCCGCCCAGACCCGTGTGAACTTCGCCGCCGCCCGCTGTGCCGGGGCGCGGTCGGGATAGAACAGAAGGAGCTGGCGCAACACCAGACCGATGGCAATCATGCAGGCGGCCAACAGCCACAGGCTGCCGGCCTGCACCAGCAGCAGCACCAGCGCCAGGACCAGCAGCATCAGCCCATGGAACCGCCCTTCACGCTCGGCCCCGTCCAGATAGGTGCGACTGTAGCGCAGCACGATCCAGCCGATGAACCCGACCAGCGGGGCCATCACGGCCCCGATCATCGACAGGCGCAGCAGCCCCTCGCTGACCGGGCCGTCCAGGGCAAACTGCACCGTGCCTGCAACGGTCAGCGCAAAGGCCAGCAAGGCCGATATCTCGGCCAGGGCGGGGATGGGTTTCGGGCGGCGGCCAGGGCGCAGCAAGGCAGCCGCCGCCACGACCGCCAAAGCAGCCGGGGCAAGGCTCGACAGGATCATCGACCTCTCCAGGGGAGTATGTGAATTTCCCGATGGTGATAGCCGCTTCGTGACTTCCAGAAAATTACATCTTTTGATCGTTAACGTTCTCTTTTATAGAAATGATCCATGGCTATCCTCAATCTTCACCATCTGCGCCTGTTCCGGGCGGTGGCGCGCGACGGCACCCTGACGGGTGCGGCGCGGCAACTGAACCTGTCGCCATCGGCCCTGTCGACACAGTTGCGCACGCTGGAGGAGCAGCTGGGTCATGACCTGTTCGAACGGCAGGGCCGGGGCCTGATCCTGACGGAGGCGGGGCGCATCGCGCTGGACCATGCCGAGGCGATTTTCAGGACGGCGGAGGATTTGAGCGCAACCCTGCGCAATGCCGCCGGCGGCCGCCGCGCCCTGCGTATCGGGGCGCTGGCCACCCTGTCCCGCAACTTCCAGATCGGGTTCCTGCGCCCGCTCCTGACCCGCCCGGATGTGGAGATTGTCCTGCGGTCGGGATCGCAGGGGGAATTGCTGCGCGGGCTGGACGCGCTGGCCCTGGATGTGGTGCTGACCAATCTGGCCCCGCCGCGCGATGCCGCCAGCCCCTATCTGATCCATCCGCTGGATGAACAGCCGGTCAGCCTGATCGGCACGCCGGCCCGGCTGGGGCCGGGACGTGCGCCGCTTCCGGTGCTGCTGACCACCCATCCGCTGATCCTGCCCACGCCGGAAACAGCGCTGCGGGCCGCCTTTGACGGGCTGGTGGCGCGACTGGGCGTGTCGGTGCGCATCGCGGCGGAGGTGGATGACATGGCCATGATCCGTCTGATGGTGCGCGAAGATGCCGGCATCGCCGTCATTCCCGCCATCGTCGTGCAGGATGAGCTGAGCACCGGCCTGCTGCGCGAGGCCGCGACCCTGTCCGGCATGGCCGAAAGCTTCCTGGCCGTCACCCTGGATCGCCGCTTCCCCAACCCGCTTCTGCGAGAACTGCTGGAGCAGCGGCGTTAATCCAGTGTCTGCCGATAGCGCTTAACGGCCAGGACGGACACGGCCAGCAGAAACACCAGCATGGGCCACAGGTCGGGCCAGACCTGGGGGAAGCCGCTGGCCTTCAGCATCACGCCGCGCACAACGCGCAGGAAATGGGTCAGGGGCAGACCTTCCCCGATCACCTGCGCCCAGGCGGGCATGCCCCGGAAGGGGAACATGAAGCCCGACATCAGGATGGAGGGCAGGAAGAAAAAGAAACTCATCTGCATGGCCTGCAGCTGATTGCGGGCGAGCGTGGAGAACAGGAAGCCGACGGCCAGATTGGCGGTGATGAAGATGATCATGCCGCAGATCAGGGCCAGCGGATTGCCCAGCATCGGCACCCCGAACAGCAGGCGCGCGGCCCCCATGATCACCATCACCTGCACCGCCCCCACCAGGATGAAGGGCGCCAGCTTGCCCAGCATCACCTCTGTCGGACGTACGGGCATGGCCAGCAGGTTTTCCATGGTCCCCCGCTCCCGCTCCCGCGTCACGGCCAGGGCGGTCATGATGATCATGGTCATGGTCAGGATGGTGCCCATCAGGCCCGGCACGATATTATGCTGCGTCAACCCCTCCGGGTTGTAACGGCGATGCACGCGCAGTTCTACCGGCCCCGGTGAAGGCGCCAGCGTCGCCAGCGGCCCCGTCAGGGTACCCGCCATCACGCTGTCCAGAATGCGCTGAAGCGCGCCGACGGCATTGCCCGTAGCGGCGGGATCGGTGGCGTCGGCCATGACCAGCAGGGCTGGGCGCTCGCCGCGCATCAGATCGGTGCCAAAGCCTGTGGGGATTTCCACCGCGAACTGCACCTTGCCCTGGTCCAGCAGCAGGTCCAGCTGTTCGGGGCTGTCGGCGGCCAGGGTCAGTTCGAAATAATTGCTGGTCTGCAGGGCGCTGATGATGGCGCGGCTGAACTCGCTATTGTCATGGCTCAACACGGCGGTGGGCAGATGCTTGGGATCGGCATTGATGGCAAAGCCGAACAGCATCAGCTGGATCAAGGGGATGCCGACCATCATGGCGAAGGTCAGGCGGTCGCGCTTCATCTGGATGAACTCCTTGATGATGATCGCGACCAGCCGGGCGGGGGAGAAGCGGGGGGACAGGCCGGTCATCATACGCGCCCTCCCGCGCCCGCCGGTTTCTGGAAATTGTCGGGCACCGATCCCATCAGGTGGATGAAGGCATCCTCCAGCGTCGGGTCGCCGCGCCGCCAGTCCAGCCCCGCCTGGCCCTGGAACCCGGCGACGCTGGCATCCAGGGTGGCGGCATCCGGCCCGCTGACATGCAGGGTGTTGCCGAAGGGGGCGATCATGCTGACGCCCTTCTGTCCGCGCAGCGCCCGGTCCAGGGCGGCGATATGGTCGGGCGGGCCGGAGACGTGCCAGGTGGACAGGCCCGATCCCGCAACCACCTCCTCCACGGTCCCATCGGCAAGCAGGCGGCCATAGGCGAGGTAGGCGATGCGGTGGCAGCGCTCCGCCTCGTCCATGTAATGGGTGCTGACCAGGACGGTCATGCCATCGGCGGCCAGGGCATGGATCTCGTCCCAGAATTCGCGCCGCGCCTTGGGGTCCACGCCCGCCGTCGGTTCATCCAGCAGCAGCAACGACGGTTCGTGCAGGATGCAGGCGGCGAGCGCCAGCCGCTGTTTCCACCCGCCCGACAGGGTGCCCGCCAACTGATCCCTGCGGTGTGACAGGCCCAGCCGGTCCAATGCGGCCCCCACCCGCCGGGGACGGTCGGCAAGGGCGTAGAGGCGGGCCACGAATTCCAGGTTCTCCTTGATGGTCAGGTCCTCATAGAGGCTGAATTTCTGGGTCATGTAGCCGACCCGCTGCTTGATGGCCCAGGCATCGCGGCGGATATCGAAGCCTAAGCAGGTGCCTTCCCCGGCATCGGGCACCAGCAGGCCGCAGAGCATGCGGATGGTGGTGGTCTTGCCGCTGCCATTGGGACCCAGGAAGCCATGGATGCGGCCCTTGCCCACGCGCAGATCGACATTGTCGACCACCGCCCGGTCGCCAAACCGCTTGGTCAGGCCGCGCACATCGATGGCAATGGCGGGATCGCTGCCGGTCATGGCGCCGGCTCCGCCGAAACTGGCTGTCCGGGCGACAGGGCGGCGGGATCGGGGGTCAGCGCCGCCTCCACCCGATAGACCAGCTTGGCGCGGGTTTCACGGCTATAGATGACGGGCGGGGTATATTCCGCCTCCGTGGCGATGCGGGTGATGCGGGCCGACAGGCCGGGCTTGCAGCCATCGCAGCGAACGGAGAGGGTTCCGCCCGGCGTCAGGGCCGCCCGCCGCCCCTCCGGCACGAACAGCACCAGTTTCACATGGCCCGGCGGCAGCAGGCTGACCACGACACCGCCGGCGGGCGCCCATTCGCCGGGCCGGCGCACGATATCATCGACCAGGGCGTCGGCGGGGCTGTCGACATGGCGCTGCGACAGGCGCCATTCGGCCTGCGTCAGGGCGGCGCGGGCGGCGGCCACAGCGGCCTCTGCCGCTGCCACCTGATCGGGCCGTGCGGGCAGGCGGGCCGTGGCAAGGGCGGCACTGGCCTGTTCCAGGCGGGCGGCGGCCTGGGTCGCCGTCGATTGCGCCTGTTCCAGCCGGGCCTTCGCCGCGACATTGTCGGCGGCCAGGGATTTCTGCCGTTCCAGATCCTGACGCGCCAGTTTCAGGGCGGCATCGGCCTGCCGTCGCTGTGCCTCCAGGCCCGCAATCTCCTCCGCCCGCGCGCCCAGGCGCCGGTCGGCCAGGGCTGCTTCGGCCTGGGCCAGCCCGGCCTTCGCCTCGGCCAACGCGGCCTGTGCGGCGGTGTCGTCCAGGGTGAACAGGGGCTGGCCCTTTCTGACCATCGTCCCCTCCGTCACCGGTACCGCGCCGATCCATGCGGCCTCCGGTGCGGCGATGCGCAGATAGTCACCCTCGACATAGCCCTGGAAATTTCCGGTATCACCGGAAGGGCCGCAGGCGGTGAGGGGAAGCAGGACGGCGAGGGCAAGCAGGCGGCGGATCATGGGGCACCTCCGGTGCGCAGTCCCGTGGCACCTCCGGTGCCGGTTGGGGCCTTGATGGCGTTCAAAAACAGGTCGGCATGGGTGGAAAGCAGCCTGTCGATGGGCATCGGTGTCTCTTCCACCGGCGCAAAAGTGGTCTGCCACAGGGCGGTCAGCACCACCGGACCCAGGAACAGGCGGGCCAGAATTTCCAGGTCGGGCTGGGGTTGGAATTCTCCCTTCTCCACCCCTTCGCGGAACAGGGCGGTCAGCAGCGCCTGACCCCGACCGATCACTTCGCGCCGGTAGAAACGGGCCATGTCGGGGAAATTCCCGGCCTCCGCCAGCACCAGTTTCGGGATGGCCGCCAGCTTTGGGTCGGCCAGCACCTGCCCCAGCATGGACAGGATGGCGCGCAGCTTCGCCTCGGCACCCAACCCCGCCATGCCATTGGACAATTCCACTGCCGCAATACGGGGCAGCAGCGTTTCGCGAACCAGCGCCTCGAACACCGCCTCCTTGGAGGGGAAATACAGATAGAAAGTCCCCTTCGCCACGCCGGCCCGGCGCGCGATATCCTCCATTCGCGTGGCGGCGAAGCCCTTTTCGACGAAGCAATCCAGGGCGGCGGACAGCAGTTCGGCGGGCCGGGCCTGTTTGCGGCGGGTACGGGGGCGGTGTTCATCGTTCATCGACAAACCTAATTACTGAACGGTCAGTCATTATTATGGCGACTTTCCAGCCGGAGTCAATTCGTCCGCAGGCTGGATAGGGATTCCGGCCCTGCGGCATGCGGGCGCACAGATGTGATTGAATGCTATCGATAACGCTGAAAAATCACGCTTGAATGTTCCAACATGGCCCGTGTATGCCACAATTCGTTGACGCAATGATTTGCATTTAAAGTATTTGCAGCGTCTTCTTAAATTTTGCCAAGTGAACCGATAACTCACCAACCAATGGGGCGCCCGATGCAGAACACGACCGCAGAACGTGAGGAACGGCTGGCCTTTGTGGGTATCGATGCCGATGTGCGTGCTGCCCTGGCTGCTGCCCGGCCCCAGATCGCGGCGGCGTTGCCCGGTATCATCGACGCTTTCTATGCCGATCTGCGGCGCTGGCCGGAGATGATGAAGATGTTCCGCAATGACGGGATCATGCGTCATGCGCGCGACCGGCAGCTGGAACATTGGCTGAACCTGTTCACGGGCCGCTTCGACGAGGGCTATTTCAACAGCGTGAAGGCCATTGGCCGCGTGCATTCCGTGTTGGGGCTGGAACCGCGCTGGTATCTGGGCGCCTATGCCACCACCCTGTCGCGCCTGTACAAGGCGCTGGTCACGGGGTCCAGCAGCCGCTGGCAGCCGGCACGGGCGGAGGCCAAGCTGGCGGATACCATGCGCTCCATCAATCTGGCCGTCATGCTGGACATGGATCTGGTCATCTCCGTCTATCTGGACGAGAATGCGGCCCGCCATGCCCGGCATCTGGATGAAATCTCGGGCCGCCTGGACGCCCATGTCCGCCACATGGTGGACGGGGTGGCGCAGGCGGCAACGCAGCTGGATGGCAGCGCCCGGCAGATGCGCCAATCGGTGGCGGAAACCACCGATCTTGCCCGGTCCGCCCAGACGGCCGCCGACCGCGCCACCGACAATGTCAGCACGGTCGCCTCGGCCTCCGAAGAACTGTCCGCCTCCATCGGGGAGATCGTCACCCAGGTTTCGCGGTCCACCAATGTGGCGCGTGAGGCGGTGGTGGAGGTCGGCAATGCCGATACCACCATCAGCGCCCTGGCCGAGGCGGCAGGCCGCATCAACCAGGTCGTGGACCTGATCGCCGACATTGCCGAACAGACCAACCTTCTGGCCCTCAACGCCACGATCGAGGCCGCAAGGGCCGGGGAGGCCGGCAAGGGCTTTGCCGTTGTCGCGGGCGAGGTCAAGCAGCTTGCCAGTCAGACGGCCCGTGCCACGGAAGATATCGCGCGGCAGGTGGCGGAGATGCAGGGCCGCATGGGCAAGGCGGTGGATGCCATCGCCACCATCGACCGCACCATCCGCGAAATGGACCAGATTTCCGGTGCCATCGCCGCCGCCATGGAACAGCAGGGTGCGGCCACCAAGGAGATCGCCCGCAACGTGCAGATGGCCGCCATGGCCACCGCCGAGGTGGGGGAGAACGTGTCCGGCGTATCGGGTGCGGCCGATGCCGTGGGTACCACGGCGGGTGAGGTGGGCCACGCGTCTGCCGCCCTGTCGCGGGAGGCTCAGGGCCTGCGTCACGGGTTCGACAGTTTCATCGCGGAGCTGCGGGCCGCCAAATAAGCGATAACTGATATTCTAACCCTCTGTCAGGAACCGATAATTTCCCATACACTGCGCGATGCCGCTTCTGGTTTCTCACGCCCGGTTGTATAGTCGGGCCGGGAGCGGTTGCCGGGTATGGCAGCAGGAGGACGCGATGGAGCGGCAGGCCCGTACCGGCTATGGCGTGGCAGCGTTACTGCTGCTATCCGGCTGCGCGTTGCTGGCCAGCGGCATCTTCAAGGTTATTCCGGAACCGGAACGACCTCTTCTGGTCGGCACCAACCTCTGGCTGGGCTATGAGCCGTTCCATCTGTCCCGCGCCGCCGGCCATCTGCCGGAGGATGTGACGCTGGTGGAGGCGCGGTCGTCGCCTGCCCTGATGGAGGCCGTGTCCGCCGGCAGCCTGGATGGCGCCGCCCTGACCATGGATGAGGTGATGCGGCTGGAGGCGGCGGGGCGTCCCATGGCGGTGCTGGCCGTCCTGGATATTTCGCACGGTGCCGATGCCGTGCTGGCCCGCACCCCGGACGTGGCGCAGGCCCCGCTGATCGGAAAGCGCATCGGGGTGGAAACCGAAGGTGTTGGTGCCTTTGTTCTGCACCGTTTTCTGGAACGCCGGAATGTACTGCCGTCCCAGGTGCAGGTGGTGCATGTCGCCGCCGGCGACCATCAGGATGCCTTTTCCAAGCATAACCTGGATTACCTGATCAGTTACGAACCGCTGGTCGGTCGGTTGGAAGGGCAGGGGGCCGTGCGCGTGTTCGACAGCGCCGCCATGGCGCGCGAGGTTGTCGATGTGCTGGCCGTGCGTCGTGACCGTTTGTCGGGGCGCGATGATACGCTGCGCCGCCTGTTGTCCGCCTGGTACCATGGTGTGGGATTGTTGAAGGATGGCCGCCCGGATATGCGGGATCGGGTCACCCGGCGTCAGGGAATGACACCGGAACAGCTTGCCCGTGTCCTGTCCGGCCTTGAATTCCCCAACAGTGCCGGCAGCCGGGATCTGCTGGTTCCCGGCACCCCGGCCCTGGAACCGGTGCGGCGCTGGCTGCGCGCGACGGGGGAGGTGGCGGGCTCCGTCGATCCCCTGCTCGACCCCTCCTATCTGCCGCAATAAGGGGGAGAGAATGATACAGCCCACCTTGTTGCGCCTGATGCTGTTCCCGCCGCTGCTGGGCGTGGTGATGATCGGCTTCGCCGTCTGGCTGCTGGCCTATCCCGCCATGATCCATGATGTGGTGGAGCGGGAATGGCAGGCCTTTGCCCAGACGGGGGCCGCCACGGCGTCGGAAATGTCCCATCATATCGCGGGGCCGGACGGGTTTGATGTCGATGCCATTGACCGCATTGCCCTGCGCACCCATGCGGACCATGTCTTCCTGGCCGGCAGGTCGGACCGGCTGGACTTTGCCAACGACATCCTGTTTCAGGGTGCTGAGCTGTCCGCGCTGGAAATGGTACCGGCCCCGCTGCGCAAGGCCGTGGCCGAACGGGCCTGCGGGCGCGGGCTGGTGGTGGGTGATGGGGAGAAATGGGTGGCCGGCTGCTGGCCCGTCACGGACGGGATACGCCTGTCCAGCGCGTCCAGCCCGCTGGAAGGGCATCTGGTGCTGGTACGGCGCATCGACTGGGTCATGGCGCAGGCCCGTTCCGACCTGTTGAATCAGAGCCTGCGGCTGGGCGGTGTGCTGCTGGTGCTGGTCGGGCTGCTGCTGTTCTTGTCGGTGCGGCTGATCATTGTGCCGGTGGCCAGCATGGCGACCCGTCTGGCGCGCGTGGGGGACGTGGATGAGCCTGTCCGCCTCACCTCGCGCACCGGCATTCGCGAGCTGCGTGATTTTACGCTGGTGCTGAACCATGCCCTTTCCGCCCTGCGCCGGCGGGAGCGGGAATTGCAGTCGATCCTGGATACGGCGGTCGATGGGATCATCACCATCGATGCATCGGGCACCATCCTGCAGGCCAACCGCGCCGTGGCGCAGCTGTTCGGCCATCCCGTGGAAACGCTGGTGGGCCGCAACATCACCGTGCTGATGACGGACAGTGATTCTGACCGGCATGACAATTACATCCGTTCCTACATGACAACCGGTCATGCCCGGGTCATCGGCAAGGGGCGGGAGGTGGTGGCGAAACGGGCCGATGGCTCCACCTTCCTGGCCTGGCTGTCGGTCGGGCGTCTGGAGCTGAGCAGCGGTCTGCATTTCACTGCCGTGATGCGTGACGTGACGGCGGAGCGGGAGGCGGAGATCGCCATGCACCGGCTGGCGCATCGCGACCTGGATCTGGATATCCTGAACCGCCGCTCCTGGACCAACGAACTGTCGGGCCTGCTGGCACAGGGGGCGGATGGCGAAGGGTTCTGGGTGCTGCTGGCCCATGTCCGCAATCTGGACGATCTAGTGGTGACCTTCGGTCCGCAGGTGGAAACACCCGTGATGGGTGCCATCAACCGCCGCATCCGTGAACTGCTCAGCCATTGCGAATTGTCGGCGCGCCTGACCCGAACGCAGCTGGCCTATGCCGTAGCAGCACCGGGTGGGGAGGCCGATCCCTATCTGACGGCGGCCCTGTCGGTGGCGTTCCGCGACGGGGTGGATCTGGGTGGCCTTTCGATGCTGCCCGACGTGCATTTCGTCGTGCTGCCCCGCGCCCAGGCCTATGAAAACCGCGAAGCGCTGCTGCTGGCCCAGGATGCGGGCGCCAGCTGGGCCGCGCAGACGGCGGATCAGCGTGCCAGCCCTATCGTCACCTATGATGATCAGGTGGCGGGCGCCATCCGCGAACGCACCGCCGTGGCCGCCGAACTACCCGCCGCCATGGCCGCCGGCCTGCTCTATCCCGTGTTCCAGCCGCAGGTGCGCCTTCGGGATGGCAGCGTGCGCGGGGTGGAGACGCTGGTGCGCTGGCGCCGCGCCAATGGTGAGCCTGGACCCGGCCCCGCCTTGTTCATTCCGGTTGCCGAACGGATCGGGCTGGTGGGGGATATCGACCGGTTGGTGGCCAGACGGACCCTGGAGCATCTGTCGTCGGGCCGGCTGGGCCTGCCGCGCGATGCCGTCATCTCCATCAACGCATCGGTCAAGGAACTGGCCGATCCGGTCTGGCTGGACGGGTTGTTGGACATCGTGCATCAGGCCGGGGTTGCCACAGGCCGGCTGGAGATTGAGGTGACGGAAACGGCGGTGATGGAGAATCTGGACCGTACGGCGGGCGTGCTGGCCCGGCTGCGCGCGGCGGGGGTGAAGGTGGCGATCGATGATTTCGGCGCCGGCTACGCCTCGCTCTCCTACCTGAAACACCTGCCCGCCGACCTGATCAAGATCGATCAGGGCTTCATCCGCGATCTAGCCGACAGCCGCCGGTCGCGCCACATCGTCGGCTCCGTCATCACGCTGGCCCATGATCTGGGCATGGAGGTGGTGGCCGAAGGCGTGGAGAATGCGGAGACGGCGGCGATATTGACCGAACTTGGCTGCGACATCGGCCAGGGCTGGCATTTCGGTCGCCCGATGGAGGCAGAGGCGCTGTCGGGGTTTGTGGAGGGACGGGTGTGATCCGGTTCTATTCGACCGGGATCGTGCTTTCCCGCTTCACCAGCTTATAAGCCAGCAGCTTCTGTTCCGGCCCGTCGCCGCTGCGGCCCGGCTGCCATTTGTTGCGCATGGCATTGGCCAGGGCGGCCACAGCGGCCTTGCCCATGGCGGCGATGGGCTGGCGGATGGTGGTCAGCGGCGGCCAGACGGTGGTGGCGATCAGCGTATCGTCGAAACCGGCCACCGACAGATCGTTCGGCACATCCAGATGCAGCCGGTGCGCGACGGAGATGGTGGCGGCGGCCATGTCGTCGTTGGCCGCGAAGATGGCGGTCGGGCGCGGATCGGCGGCCAGCAGCTTTTCCGCCGCCTCCAGGCCCGATGCGTAATCATACTGGCCCTGTTCGACCAGGATGTCGGCAGGCTTCAGCCCCGCCTCGGTGCAGGCATCCATGAAACCATGGTAGCGCATGTCCGATGCCGACTGGTTCTTGTTGCCCTTGATATAACCGATGCGGGCATGGCCCAGTCCGATTAGATGCTCCGTCATCTGCTTGGAGGCCGCGTAATTGTCAATGCGGATGGTGGGCAGATGCGGGTTGGGCCGGCCCGTGGCCACGGCCACCGCCAGCACATTGGCCTCTTCCAGCATGGTCAGGATCGGCCTGGACTCGCACAGCGGCGGCGGCAGGATGAAGGCATTGACGCCACCGGCCAGCAGCTTGGTCACCGACGCCGTTGCCTTGGCTGTGCCCGCGCATTTTTCCACCACCAGCTGATGGCCTTCCCGGCTGCTTTCATCCAGCGCGCCGACCAGGAATTCCGACAGATAGGCACTGGACGGGTTGGAATAAAGCAGGCCGATGCGCAGCACCTCCGACCCTGCCAGACGACGGGCGGCAGGGTTGGGGGTGTAGTTCAGTTCCTTGATCGCCACTTCGACCAGGGCGCGGGTATTCTCGTTGACCTTGTCATCCTTGTTGATGACACGGGATACCGTCATGGATGAAACACCGGCACGGGCCGCCACCTCACGGATGGTCACCGCCTGGGTACCGCGCCGCCGTTGTCTTTCCATGATCCCCCCTGGATTTGAAACCGCCCCTTTATTGGCCTTGTCGGCCTTGCACGCAACCGTTTCCGGTGTGCGTCGCTCCCTCACCCTCCCAAGCCTTACGGCTTGGGCCCCTCCCTCTCCCACCTTCGTGGGCGAGGGGCATCAATTTCGCCTCTCGCCCGCTTGGCGGGAGAGGGAGGGGCCCGCCCGCCTCAGCGGGTGGGAGGGTGAGGGAGCAACCGAAAAATCAACCTTCCATCTTCTCCAGCTCACGGCCCTTCGTCTCATGCACCATGGCGCGCACGAAGAAGAAGGAGATGAGCGCGAAGAAGGCGTAGAAGCCGTAGGCACCCGTCAAGCCGATGGTGGTCAGCATGATGGGGAAGGTCATGGTGATGCCGAAATTGGCCGTCCACTGGGCAAAGCCCGACACGGCCAGACCGGAACCACGGATCTGGTTGGGGAACATCTCGCCCAGCATGACCCACATGACGGGGCCCCAGGAGAAGTTGAACAGCACCGCATAGGCATTGGCACTGATCAGCGCGATCAGGCCGACATTGTCGGACAGATGCAGCTTGCCATCGACGATGGAGCCCGACGCGAAGCAGATGACCAGGATACCCAGCGTGATGGCCATGCCCGCCGACCCGATCGCCAGCAGCGGCTTGCGCCCCAGCTTGTCCACCAGCGCCATGGAGGCAAGGCAGCCCAGGATGGACAGCGTGCCCGACAGGATATTGATGCGCAGTGCGTCGGCCTCGGAGAAGCCCACGGCCTGCCACAGGACGGCGCCGTAATAGAACACGACATTGATGCCGACCAGCTGCTGGAACACGGCCAGACCGATACCGACCCAGACGATGGGACGGACCTTGCCGGTAGCCTTGTCCAGAAGGTCGGACAGCTTGGGCTTGTGCTGATCCTGGGCCAGGCTTTCGCGGATTTCGATCACCTTGGCGGCACCGGCGGCGGGGCCGAACAGGCGGGTCAGGACGGCGCGTGCTTCATCCTCGCGGCCCTTCACCACCAGATAGCGCGGGCTTTCCGGGATGATCAGCAGGGCCAGGAAGAACAGGCTGGCCGGGATGATCTGCGCCCAGAACATCCAGCGCCAGGCCTCATAGCCCAGCCAGAACGGCGCGGTGGACCCGCCGGCATGGTGGGCGATCAGATAATTGCCCAGGAAGGCCCCGGTCAGGCCGGAGATGATCATGATCTGCTGCACCGAGGACAGGCGGCCACGGATGGAGGCGGGCGTCACTTCGGAGATGTAGGCAGGCGACAGGACCGAGGCCGCACCCACCGCCAGACCACCGATCAGGCGGGCAATGACGAAGACGGTGGAGCTGTGGGCCGCACCCGTGCCGATGGCGGACAGGATGAACAGCAGGGCCGCGATCATCATCACATTGCGGCGGCCCATGATATCGGCCAGCCGCGCCGCGCTGAACGCGCCGGCGGCACAGCCCAGCAGAATCGACGCGACATTGAAGCCGGTATCGATACTGTTGGAATTGAAGGCCTGCTTCAGACCTTCCACGGTGCCGTTGATGACGCCGCTGTCATAGCCGAACATGAAGCCGCCGATGGTCGCCACCGCCACGATGGCGGCGACATAGCCCATATTGACCTGTTCCTCCTGGGAACCGCTCATCACTGTCTCCTTGTTGTTGTTCGGCCGCGGTTGACCCCGGCCATCCCCCCGAAACGCACTCTCTGGCTGTTGTTCCCTCATCGGGATGCTGTTCCCTCACCCTCCCATCGGTTGGCACCGATGGGCCCCTCCCTCTCCCACGTTCGTGGGCGAGGGGTTTTAATTTCGCCCCTCGCCCGCTTGGGCGGGAGAGGGAGGGGCCCGCCCGCGTCAGCGGGTGGGAGGGTGAGGGAGCAACATAAACACCAGCCTCAATGATTGTGACGCGGCGTTTCATCCGCCACGCCACGGTACTTCAACGCCATTTCCAGACAGCCGCCGCTGTCCAGCTGGCCCACATGATCGCGGTAAAGCTCCTGCCACGGCGTCTTGGAGGCCGGGATGGGCGGGGCGGGGTCTTCGGCCCGGCGGCGCGCCAGTTCCCCATCCTCCACCAGCATGTCGCAGGTGCCTTTGTTGATATCCAGGCGGATGATGTCGCCCGTGCGGAGCCACGCCAGACCGCCGCCCGCCGCCGATTCCGGGCTGGCATTCAGGATGGACGGGCTGTCGGAGGTGCCCGACTGCCGCCCGTCGCCGATGGTGGGCAGGCTCTTGATGCCACGCTTCAGCAGGGCATCAGGCGGCTGCATGTTCACCACCTCCGCCGATCCGGGGAAGCCCAGGGGGCCGGCCCCGCGCACCACCAGGATGCAGTTCTCATCAATCGCCAGCGCCTCGTCATTGATGCGCTCATGATAATCGTCCGGCCCGTCAAAGACGATGGCCCGGCCTTCATACACACCCTCATGACCGGGGCGCGACAGGTAGCGCTGACGGAAATCGTCAGAGATCACGCTGGTCTTCATGATGGCGAAATCGAACAGATTGCCCTTCAGCACCAGGAAGCCCGCCCGCGTCATCAGCGGCTTGTCATAGGCGAAGATGACCTCGCGGTCGTTCGTCTCCCGGCCCTGGATATTGTCTGCCAGGGGCTTGCCCGTGACTGTCAGGCACGACGTATCGATCTTGCCCGCCCCGGCCAGTTCGCACAGAACGGCAGGCACGCCGCCGGCGCGGTGGAACCGTTCGCCCAGATATTTGCCGGCAGGCTGCAAATTCACCAGCAGCGGCACGTCATACCCGTACTGGCGCCAATCATCATGGCTGATCTCGATGCCGGCATGGCGCGCCATGGCCACGATATGCGGCTGGGCATTGGTCGATCCGCCGATGGCGGCATTGGCGACGATGGCGTTGATGAAGGATTGGCGCGTCAGGATCTTCGACGGGCGCAGATCCTCATAGGCCATTTCCACGATGCGCACGCCGGTCTCATACGCCATCTGCCCGCGTTCGCGGTAGGGGGCGGGGATGGCGGCACAGCCGGGCAGGGACAGGCCCAGCACCTCGGCAATCGCATTCATGGTGCTGGCCGTGCCCATGGTGTTGCAGTGCCCGGCGGACGGGGCGCTGGCGGCGGCCAGTTCCAGGAATTCCTCTTCCGTGATCTCACCGGCGGCCAGACGGCGGCGACCGCGCCAGATGACGGTGCCGGACCCCACCAGATCGCCTTCGAACCAGCCATCCAGCATCGGCCCGCCCGACAGTACGATGGCCGGGATATCCACCGTGCTGGCCGCCATCACGCCCGACGGCGTGGTCTTGTCACAGCCCGTGGTCAGGACCACGGCATCGATGGGATAGCCGTGCAGAACCTCCACCAGACCCAGATAGGCCAGGTTGCGGTCCAGCGCCGCCGTGGGCCGGCGGCAATTCTCAAAGATCGGATGGACGGGGAATTCGAACGGGATGCCACCGGCATCGCGGATGCCGTCGCGCGTGCGCTTGGCCAGCTCCACATGGATGCGGTTGCAAGGCGACAGGTCGCTGCCCGTCTGCGCAATACCGATGATCGGCTTGCCTGACCGCAATTCCTTGGGCGTCAGGCCGTAATTCATGAAGCGTTCGAGATACAGCGCTGTCATGTCGGCGCGGCCCGGCGCGTCGAACCATTCGCGCGACCGGAAACGGCGGGGGGCGTTGTTATCGCTGCTCATGCGCGCACCTTTGCGGGCGGAAGTCCGGCCACGGGGCTTTTGAAGGTGAACAGGCCGCCAGCCAGGGGCTGTGCCGCGCGCTGTTCATCATTGAGGTTCAAGGTGGCGGTGGTGGCATAGACCGTTTTCAGGTCCGGGCCGCCAAATGCCAGCTTGGTGATGTTGGAAACAGGGAAACGCACAAAGCCCAGCAAGGTGCCATCGGGCGCATAGCGGCGGATGCCCCAGCCGAAGAACAGCCCGACCCAGACGCAGCCCTCGCTGTCCACCGCCATCCCGTCGGGATAGCCTTCATCCTTGCCGATCTTCGCAAAGACACGGCGGTTGGCCAGCGAGCCGTCGGCCTGGATATCGGCGGCATAGATGGTCTGACCCAGCGTGTCGGTATGATACAGAACTTTGCCATCCGGGCTGGTCGCGGGGCCGTTGGTGATGCAGATACCGTCAAGCACCCGCACCGGCTCCCCACCGGTCCAGTGATAGAAGGCGCCGCTGTCGGCGCATTCACCATCGCTCATGCTGCCGAACCAGACGCGGCCCGTGGCGTCGGTGAAACCGTCATTCAGGCGGTTGCCCACACGGTCGGCCTCAACACTGGTCAGCTTGGCAAAGCTGCCCGCCGCCGGATCGAAATGATACAGGCCGAAGGGCATGCCCACCACCAGCCCGCCGGACGCGCGGGGCAGGACAAAGCCCGGCTGGTCCGGGGCGGTCCAGCTGTCGCGCTTGCCCGTGGCCGGGTCCAGGCGGTGGATCAGCCGCTTCTTGATATCGACGAACCAGAGCACGGATTTCTCCGCGTCCCAGCAGGCGCCTTCCAGAAGAATACCGCCCAGCTCCCACAGAAGGTCGGGCTTGATGAATGAGAGATCGGTCATCGCCACCCCGCATCGACGAAATAGTTGTGCGCCGTGCACAGCCGCGCATCGTCGGACGCCAGGAATAGCACCATTGCCGCGATATCGCGCGGTTCAACACGCTGTTTCAGGCACTGCAGACCCAGCATGCGGGCCTCTTCCTCCGGATTGTGCCAGAGGCGCATCTGGCGCGGGGTCTTCACCCCGCCCGGTACGACACAGGTGACGCGGATATTATCCTCGCCCAGATCGCGGGCCAGCGCGCGGGTCATGCCCTCGATCGCGGCCTTGGCCGTCTGGTACAGGGCGATTTCCGGCAGGGCCAGATGCCAGGAGATGGAGCCCAGATTGACTATGGCCCCGCCGCCATTGGCCTTCATCGACGGGGCGACCGCCTGGGCCGCGAAGAACAGGTGGCGCAGGTTCACCGCCATGCGGTTGTCCCAGTATTCGGGCGTCACCTCTTCGACCTTGTGGCGGTCATCATTGGCGGCATTGTTCACCAGGACATCGATACCACCCTCAGCCGCGATAATGCCGTTGATGGTGGATTTCACTGCGTCCAGGTCGGTCAGGTCACAGCGCTGGAAGTGCGGCGGCGCCTCGGCGCCTGACAGGCTGGCCAGCAATTCCTCGCTGTCCTGGACCGCCACATCGACGAAATGGACGCGGGCCCCCTGTCGGACAAAGGCCTCCACCAGGCCGGCGCCGATGCCGGACCCGCCGCCGGTGATCAGCACCCGCTTTCCGCGCAGGCTGGGGTAAATCGCATGGGTCATGATGGGTAATCCAGGGTGGGGCGTTGCATTGACAGATCGGGGAAGGGGACAGATCAGGAAAGGGCGAAGGCGATCAGGCGCGCAGCAGGCCGCGGCGGGCCAGATTGCGCATCAGATCACCGATGCCGAAGTTCCATTCCGGCGCCTCATGGCAGCCGACGACCTTGTTGGACAAACTGCCAAGACGGGGGCTGGCGATCGTGACGATGTCGCCTCTCTTATGGGTGAAACCCTTGCCGGGCGCGTCGCGGTCATCGATGGGCGCAAACAGGGTGCCCATGAACAGCACGAAACCGTCCGGGTACTGATGGTTCTTGGAAATGGTCTGGCCCACCAGATCCAACGGATCGCGGCTGATGAAGGCCATGTTCGACTTGCCGTTTAGGGTAAAGCCATCCTCACCCGTCACGCTCACCGTCACCTCGGCATTGCGGACATCATTGATGGTGAAGTTACCGTCGAACAGGCGGATGAAGGGGCCCAGCGCGCAGGAAGCGTTATTGTCCTTGGCCTTGGACAGAAGCAGGGCCGACCGCCCCTCAAAGTCACGCAGATTGACGTCATTGCCCAGCGTGGCGCCATGGACGCGGCCCTTGCCATCAACGGCCAGCGCCAGTTCCGGCTCCGGATTGTTCCAGTCGCTGTCCGACCGCACGCCGATATGGGCACCCCAGCCGACCGAGGACAGGGTCGGGCCCTTGGTGAAAATCTCTGCATCCGGGCCGATGGCGACTTCCAGATATTGCGACCACAGGCCATCGGCGATCAGCGCCTGTTTCAGCGAGGCGGCTTCGGGCGAACCCGGCTTGACCGCGCGCAGGTCGGTGCCGATGCGGGCCGACAGGTCGGCGCGGATTTCATTGGCCTTGGCATAATCACCCCGCGCCCGCTCCTCGATCACGCGTTCCAGGGCCGACACGGCAAAGGTGACGCCGGCGGCCTTGATGCAGTGCAGGTCGATGGGGGGCAGCAGGGCCGGGGCGCCGGGCAGCGGTTCCCCCCAGGCGAGCGCTACCTTGATACCGCCGGCATCGCCCAAATCCATGCCACCATCGGGTAGGGCGCCGTCGGGCAGGTTGTTCAGCAGGTCCGCCACGGTCGGCGCCTGTTCGGACAGATCATAAAGCCGTCCGCCCTTGATCAGCACTGGCGATGGCCCCTGTCCGAAATCCATGCGGCCCAGCAATTGCGCATCGCGCCAATCGGCGGGCAGGAAATCGGTCAGCAGGGCGGGGGCGGGGCAGGCGGACATCGTCAATTAAACTCCCTGGATGGGGCGGCAAGTTTAGCGGTTACGCAACGGAATTGATAGCGGTAACAGGTGAATTCGTAGCGCGGATTAGCGAAGCGTAATCCGCGGATGGCCAGTTGCCGGGTTTCCGCGGATTACGGCTGACGCCTAATCCGCGCTACGAATTCTCAAACCACTTTCAACTGCACCGACTTCAACTCAACGGAGTCGAATCCGGCGCTGATGGTGAAGACACCCGGTTCCACCACCCGCTTCATGTCGATATTCCAGATCGACAGATCGTCGGGCGTCAGGGTGAAGCGCACCGTCGTACTGGCCCCGGCGGCGAGCGTCACACGCTGGAACCGCTTCAGCTCCTTGATGGGCCTGGTGACCGACGCCTCTTCATCGCGCAGATAGATCTGCACCACCTGATCGGCGGTGCGCGACCCGGTATTGCGGATCGTGACGGAGATATCGACGCTGTCACCCGTGCCGATCTGGCCGCGCGACAGGGTCGGTGCGTCCATCGCAAAGGTGGAATAGGTGAGGCCGAACCCGAACGGGAACAAAGGCGTCACATCATCGAACAGGTAACCACGCCGCGCCGACGGCTTGGCATTGTAATAGACCGGAAGCTGCCCGACAGAACGCGGGATGGTGATGGGCAGCTTGCCGCCCGGCGAGACCTTGCCGAACACGACATCGGCCACGCCATTGCCCGTCTCCTGGCCCAGATACCAGCCTTCGATCAGGGCATCAGCCTTTTCCACCAGCCGGTTGACGGCCAGCGGGCGGCCATTCAGCAGCAGGATGATGACCTTCTTGCCCGTCTTGAACATGGCCTCGGCCAGATCGGACTGACGGCCATAAAGGTCCAGGCTGGCGCGGTCACCCAGATGGGTCTTGGCCCAGGCCTCGCGGCTCAGCTGCTCATTCTCGCCCAGCACCATCAGGATGGTGTCGGCCTTGGCCGCCTTGGCCACCGCCTCGGCGATCAGGGCGTCATTCTCGGCATCGGGGATTGGCTCGACCTTGTCCTCTTCCCAGACGCGTTGACGCGTCAGGCGCACGCCTTCGGCATACTCGACCTTCAGGCCCTTGCCGGCGGCGGCGGTCAGACCTTCGACCACCGACACGACCTTGCGCGGCACTTCGGAATAGCCGCCGATGGGCGTGTCCTTGGCGTGGGTGCCGACGACCAGCAAGGTGCCCGTGGCGCCGGGGTTCAGCGGCAGGGCGTTGTTGGCATTCTTCAGCAGCACCATGGACCGGGCCGCAGCCTCCCGCGCCAGGGCAATGGCGTCGGGCGTTGCTGTCAGCTTGTCCGCCACCTTGGCATCGACATAGGGGTTTTCGAACAGGCCCGCCTCGAACTTCATGCGCAGGACGCGGCGCACGGCGTCATTGATCTTGGCTTCCGAGGCCTTGCCCTCGCGCACCAGACCGGGCAGCAGCGGATAGGCCTCGCCATCCGGCAGTTCCACGTCGACCCCTGCTTCCAGCGCGCGAAGGGCGCCATCGGCCAGACCGCTGGTCATCTGGTGCACGGCATTCATTTCGCGGATCGCGAAATAATCGCTGACCAGTGCCCCCTGGAAACCCCACTCCTTGCGCAGGACCGTATCCAGCATCCACTTGTTGGCATGGCCCGGCACGCCATCAACCTCGTTATAGGAGGGCATGATGGAGCGGATGGGCAGGTTTTTGACGGCGCGTTCGAACGGCACCAGGAAGTTTTCACGCAAGGTGCGCTCGGCAATGGGGGCCGGGCCGACATTGGTGCCGCTTTCCGGCTGGCCATGGCCCGTCATGTGCTTCAGCGTGACCAGGACCTTATCCTTGGCCAGGGGCAGGGTTGTGCCCTGAAAACCCTTCATGGCGGCCAGGCCCATTTCGGAGACCAGCCACGGGTCTTCGCCATAGGTTTCCTCTGTCCGGCCCCAGCGCGGGTCGCGGACGATATCGACCACGGGGGCCAGCGCCAGATGCACGCCGCGCAGGCGCATTTCGCGCGCGGCCACGCCGAAGATACGCTCCACGAGGCCCGTATCCCAGGAACTGGCCAGCGCCATGGATTGCGGGAAGCTGGTGGCCCCGCGCGCCACGAAGCCATGCAGCGCTTCTTCGTGGAAAATCAGTGGGATGCCAAGGCGCGTCTGTTCAACGGCCCATTTCTGGGCATCGTTGACATAGGTGGCGGCCTCCAGCCCCTCACGGTTGATGATATTGGCCTTGGCGCCAGCGGCGATGGGCGCGCCATCCTTGTCCACGGCACCGACCCGGTCACCGGGACGGGAGATTTGGCCCAGCCCGTTGGGGAAGGCCTTGGCGGCGCGCTTGGCGTCGAAACCGCCCTTGTCATTATTGACCAGCTTCTTGTCCTGCCAGATGCCGATCATCTGGGCCACCTTCTCTTCCAGCGTCATGCGCGAAAGAAGGTCCTCGATCCGCTGATCGATGGGCAGGGCGGGGTTGCGGTACGGCTCCTTGCCGGCGGCAAAGGCAATGGTGGCGGGTACGGCCGCGGCGGAGGTAAGCGCCAGCAGGCTGGCGCCGAACAGTCGGCGTGACAGCTTGGGTGTCGTCACTGAATTTTCCTCCCGGTATTTTGCTCTATCGTCGCCCTCTGTCGGGGCGATGGTAGCGCTATCATTGGGTACATTGGTCAGGTTGTCAATGCGGGTGTTGGGGTGGCGTCGCTCCCTCACCCTCCCAAGCCTTGGCAGGCTTGGGCCCCTCCCTCTCCCGCAGGCGGGCGAGGGAAGAGCTTTTGGCCCCTCGCCCACGAAAGTGGGAGAGGGAGGGGCCCGTTGGCGTCAGCCAATGGGAGGGTGAGGGAGCCACGCCCCCTCATTTCACCACCGCCTCGAACGGCCCCGGCGGCTGCCGGGCGCTGTCCTGAAGGTTGCAGATGGGGCTGTCGGCCCAGCAATAGCGCACGCGAACCGCCGGCCCATTGCCCACAGGCAGCACAACAGTGTCACCCTTCAGGTCGGCATCGACGAAGCGGCAGGTGCCCGGCCCCTCGCCACACAGCTCAAACCCCAGCGGGCGGTGATAGGACAGGGCCTTCAGGCTGCCATCGATATCCGTGAAGCGCACCGACACGCTGTCGCCCGTCCGGGTAACGGCGGCGGGCAGCGGGCCGGAGGGGGCGATATTCTCCCCCAGCACCACCTTGCGCGCCGCACGGACCAGGCGCTTGGCCACGATCTGCTTGTTGGCGGGGTGGATGTCGTACCAGTCGCCCACGCCCAACGCCACGGCCAGCCCGGCCTTGGCATCGGCGGCCACCGCCGCCCGCTGGCTTTCACGCAAACTGGCCCAGCCGCTGTCCATGGGCTTTTCCTGCGGATAGCCCCATTCCGGCAGTTGCACCACCAGGAACGGCAGGTCGGCGCCCAATTGCCGGCGCCAGCCCGCCATCAGGCCGGCCAGCAGGGATTTATACTGCGTCGGCTTGGCCGTGTTGCTTTCCCCCTGGTACCAGAGGGCGGCGCGCACGCCATAGGGGCCGATGGGGGCCAGCATGGCATTGTGGATGGTGGACAGGCCGTCCACCGTGCCCCAGGGCGCATGCGGCGTGTTGCTGGTCTCCACGGGCGCTGGCCGGTACTGCCAGGGTGTGGGCAGGGTCAGCAGGCTGCCATCGGCCAGTTCGATGGCCTGCGCCTCTGCCGAACCGTACAGCCCGCCATCGCCATAGCCATCCAGGATGGCCACCGTGATGGTGTTGACGCCGGGTTTCAGCGTACCGGGCTGAAGCGGGTAGCGGCGGGGATCGCCGGGGCCGTACAGGCTGCCGACCGGGGTGCCGTTCACCCAGGTGACATCCAGATCATCGACGGGACCCAGATGCAGTGCCACGCCGGCCTTCGCCTGTTCCGCCGTCAGGGTGATGCTGGCGCGCATCCAGACAAGGCCGTTATAGGCGGCCAGTTCCGGCACGCCCCAGGTCTCCCAGGCGCGGAAGCTGGCGGGCGCGTCGCGCCAGCCCTCTCCCTGGCCCGCCGCTTCCGTCCAGGGCGTGCCCTTGCCCACCCCTTTCCACCAGTTCTGCCAGCTATCGGTGAAGCCGCGCACGCCCTCTGTCCGGTTGCTGTCATATTTGGCCAGGAAGGTCAGGTCGTCCTGATATTCCGTCTGCCGGCGCAGGTCCTCTGCCGGCATCCAGGCCTCGATGGTGGAGCCACCCCAGGCGGTGTTGATCAGGCCGACGGGCACATCCTCCAGCTTGCGCATCTCGCGCCCGAAGAAATAGCAGACGGCCGACATGTCACCCACGCTTTGCGGGGAGATCACCTGCCAGCGCACGGGCTTGGCGAAGTCGCGCTTGGGTGCCGTGGCGGTGTCGCGCTCCACATTCAGATAGCGCATCAGCGGCTGGTTGGCGCGCTGCCCCGTCTCGTTATAGGCGTCGAGCGAGCGGCGGACCTGCAACTCCATGTTCGACTGGCCGGAACAGAGATAGACATCACCGACCAGCACATCATTTGCCGCCTGTTCAGCGCTTGGGCTCTTGGCCTTCAAGGTGAAAGGCCCGCCTGCCTTCTGTGCCGGCAGGGTCGCCTGCCAGCGCCCATCCTTGCCGGCCTTGGCGGTGACCTGCGCATTGTCCAGGGTGACCGTCACCGGCTCCCCCGGCTTGGCCGTGCCCCAGACGGCAATCGGCTTGTCCCGCTGCAGCACACCATGATCCTGAAACATCGGGTGCAGCAGGGGCGCGTCGGCGGCCAGCGCGGGCAGGGGGCAGAGAAGGGTTAGGGCCAGGGCCATTGATGCCGCCCGGCCCGGCCCCCTCTCGTCATCCCGGCGAAAGCCGGGACCTAGGAGCCAAACGCCCGACCGGGACGCAGCCTTGATCGACGCCGTGTCGAGGTTTGACCCTGTGGCCCCTGGGTCCCGGCTTTCGCCGGGATGACGAAGAGAGCGGGGGGAACGAGTAGCACTCATTTGCCATCTCCCGGCGCGAAGGGGAAGGACAGGGACTGGTAGGTGGACAGGCTTTCCGGCGGTGCCTTCTCGCCCGGCGGCAGGGGCAGGCCGTTGATCGATTGCCAATAGGCAACGCTGGCATCGCGCCACCACTGGGCCTCCTTCTGCTGGATGGACAGGAAGGCGGCGGTCTGCTGCCAGCGGTCCTCATCGACCTTGCCGTGCAAGCCCTCCCAGGTGCGGCGCATGGTGGCGACGCTGTCGATACCCTTTCCATAGCGGTACAGAAGCTCGGCCCAGAGCGTGCGGCCCGTGGACAGCTTTTCCTGCCAGCCGACATGATGGAACCAGAGCAGGAATTCCGGCGGCGTGGTCTTCACCTTGTCGAACCGGTCGGCCCAGACTTTTGCATACTGGTCCACGGCCCCCGTACCCCGGCGCGTGCGGTCGAAACCGATCCCGTCCTTGGTGGCGCGGTGGTAATAGACCGATGTCCAGTCGGCGCGCGGCCCACCCGCGACCCAGGGTGCCGGACCATAGTGATGCCCGCGTCCCATCAAATGGTGCAGGCCGATGGGCGTCATGTAATCCACCACGGCCTGATGCGACGGCATCATCATGGACAGGATCGGATCGACCACCGCCGGATCGGGGCCAAAGGTGGCGGCGGTCCATTCGCGCGCAATCGCGTCCGATGTTAGCTCATGGTTCCAGGCCAGACGGCCATAGGCGTACCAGTTGGCCTGATCAAAGGTGGAGCCGGACCAGTTGCGGTCGCTGCCGATATTGGCGACGCCGGCCATGGCCGACAGCTTATGTCCGTCCAGGCTGCCATCCACCACCTTGGCGACCGTCGAACCCTTTTTCGGGCGGAAGGTGTCGGCGTCCAGCACCTCCTTCCACATCGGCGCCAGATAGGCCAGATGGGTGGCAAAGCCCAGATATTCCTTGGTGATCTGGAATTCCATCATCAGCGGCGTCTTCGGCATGGCGCCGAACAGCGGATGGAACGGCTCACGCGGCTGGAAATCGATGGCGCCGTTCTTCACCTGCACCAGGACATTGTCGCGGAACTTGCCATCCAGGGGCACGAACTCCGTATAGGCCTGTTTGGCGCGGTCGTCGGGGGTTTCGTGGCTGTAAACGAAGGCCCGCCACATGACGATGCCGCCATGCGGGGCCACGGCATCGGCCAGCATGTTTGCGCCGTCGGCATGGGTGCGGCCATAATCCTGCGGACCGGGCTGGCCTTCCGAATTGGCCTTCACCAGGAAGCCGCCGAAATCGGGGATGATGGCATAGATCTCATCCGCCTTGGCCTTCCACCACGCCGCCACGGCGGGGTCTGCCGGGTCAGCCTGGGCCAGACCGCCGATTTCCTTGGGCGCGGAAAAACGCGCCGTCAGATATATTTTGATGCCATAGGGCCGGAAAACCGCCGCCAGCGCCGCGACCTTTTCCAGATAGGGCCGGGTCAGGATGGTGGCGTTGGCATTCACATTGTTCAGGACGGTGCCATTGATGCCGACCGATGCATTGGCGCGGGCATAGTCGGTATAGCGCGGGTCCTTCCAGTCCGGCAGCTTGTGCCAGTCCCAGATCGATTCTCCCGCATAACCCCGCTCCACATACCGGTCCATATTGTCCCAGTGGTTCAGGATGCGGCGGTCAATCTTCGGCACTTCCCGCACATTCAGCGCGGCCAGTGGGGCCGTTTCCTGCGCCAGGCGCAGCAGATGGAAAACGCCATACAGCAGGCCCGTGCGCGACCCGCCAGCAATCACCGTGCGGTCGCCGACACTGCGGATGACATAGCCGTCGGGACCAAGACCGCGCAGGTCCAGGCCCAGGGCCGCGATGGCGGGATCATTGGGGGTGCCCAGCAGCACCTTGCCGCCCATGGCGACCGGCACCGGCTTGCCCAGCAGGCCCGACAGGCCGCGCGACAGCTCCACCACGGCGGTGTCATTGACATCCGCCGCCTCGATGCTGCCCAGGCGCGTTTGGGTCTGGGACAGGGGCGTGCCGGTCAGCGGTCGGAAGCGCAGCCACAGATCATAGCCGTCTTCCGCATGGGCGGAGCCCAGCAGGCCGGCGGCCAGCAGCAGTCCTGCCAGCAGGCGTGCAATCACTCGCATTTTTCCTCCCTGCCGCCGGCTCCGTTTGATGGGTGGGGCCGGTCGTTTTCTCTGTTCTGCGGGGTGGTTCCCTCACCCTCCCGAGCCTTTGCAGGCTTGGCCCCTCTCACGCCCAGTAGGCGAGGGGCTGAATTTCCACCCCTCGCCCACGAATGTGGGAGAGGGAGGGGCCCGTCGGCGCCAGCCGATGGGAGGGTGAGGGAACCACGCCGTCTTTCATGAGACTATGGTAGCGCTATCAAAATTCCGCAAGAGAGCGCCCCGATCAACTGGTATGGTAGTATGGATGTCGAAAAACGGCAACGGCCTTGTCGGCCATGGATCGCGATATTCGACGGATCATTGTCTCCCATGGTCCGGGGCGGACGCGAACTACCGGCGCAGCGGCGGAATCATTTTACCGCTAACATTCGCGCTTGACCCTTTCTGGTATGGTAGTATACATGAATGGTAACGGCAACGAGATCACTATGATTGCCGCCGACGCTCCACCCGGTGACGGGTGCGGGGTTCGGGAATGAATGACAGGGAGTGGAACGGGTGGAACGGGACCAGGAAAGGCCCGGCCTGTGGCCGATCGACATGGACAGCAATGAGCCGGTGGCGCGCCGCGTCTTCCGGGAGTTGCGCCGTGCCATTGTCCGCATGGTGTTCCTGCCGGGGCAGGCCCTTTCGGAACAGGAAATCGCCGACCAGCTGGGCGTCAGCCGTCAGCCGGTGCGGGAGGCCTTCATCAAGCTGGCGGATGCCGGCCTGTTGCAGATCAAGCCGCAGCGCGGGTCCTTCATCGTGAAGATCTCCGTCAAACAGGTCTTCGATGCCCGTTTCGTGCGTGAGGCGGTGGAAGTGGCGGTTGCGGCCCGTGCCGCGGCAGAGGCCAGCCCCCGCCATATCGAGGAATTCCGCGCCAACCTGAAACAGCAGGCGATTGCCATCGAGGATCGCGACAATGGCCGCTTCATGGAACTGGACGAGGCATTGCACCGGTCCATCGCCATGTCCGTCGGCTGTGACTATGCCTGGCGCGTGGTGGAGGAAACCAAGGCACAGATGGACCGCGTGCGGTACCTGTCCATGCCTGATGCGACACCGCTGCCGCGCCTGATCGCGCAGCATACATCCATCGTGGATGCCATTGCCGCCCATGACGCCGACGCGGCGCAGGCGGCCATGCGTCTGCACCTGCGGGAAATCCTGGCCTCTCTGCCGGAGCTGGAGAAGCGGTTCCCCGCCCTGTTCAACCATGACATTCCGGACGCGCCATAGGGCGTTTTGTCCGCCGGAGCCGCTGATGCGCATTACCAACGCCTATTGCATCGTCACCTCGCCGGGACGCAATTTCGTGACGCTGAAGATCGTCACGGATGAGGGCGTGTACGGTATCGGTGACGCGACCCTGAACGGGCGCGAGCTGGCGGTGGAATCCTATCTGACCAATCATGTCATCCCCTGCCTGATCGGTCGCGACCCGCATCAGATCGAGGATATCTGGCAGTATCTCTATAAGGGCGCCTATTGGCGGCGCGGGCCGGTCACCATGTCGGCCATCGCGGCTATTGATACCGCGCTGTGGGATATCAAGGCCAAGGCGGCCAACATGCCGCTCTATCAGCTGCTGGGCGGGAAAAGCCGCGACGGCGTCATGGTCTATAGCCATGCCAATGGCCGTGACATCGAAGAGGCAATGGACCGTGTGGCCCAGTACAAGGAGAAGGGCTTCAAGGCCATCCGCGTGCAGGCCGGCGTGCCGGGCCTGGACAAGGTCTATGGCGTGCCCAAGGGCGGTTCGTACGAACCCGCTATCCGCGCCACCGTGCCGGATGAAAGCCTGTGGGCCACCGAGCCCTATCTGGATTTCGCGCCCAAGCTGTTCGCGGCGGCGCGCGACCGGTTCGGCTGGGATCTGCATCTGCTGCATGATGTGCATCACCGCCTGACGCCGATCGAGGCGGCGCGGCTGGGCAAGTCGCTGGAACCCTATCGCCTGTTCTGGATGGAGGACCCGACGCCGGCGGAAAACCAGGAGGCGTTCCGCCTGATTCGCCAGCATACGGTCACACCGGTGGCGGTGGGGGAGGTGTTCAACTCCATCCATGATTGCCGCGAGCTGATCCAGAACCAGCTGATCGACTATATCCGCGCCACCATCGTGCATGCCGGCGGCATCACGCATCTGCGCCGCATCGCGGCGCTGGCCGAACTGTATCAGGTGCGCACCGGCTTCCATGGCGCCACCGACCTGTCGCCCGTCTGCATGGGGGCGGCCCTGCATTTTGATACCTGGGTCCCGAATTTCGGCATCCAGGAATACATGATCCACGCGCCGGAAACCGACGCGGTCTTCCCCCACGCCTACAGCTTCAAGGATGGCTACCTGCATCCCGGCGAAGCCCCCGGCCATGGGGTGGATATCGATGAGGAACTGGCAAAGAAGTACCCCTACACGCAAGCCTACCTGCCGGTCGCCAGACTGCGGGATGGCAGCATGTGGGATTGGTGAGTTTGCATTGCCCCGTCCGTTTTTTCCGTCATCCCGGCGAAAGCCGGGACCCAGGAGCCACAGGAAAGACCTCTCAGCTGCGTTGATCGACACAGCCACGAGGTTGGGTTTGGGACCCCTGGGTCCCGGCTTTCGCCGGGATGACGAAAGTTAAGGAGAGGCGAGGATTTTTGGCTGTTGCACCCGTTTCCCCACCGTCGCACCCCCGCGCCGGTGAACGCCTTTGCTTTACCCGAAGGAACCGCCTGCTGATGCCCACCACCCCCCGCCTTGGCCGACGTTGGATCGTTGTGGCGCTGCTGTTCGCGGCCACGGTGATCAATTATGTCGACCGGCAGATGCTGGGCCTGCTGAAGCCGACCTTGTCGGTGGAGTTCGGGTGGACGGAGACGGATTACGCCGACATCGTCTTCGTGTTCCAGGCCGCCTACGCCGTCTGTTACCTGCTGTTCGGGCGGTTCATCGATGTGATCGGTGCCCGCTGGGGCTATGCCATGGCCTTCACGGTCTGGAACCTGGCCCATATCGCCCATGCCGCAGCATCGACCCTGGCGCAGTTCATGGCGGCGCGCCTGTTTCTGGGTGCCGGTGAGGCGGGGAATTTCCCCGCCGGCCTGAAGGCCGTGGCCGACTGGTTCCCCAAGCAGGAACGGGCGCTGGCGGTTGGCGTGTTCAATGCCGGGGCCAATATCGGCGCCATCATCACGCCGCTGATCGTGCCTGTCATCACCATCACCTGGGGCTGGCAGGCGGCGTTTGTGGTGACGGGTCTCTTGTCCTTCGTCTGGCTGGCCGCTTGGCTCGCCTTCTACCGCACGCCCGATCAGCATAAGGGTGTGACGGCGGAAGAACTGGCGCATATCCGCTCCGACCCCGCCGATCCGTCGGGCAAGGTCGGCTGGGGCGTGCTGGTCACGCGGCGAGAGACCTGGGCCTATGCGCTGGCCAAGTTCCTGACCGATCCCGTCTGGTGGCTGTTCCTGTTCTGGCTGCCCGACTTCCTGCACCGCACCTATGGGCTGGACCTGAAAGGGTTCGGGCCGCCGCTGGTCGCCATCTACATCCTGTCGGATGTGGGGTCGGTGGCGGGCGGCTGGCTGTCCTCGCGCATGATGCGGGGCGGGGTGCCGCTGAACCGGGCGCGCAAAACGGCCATGCTGGTCTGTGCCGCCTGCGTCCTGCCGGTCGTCTTTGCCACATCGGCTGCCGAACTGTGGGTGGCGGTGCTGATCCTGGGGCTGGCGACCGCCGGGCACCAGGGTTTTTCCGCCAATCTGCTGACCCTGCCCTCCGACCTGTTTCCCCGTGCTGCCGTCGCGTCGGTGGTGGGGATCGGCGGCATGGCCGGGGCCGTGGGCGGCATGCTGATGTCCAAGTTTACGGGATGGGTGCTGGATAGCACAGGCAGCTACACGCCCATCCTGCTGGTGGCCGCCGGTGCCTATCCGCTGGCCTTGTTGTTCCTGCATCTGCTGTCGCCGCGCCTGACACCGGCGGCGATCGGCGACGGCGGCGGGCCGTAACCCGTCCGGTTTTACCGGATGCATGCCCACCCGAACGGGGGGCTGCATCCAAAAATGGTAGCGGTATCAGTATCAAACCAAGGCCGCCCTGGAGCGGCCAACCCTGAGGGAGGGAGTTATCATGAGTTTGAAGGAAACGCGTCTCACTAAACTGTCCCACAAGGCCGTCCTGCTGATGGCCACCTGCCTGACGGCGGGTGCCTTCCTGCCGGCCCAGGCACAGACCGTGACGGGCGGCAACAGCGGCGATACGCTGGAAGAGATCGTGGTGACCGGCTTCCGGTCCAGCCTTGCCAATTCCACCAATGACAAGCGCAACGCCACCGGCTTCCAGGACAGCATCTTTGCCGAGGATATCGGCAAGTTCCCGGACACCAACATCGCCGAAAGCTTTAACCGCGTCCCCGGCATCACCATCAACCGCGAAGTGTCGGGCGAAGGCATCTCCATCGCCATTCGCGGCCTGGGCACCAATTTCACCAAGGTGCTGCTGAATGGCGCCCCCGTTGCCGTGGCCTCCACGGGCCGCACCGACGCACAGAGCACCAACCGCGAGGTCGATCTGGACATGTTCCCCACGGAACTGTTCACGCAGCTGACCGTGTCGAAAAGCCCGAACGCCGGCATGGTTGAGGGCGGTGCCGCCGGTACCGTCAACATGCGCAGCGCCCGTCCCTTTGACAGCGACGGCCCGCGCGTCAGCTATTCCCTGCAGACCACCAAGAACAGCGAGGCCGACAAGTGGGGTGGCCGCGCCTCTGCCCTGGCCAGCAATACCTGGGGCAATTTCGGCGCCCTGATCGGTGTCGCCGGGGTCCGCAATCAGGTCAGCACGCCGGGCTTTGAGACCATCGGCTGGACCAATGCCAACCTGTCGGCGGCCCAGTGCGGTGCCACGACCGGCTGTAACAGCACGGGTGGCGGCAACTGGACCATTCCGGCCACCGTTCCGGCCAATGCCGGCAATGGCCTGGTCGCCGGCTCCACGCTGGACCGTGCCGCCCTGCTGGCACTCAACCCCGGCCTGACCATCCAGCAGCTGGATAATGCCATCATCCCGCGCCTGGGCCGCCCGGCGGAGATTTTCGGTACCCGTGACCGCGTCAGCGCCGTTGCGGCGTTCGAGCTGCACGCCACCGAGGATCTGCATTTCTATGTCGACAGCCTGTACGGCAAGAAGAAGAACGACCTGGAACGCGTGGACATGAACTGGGTCGGCCGCAACGGTGCGGCGATCCCGATCAACATGAAGGTGGACCGTACCGACTGCTCCGCCGGCTGCGTGGTGACCGAGGGCACCTTCGCCAATTCCCAGTTCTTCCTGGAATACCGTCCCTTCTTTGAGGACACGGAATTCTATGGCGTCAATCCCGGCTTCGATTATCAGATCACCGATAATCTGAAGTTCGACATGCAGGCGAACTACACCAAGTCCACCTTCCACCGTGAATCGCCCACTGTCGGCCCGCTGACGCCCGCCAGCTCCGGCGTGACCGTCACCTACAAGAACAATGGCGGTGTCCCCGACATCTCCAGCAATGTCGACCTGAACGATCCCAAGCAGTTCGGCTGGCCCGGTGGCCGCGTCAACATGCAGGACGAACGCCGCACGACCGAAACCAAGGGCGCGCGCGCCAATGTCACCTGGGGTGATGAAAGCCTTAACCTGAAGGTCGGCGGCGCCTGGGACGACGTGTCCCGCCGCATCCGCGCCTATGACAACAGCCAGGCCTGGCAGAATGCCGTCTGCGGCAACAACCCGTCGGTCTTCCTGCCCAGCCCCAACACCCAGCCGCCCTGCAACGGCCTGAACCAGCCGGGTGCGGCGCCTGCCGGCTATCCCACTTATCCGGGCTATGGCACGGGCTATACGGCGGGCAAGACGGGTGGCGTCACCTATGCCGGCTCGCTGATCCCCAACGCGTCCTTCGCCAACTATCTGAAGCCGGGCAAGTTCGGCTTCCTGACGGTCGATTGGGACAAGTTCAAGACCGACAGCAAGTATGACCAGTTCCACGATGCAACGCCGGAGGCCGGTTCGTCGAACACCGGTGCCTCGGGCGGCTTCATCGGTGAAGAGACGCTTGGCGCCTATGGCGAGGTGAACGGCATCCGTCAGATCGACGGCCAGGATCTGCGCTTCAATGTCGGCATGCGCTGGGTCCAGACCGACCAGAAGGTGGGGGGCCGCGTCAGCCTGCCCGACCCGCGCAACACCAATGCGGCGGGTGTCCAGATCGCCGATGGCTCGCGTTATCCCAACGTGACGAACTTCGTCTATATCAAGAACAAGTACGACAACTGGCTGCCCTCGGCGTCCGCCGCCTATAACGTGGCTGACAATGCCGTGGTCCGTGCCGCCCTGTCGCGCACCATGACCCGTCCGGACCCGAATGCACAGCTGCCGGGCCTGAACTTCTCCGGCCCGTCCGCCGATGTCGGCTCGGTCGGCAACTCTGCCCTGGCCCCGTACATCTCGGAAAATATCGATCTGGGCTTTGAATATTACACGGGCCGTGAGGGTTATGTCGGTATCGCCGCCTTCCGCAAGGCCATCACCGGCTTCACCGTGAACGGGTCCAATACCGTGCCGTTCGCGGCCCTGGCCGCCTATGGCGTCACCTATGACACCCTGTCGCCGACGCAGCAGGCCGCCATCAATTCCCGTGGCGGTCCCGGCACGGCCACGGTCGTGTTGCAGCAGCAGGTGAATGCCGAAGGCCGCCTGACCGTCAATGGTCTGGAATTCAACTGGGTGCAGCCGCTGGACTTCCTGCTGGAAGATGTGGTGCCCGGCCTTGGCTTCATCGCCAATGCCACCATCATCGACCAGAAGGGCAAGGGTGCCGCCCCGGCGGTCGCCATCGGTGTGGCCGAATACACCTACAACGTCACCGGCTATTATGAGCATGGCGGCGTTTCGGCCCGCATCTCGCAGACCTTCACCAAGGGTTCGCAGACCAGCGGTCTGAACCAGAACGGCATCCCCGCCGCCGCCTTGTTCAGCGACGATTACCGGCAGTGGGATTTCTCCTCCAGCCTGGATCTGAACGAGATCACGGGCTCGACGGGCCTGCCGCAGCTGACCTTTGACGTGACCAACCTCTCGAACGCGAAGCAGCGCAGCTACTTCCAGTTCGACAATGCCACCTTCACCTCCTACACGCCGGGCCGGACCTTCATGATCGGCCTGCGTGGTCGCCTGTAAGTTTCCTCCCTTGAGTACAAGGTCGGAAATCTCCCCGATGCCGACCTAACTGGCGGCCCGCTCCGGCGGGCCGCTATCTTTTTGGGCGTGTGTCGGTCCCTCACCCTCCCAAACGCTGGCGCGTTCGGGCCCCTCCCTCTCCCGCCAGCGGGCGAGGGGCGAAAATTTCTTCCCTCGCCCACGAACGTGGGAGAGGGAGGGGCCCAAGCCTGCAAAGGCTCGGGAGGGTGAGGGAACCACGCAGAAAAGCCCCAACAACCCCGTTTCCCCCCGCATCTCAGCCTGCTATGATACCGCTAACAATAATCAAAGCCCTGGGAGATGCCCTATGAACCCCTACCTGTCCCGGCGTCAGGTCCTGACGACCGCCCTGGCCGCGTCCGCCGCTGCCGCATTGCCCGCCTTCGCCGCCGCCGCCGGCCCCTCTCTGAACGATCTGGCCGTGGCGACGGGCCGGCGGTTCGGGTCCTGTGTGGGGACGGGGCGGCCCGGCACCCTGACCGGGTCCTTCGCCGATCCCGCCTATCGCGACCTGCTGGTGGCCGAATGCGGGCTGCTGGTGCCGGAGAATGAGCTGAAATGGGGCGCGCTGCGCCCGGCGGCGGATGTCTTCACCTTTGACCGGGCGGAAAAGCTGCTGGCCTTTGCCAAGGAGAAGAACCTGGCTTTCCGGGGTCACACCCTGCTCTGGCACCATGTGAAATGGCTGCCCGACTGGCTGAACAGCCATAATTTCGGGTCCGACCCTGTGAAGGGGGTGGAAAAGATGCTGACCGACCATGTCGCCATGGTGGCGGGGTCCTACAAGGATCGCATCACCTCCTGGGATGTAGTGAATGAGGCGGTGGATGCCGATACCGGCCTGATGCGCGAAACCGCCTTCACCCGCCATGTGCCGGCGGAAAAGGTGCTGGACATCACCTTCCACAAGGCGCGCGAAGTCCTGCCCCAGGGGCAGCTTGTCTATAATGATTACATGAGCTGGGAACCCGGCCATGCCAAGCATCGCGACGGGGTGCTGCGCCTGCTGGAGGGGTTCCGCAAGCGTGGCACGCCGGTCGATGCGTTGGGTGTGCAGTCGCATATCATGGTGGTCGATGGCGGCCCCAAATATGAGGAAGCGGCCTGGAAGCGCTTCATCGATGAGGTGGTGGGCATGGGCTATGACCTGCTGATCACCGAGTTCGACGTGAATGACAAGGGCCTGCCCGCCGACATCGCGGCCCGCGACAAGGGGGTGGCCGACTATGCCCGCGCCTATCTGGACATGATGCTGTCCTATAAACAGACGGGCGATGTCCTGGCCTGGGGCATGGTCAATAAATATTCCTGGCTGCAGGGCTTCACCCCGCGTGCCGACAAGCAGAAGCAGCGCTGCTGCCCCTATGACGACGCGTTCCAGCCCACGCCGTTGCGCGAAGCGATTGCGGCCTCCCTGCGCGGTGCGGTGAAATACAAATGAACGTAGGTCAGGTCGAGGGGCGGCAGCCCCGAGCCCTGACAGATATGGATCAAAAGCCGTTTCTGTCAGGGCGCGCCTTCGGCTCGACCTGACCTACGGCTGCTGCCGCCAGCAACCATTCACGAAAGGCGACCAAGGGGCCATAGGCTTCCCGGTCGGCGGGGTAGACGAGGTGGTAACCGCCATCGGTTGCCATCTCCCCGCCCGGCAGACGCAGCAGTTCCCCCGCCGCCAGTTCATCGCGCACCAAGAAATCCGGTACCAGGGCCGCCCCCAGTCCCGCCACGGCGGCGCGGATGACCAGCAGGAACTGTTCAAACACCAGCACAGGCTGATCGCCCATGTGGCGCACCCCGTGCGAGGCGAACCAGCGGTCCCAGCCATCGGGCCGCGTTTCCTGCTGCAACAGCGGCAGGGTGGCGACATCCGCCGGACCCGCCATGGCCCGCCCGCGCAGCAGGGCAGGGGACGCCACGGCCAGCAGCACCTCCCCCATGAACCGATGGCCGATCAGGCCGGGCGCCATGGGCGGGCTGGCCATGATGGCCGCATCAATCCCCTCCGCCCGTGGATCAAACGGGCGGACGCGGGTGGAGAAATTGATGGTCACATCGCGGTGCCGGGCGAAAAAATCACCCATGCGCGGGATCAGCCAGCGCGCGCCGAAGGTGGGCAGGATGGCCAAATCCAGGGTGCCGCCATCCCCGTCAAAGGCGATGGTGCGCGCCGCCGCATGGCCCAGCCGGCCCAGGATATCCCGCGCCTGATCCGCGAAATAACGTCCCGCCGGCGTCAGCACCACCCGCTGCCGCACCCGCGTGAACAGCGTCACGCCCAGCATGCCCTCCAACTGCGCCACCTGCCGGCTGACGGCACCCTGGGTCTGGTTCAGCTCCTGTGCCGCCGCCGTGAATCCGCCAAGTCGGGCAGCGGCCTCAAAGGCGATCAGGGCGGCGGTGCTGGGGATCAGGCGACGGGCATACATGGGGGGCCTTGCGGGGTATTCTGGGGCGTCGCTCCCTCACCCACCCATCGGCTGGCGCCGACGGGCCCCTCCCTCTCCCACCTCCGTGGGCGAGGGGCAGAAATTTAGCCCCTCGCCCGCATCGCGGGAGAGGGAGGGGCCCGAACGCGTCAGCGTTTGGGAGGGTGAGGGAACCACATTCATGCGTCTTCCTCACTCAATACCGCCAAACTACACATTTTTCACCATACTTAATGATAATATCTCATCAACTTGGTGACGAAACATGGTTTGCGCTCCGTCCCCTTCCCGCGTATCGCTGTTCTTCTCCGACCTTTCGACAATGGGGTTCCGCTATGGCTGGCACGGCCGCGTTCCACTGGGATGACGCTTTCCTTCTGAATGAGCAGCTGACGGAAGAGGAGCGGATGATCCGGGACAGCGCCTATGCCTATGCCCAGGAAAAGCTGCAACCCCGCGTGCGTCAGGCGTTTGAGAAGGAGCAGACCGACCCCGCCATCTTCAAGGAGATGGGCGATATGGGCCTTCTGGGCGTGACCGTTTCGCCCGAATATGGCGGGGCCGGTGTCGGCTATGTCGCCTATGGGCTGGTCGCGCGCGAGGTGGAGCGGGTGGATAGCGGCTATCGCTCCATGATGAGCGTGCAATCCTCGCTGGTCATGTACCCGATCGAGGCCTATGGCAGCGAGGCGCAGAAGCGCAAATATCTGCCCAAGCTGGCGTCGGGCGAATGGATCGGCTGTTTCGGCCTGACCGAACCCGATGCCGGGTCCGACCCTGCCGGCATGCGCACCCGTGCGGAAAAGGTGGCCGATGGCTACCGTCTGACCGGGTCCAAGATGTGGATCACCAATTCGCCCTTCGCCGATGTCTTCGTGGTCTGGGCCAAGTCCGACGCCCATGACGGCGCCATCCGGGGCTTCATCCTGGAAAAGGGCATGAAGGGCCTGTCCGCGCCGAAGATCGAGGGCAAGCTGTCTCTGCGTGCCTCCCTGACGGGCGAGATCGTGATGGATGGCGTGGTGGTGCCGGAAGATGCCATCCTGCCCAATGTGTCGGGCCTGAAGGGTCCCTTCGGCTGCCTGAACCGCGCGCGTTACGGCATCTCCTGGGGCGCGATGGGTGCCGCGGAGGCCTGCTTCCATGCCGCCCGCACCTACACGCTGGACCGCAAGCAGTTCGGCAAGCCGCTGGCCGCCACGCAGTTGGTGCAGAAGAAGCTGGCCGACATGCTGACCGACATCACGCTGGGCCTGCAGGGGTCCTTGCGTCTGGGCCGTCTTTTCGAAGCCGGACAGATGGCGCCGGAAATGATTTCGCTTATGAAACGAAACAATTGCGGCAAGGCCCTGGACATTGCCCGTCAGGCCCGCGACATGCATGGCGGCAACGGCATCTCCGGCGAGTTTGACGTGATCCGCCACATGGTGAACCTGGAAACCGTCAACACCTATGAAGGCACGCATGACGTCCACGCCCTGATCTTGGGCCGGGCGATCACCGGCATTCAGGCGTTTTTCTAAGGATCTGGTGCTCCCTCACCCTCCCAAACGCGGACGCGTTCGGGCCCCTCCCTCTCCCGCGACGCGGGCGAGGGGCTTAAATTCCAACCCTCGCCCACGAAGGTGGGAGAGGGAGGGGCCCATCGCTGCCAAGCGATGGGAGGGTGAGGGCAACACGCCTACCACTGCACACCCCCGGAGCCTCTCCATGCAAGCCGCCCTTGACGGTATCCGCGTCCTTGATCTGTCCCGCATCCTGGCTGGTCCCTGGGCCACACAGATGCTGGGTGATTTCGGGGCCGAAATCATCAAGGTGGAACGACCGGGGGAGGGGGATGACACCCGCCGCTGGGGGCCCCCCTTCGTGGACGGCCCCGACAGCCCGTCCGCCTATTTCCTGACCGCCAACCGCAACAAGCGCTCCATCGCGGTGGATTTCACCACGCCCGACGGGCAGGCCATCATCCGCGATCTGGCCCGCAGCGCCGATGTGGTGGTGGAGAATTACAAGGTCGGGGGTCTTGCCAAGTATGGGCTGGATTATGACAGCCTGTCGGTCCTCAACCCCCGCCTGATCTATTGCTCCATCACCGGCTTCGGTCAGGACGGCCCCTATGCGCAACGCCTGGGCTATGATTTCCTGATCCAGGGGATGAGCGGGCTCATGAGTGTCACCGGCAGCCCCGATGGCGGACCCGCCAAGGCTGGCGTGGCGCTGGCCGATATCATCACCGGTCTTTATGCCGGCAACGCCATTCTGGCCGCCCTGCATCATCGTGACCGCACGGGCCAGGGGCAGCGGATCGATGTGGCCCTGCTGGATTGCATGCTGGCCGCCATGGCCAATCAGGCGCTGAACGTGCTGGTATCGGGCCGCGACCCAAGGCGGATGGGCAATGGCCACCCCTCCATCGTGCCCTATGACATGTTCGCCGTGGCCGATGGCCATATCAATCTGGCCGTCGGCAATGACCGGCAGTTCCAGCGCCTGTGCGAGGTGCTGGACGTGGCGGACCTGGGCACGGATGACCGGTTCGCCACCAACCGCGCCCGTGTCGCCAACCGTGTGGAACTGACGGCGCTGCTCACCGCCCGCCTGACGACGCGACCCGGGGCGGAATGGCTGGACGCGCTGGAGGCGGCGGATGTACCCGCCGGCCCCATCAACAGCCTGTCCGCCGCCTTCGCCGACCCGCAGGTGCGCCATCGCGGCATGGCGCTGACCATGCAGCATCCCACCGCTGGCCCCGTGCCGGGCGTTGCCAGCCCCGTGAAGTTCGGCACCTCCCCCGTGGTGGAAAGCCAGGCGCCGCCAGACCTGGGCGCCGATACCGACCGGGTTCTGTCGGACCTGCTGGGCCTGGATGCCGGTCGCATCACCCTGCTGCGGGCGGCGGGGGTTGTCGGTTAGGTCATATGACCCCTCGCCAGTCTGATCCGGAAATGCTACCCGTAATGGGTGCCGACATCCGGTAGACGACAACAGCAGGGTGCAAATGACTGACCAGTCCGCCTTTGCCAACCCGTTCCAGGGCATGGCCTCCTATCAGACTGACCTGTTCATTCCACGCTATACCTTGTCGTCCCAGGGGCGCTGGAATTTGCGGACGGCGCCGTTCAGCATCAGCTCCGGCTACTGGACCCCAGCCATGCCGGTGCTCGACAATGGTGGCCCTTATCCGCGATGGCGAGACCTGGATGTCGACGGCGCCTATGGAGCTGGAAAGTCAGGAGATCGGCATCCGCCATGCCGGCGGCCATGTGCTGATCTATGGCATGGGCATGGGCTGGTGTGCCGTCAATTGTGCCCTGCTACCGGCTGTCACGCGGGTGACGGTGGTGGAACTGGACCCCGACATTCTCGGACTGCATCGGGAACTGGATCTGGCCTCCCAGTTGCCGGCGGATGCCGGATATCTGGCTGCCGCTGATGAATGACACGCGGGTGGAAGAGGTGCAGCGGATGCAGGAAAAGGTGAAGGCCGCCCGCGTCTATTTCTGGGGGCAGGAACTGGAACTGGCCCGTCATGCGGTCGCGGCGGGGCGGGCGCTGGATGATGCCGGCATTGCCACCACGGCGGCCGATTTCGGCCTACGCCTGCTGGGACCGGAACTGCCGGATTACACGGCCCGGCTGCGTGCCGCCGCGCGTTAGCACATGCGGGGCCGCTGGCTGCCCGGCCCGCCACCGCCCGCCGATCTTTAAGGGCGGCTTTACACCAGCGGCATAAATGGCTGACCGTTGATGTCACTACCGAGACTTCATCGTAGCGGGGGGGGGGGGGGCGG